>NZ_CP045393.1:3872413-4195115 GCF_009363655.1 Roseovarius sp. THAF27
CTCTTTCCAGAACCGCTTGGCCTTCCACTCGCTCATGCCGCAGTCTCCCATATTTCTTGCAACAGGGGCGGCAGGTCTTCGAAACGCTCGATCATGTGCCGCGCCGCGCCCAGCGCCTCGCGCGGGTGATAGCCCCAGCCGACCCCGATGCCCGCCACGCCCGCGGCGGCGGCCATCTCCATGTCGAAACTCGTGTCGCCGATCATCACCGCCTGGTGCGGCTCCAGCCCGGTCTCGGACAACGCGGCACGAATCATCGACGGGTGCGGTTTCGACGGGTGATGGTCGCTGACCTGCTGGGTGATGAACATGCGCTCCAGCCCATGCCCTTCCAGCAGCTTGTCCAGCCCCCGGCGCGACTTGCCCGTCGCCACGCCCAGCAACGTCTCGGGCTTCGCGTGAAGCGTCTCCAGGACCTGGCGCGCCCCGGGATAAAGCGGCGAGGATTCCGCCGCGCCGATCTTGGCCCGCAGGGCGATATACGCCTCCTTGTACCACTCCACCATGCGCACGTGCATCGCCGCGTCCATGTCCGGCGCCAGCACGATCATCGCCCGGTCCAGCGACAGCCCGACAATCGACAGGATCGCCTCGCGCGACGGCGCCTCCCGCTCGGCCCTTGCAAAGGCATGGCTCATCGCCGCGACGATATCCGCCTGACTGTCCACCAGCGTGCCGTCCACGTCGAAGATCACCAGCCGCAGCGCGCTCATCGCAGCGCCTCGAACGGGTCATCGGCGGCCAGGTCCGGCGTCCAGCCCAGTGTCTCGAACGTGTTTGCCATGTGCTCGGGCAGCTCTGCGTCGATCACCACGGGCTTTTTCGTCACCGGATGCTCGAACGCCATGGTTCGCGCGTGCAGGTGCAGCTTGTTCGAGATGATCCCGCCCAGCTTCGCCCCCCAGCCATCACCCAGGTTCTCCTGGCTGGACCCGCCATACTTGCCATCGCCCACAATGGGATGCCCGATCTCGGCCATATGCGCCCGCAACTGGTGAGTCCGGCCTGTGATCGGCTCCATCGCAACCCACGAGGCCCGGCTGGCGACCCGGTAGAGCGTGGCATATTGCGTGATCGCCCGCTTGGCGCCCTTGGTACGGTCCACCTCTCCGGGATGGATGCAGACCATCTTTTCGCCCTCGCCGCGCGCGCCATGCCCCCCGGCCTTGACCAGCCCGTACTTGATCTCGCCCAGGTAGGGCGTCGGCACGCCGGCCACCACGGCCCAGTAGATCTTGCGCGTCTCGCGGTGCCGGATCGCCTGCGTCATCGCCGCCGCCATCGCCCGCGTCCGCGCCAGGATCAGAACGCCGGACGTGTCCTTGTCCAGCCGGTGCACCAGCCGCGGCGCTTCATCCATCCCGAACCGCAGCGCATCGGCCAGCCCATCGACGTGCCGGGTCAGCTTGCTGCCCCCCTGCACCGGCAGGCCCGGCGGCTTGTTCAGCGCAATGATGTGGTCGTCGCGGTAAATCACCGCGTCCTGGATCATTTTCGCGTCGGCGTCCGAAATCTTCGTCTTTTGTTTCTCGACAGGCGCGCTTTCCACCTCGCCCGGCTCCGGCAGGGGCGGCACGCGCACCTGCTGACCCTCTTCCAGCCGCGTGTTTGCCTTCACCCGTCCGCCATCGACGCGCAGCTCGCCCTTGCGGCACATCTTCTCGATCCGCCCCTGCGCCACATGCGGGAACCGCCGCCGCAGCCAGCGGTCCAGCCGCTGGTCGCCCTCGCCGGGCTCGACCGTCAATGTCTGCACGCCGCTCATGCCCAGATCCCCCGCGCCAGCCAGACGCCCAGTGCCAGCCCGAGCACCGACAAGGCGACGGAGGCGACCACGTAAAGCGCCGCCGTGCCGACCGCGCCGCGCTCGTACAAGGTGAACGCCTCCAGCGAAAAGGCCGAGAAGGTCGTGAATCCGCCAAGTACCCCCGCCATCAAAAAGGGGTTCAACTGCGTCAGGTCCTTTTCGAACGTATAGATCACCACCATCCCCATCACGAACGACCCCAGGATGTTCACCGGCAGCACCCCCAACGGGAACCCGCCAGCGACGTGACGCGCCACCGCCTGCCCCACTCCGAAGCGCAGCATCGAGCCTATGGCCCCGCCAAGGCCCACTTGGAGAAAGGTCATCCACATGCCCGCGTCTGTCGCCTCTGACCCCGGTTTTGTCAAGCTGGGCAGGCTGTGCTTGCACGCGCCGCACACCGCGCTACGCTGCGTCAACAACAAGACCCGGAGCGCCTCATGCAAGACCCCGACAGCTTCCTGCGCCGCCTCTTTGATCGCGCCGTGGAAGTGGCCGACCCGATGCAAAGCCTAGCCGCCCACCTGCCGCCCCGACCCGAGGGCCGCCTTGTGGTGATCGGCGCCGGCAAGGCCAGCGCCCGCATGGCCGAGGCGGTCGAGGCCGCCTATGGTCCCTGCGAGGGCCTGGTGATCACCCGGTACGGCTATGCCCGCCCCTGCGAAGGCATCGAGATCGTCGAGGCCGCGCATCCCGTGCCGGATCAGGCCGGCGTCGACGCCACCCGCCGGATGCTCGCCCTGCTGGACAGCTGCGGCGAAGGCGACACCGTGCTGGCCCTCATCTCCGGCGGCGGCTCCGCACTGCTCTGCGCCCCGGCCCAAGGCATCACCCTCACCGAAAAACAGGCGCTCACCGACGCGCTGCTGGCCTCCGGCGCGCCCATCGGCGCCATCAACGGCATCCGCAAACAGATCTCAGCGGTCAAGGGCGGCAAACTCGCCGCCGCCGCGTACCCGGCCAAGATGGTCGCGCTTCTGATCTCCGACGTGCCCGGCGACAACCCCAGCGACATCGCCAGCGGCCCCACCGTCGGCGACACCGGCACCCCGGCCCGCGCGCTGGAAACGCTGGCCCGCTGGAACGTCACGCCCTCGCCCTCAATCACCGACTACCTGAACGCGGGCGGCAACCCCCTGCCTCCCGACGACCCGCGCCTCTCGACCGTGGAAAACTTGATCTACGCCGCCCCCTCGCAATCGCTGGCCGCCGCCGCCGAAATCGCAAAGGCCGAGGGGATCGAGGTGCAAATCCTCGGCGACGCCGTCGAAGGCGAGGCCCGCGACGTTGCCGCCGACCACGCCGCCCTCGCACGCAAGGTACAGGGCGACAAACCCTTCCTCCTCCTGTCGGGCGGCGAACTCACCGTGACCCGGCGCGGCAACGGCATCGGCGGGCCCAACGCCGAATACTGCCTCGCCCTCGCGTTCGCGCTTAACGGCGCACCCGGCATCCACGCGCTGGCCTGCGACACCGACGGCGTCGACGGCGCGGCAGAGGTCGCGGGCGCGGTCATCTCGCCCGGGACCCTCACCAAGGCCCCCGACGCCGCCGATGCGCTCGCCATCAACGACGCGCATGGCTTTTTCGGGCGTATCGGCGATCAGGTCGTGACCGGCCCTACGCTGACCAACGTCAACGACTTCCGCGCCATTCTCGTGCTGCCGAAACCATGACGCTGCCGCCGGATCTCTCCGCGCAGATGACCGAATGGCGCCACGCCTTTCACCGGATGCCGGAACTGGGCTTCGACCTGCCCCGCACCAGCGCCCGCGTCGCCGACCTGCTGCGCGGCTTCGGGCTGGAGGTCCACACCGGCATCGGCCGGTCCGGCGTCGTCGGCATCCTGCAAAAGGGCAACGGCAGCCGCACCATCGCCATCCGCGCCGACATGGACGCGCTGCCCATCACCGAGCAGAACGGCTTTACCCACCGCTCGGAGATCCCCGGCCAGATGCACGCCTGCGGCCATGACGGCCACACCAGCATGGCGCTCGGCGCGGCGCAAACCCTTGCCGAAGCCGACGACCTCTCTGGCCGCATCGTCTTCCTCTTCCAGCCGAACGAGGAGCACGGCCAGGGCGCCGCCGCCATGATCGCCGACGGTATCTTTGATCGCTTCGACGTCGAGACCGTCTACGGTATGCACAACATTCCTGGTGTGCCCGTGGGCCGCTTCGCCACCCGCGCGGGGCCTATCACCGCCAGCGAGGCGCTTTTCGAGATCACCATCGAGGCACGCGGCGGCCACGCCGCCCTGCCTCACATGGGCGCCGATACGATCACCATCGGCGCCGAAATCGTCGGCGCCCTGCAAACCATCGTCTCGCGCAAACTCGACCCGGCGCAGAACGGCGTCGTCTCGGTCACCGGGTTCGAGACCGACGGCAAGCGAAATGTTCTGCCCGGCCGCGCCACCCTCACCGGCGATGCCCGCGCCCTCACGCCCGAGGTCAACGCCCGTATCGAGACCGCGATGCGCCGCATCGTCGATGGTATCTGCGCCGCGCATGACGTCACGGGCACTGTCAGCTACGACACGATCTTCCGCCCCACGATCAACGCGCCCGAACCCGTCGCCGCCGCCACCGCCGCCGCACAGGCTATCGGCGCACCAATGGACAGCGCCTGCCCGCCGAAACTCTTTTCCGAGGATTTCGCCGAGATGGCCGCCACGCGCCCGGGCTGCTTTGTGCTGATGGGCAACGGCACCGAAGGGCCGCACGCCCGCCCGCTCCATTCGGCGGATTACGACTTCAATGACGCGGCCCTCGCGCACGGCGCGGCCTTCTGGGTCGCCGTGGCGCGGGCCGAGCTGGGCCCCTGACCTACTCTGCCGCTTCTTCCGCCTCGGGCTTGCGCTCGAACGCCGTGCGTCCCACGCTGTCATAGGCGACGAAACCGGCCCGCTTGGCATCCTTGACCGAATAGATGTTCCGCAAATCCGCCATCCGCGCCACGTTCATCCGCCGCGCGATCCGCTTCAGGTCCAGCGCCCGGAACTCGTTCCATTCCGTCAGGATCACCACCAGGTCGGCATTGCCAACCGCCTTGTAGGCGTTCTCGACCCATTGCACGCCCGGCAGCCGCTCGGTGCCTTCACGCTCGCCTTGCGGGTCGCAGATCCGCACCTTGGCCCCGCCGCCCACCAGCGCGGGTACGATGGTCAACGACGGCGCCTCGCGCATGTCGTCGGTGTTGGGCTTGAACGTCGCCCCCAGCACCGCGATGGTCTTGCCGTTGAAGCTGCCCTCGCAAAGATCGAGCAGCTTGTCGATCATCCGCCGCTTCATCTCTTCGTTGACGGCGATCACCGCCTCGGTGATGTGCAGCGGCACGCCGTATTCCTGCCCCGTCCGGGCCAGCGCGCGGGTGTCCTTGGGAAAGCAGCTGCCGCCATAACCCGGGCCGGCATGCAGGAACTTGTTGCCGATCCGCCCGTCAAGGCCCATGCCCCGGCTGACCTGCTTGACGTCCGCGCCGGTGCGTTCGCACAAGGCCGCGATCTCGTTGATGAAGGTGATCTTGGTGGCCAGAAAGGCGTTCGCCGCGTATTTGATCATCTCGGCGCTTTCCAGGTCGGTGACCAGGATTGGAAACTCGCGCAGGTAAAGCGGGCGATAGATGTCCTCCATCACCTCCGCCGCGCGTTGCGACTGCACCCCCACGACCACGCGGTCGGGTTTCATGAAATCCTCGATCGCCGCGCCCTCGCGCAGGAACTCGGGGTTCGAGGCCACGTCGAAATCCAGGTCCGGGTTGGCCTTGCGCACCGCCTGTTTCACCTGCCGGTTGGTGCCCACCGGCACCGTCGACTTGGTGACGATCACGATATATTCCTTTGCCAGCTTCGCAACTTCCTGCGCAGCGGCCATGACGTAGGTCAGGTCGGCATGCCCGTCGCCGCGCCGCGTCGGCGTACCCACCGCGATAAAGACCGCCTCCGCCCCGTCCAGAGCCTGCGGCAGGTCATGGGTGAACGACAGCCGCCCGGCCTCGACGTTCTTCTGCATCAGAACATCCAGCCCCGGCTCGTAGATCGGCACCTCGCCGCGGTTCAGCTTTTCGACCTTGGCGGCATCCTTGTCCACGCAGACAACGTCATGCCCGAAATCCGAGAAACACACCCCGGACACAAGCCCGACATAGCCGGTTCCAATCATCGCAATCTTCATCGGGTTTCGCCCTTGATCCGCCTGTCGCCCCCACGACCTTATGCGGTCGCGCCTGCCCGCCCGTCAACGCGCATCTGTGACGGACGCGGGTCACTATGCGTTCTATGCCACAAACCGCTCAGCCGCCCTGCGAATGTTGGACAGGACGACGGCGCGCGGGTAAGAGGATGGTCACGAAAACGTCACGCGGCGAAAGGTGCGATTGCATGGCTGAAAAACTGTTCGGAACGGACGGCGTCCGGGGCGAGGCCAACACATGGCCCATGACCGCCGAACTCGCGCTCCGGCTCGGCGCCGCCGCCGGGCGTCATTTCCGCCGCGACAACCAGGAACACCGTGTGGTGATCGGCAAGGACACGCGCCTGTCGGGCTACATGATCGAATATGCCCTGACCGCCGGCTTCGCCTCCACCGGGATGGACGTCTTCCTGCTGGGCCCCGTGCCCACCCCTGCCGTGGGATACCTGACGCACTCGCTGCGCGCCGACGTGGGCGTGATGATCTCGGCCAGCCACAACCCGGCCAGTGACAACGGCATCAAGCTTTTCGGCCCCGACGGCTTCAAGCTGTCGGACGAGTCCGAGGCCGGGATCGAGCAACTGCTGCAAGACGGCGCCCGCCCTGCCAAGCCGGAAAACATCGGCCGCGCCAAGCGGTTCGAGGACGCGCGCGGCCGTTACGTCGAGTACGCCAAGACGACCTTCCCCTATCGCGGCCGCCTCGAAGGGCTGCGCATCGTGGTCGACTGCGCCAATGGCGCGGCCTACAAGACCGCCCCCGCCGTCCTGTGGGAACTGGGCGCCGACGTGATCCCGATGGGGATCGAGCCAGACGGCGCCAACATCAACTTCGAGTGCGGATCCACCCACCCCGACGCCGCCGCGCGCAAGGTGCTGGAAACCCGCGCCGACCTGGGCATCTGCCTCGATGGCGATGCCGACCGCCTCGTGCTGATCGACGAGACCGGGCATATCGCCGACGGGGACCAGATCATGGCCCTCATCGCCACACGCTGGGCCGCCGAAGGCCGGCTGAAGGGCGATGCGCTGGTGGCGACCGTCATGTCCAACCTCGGGCTGGAACGGCATCTGGAATCGAGGGGCATCGGCCTCAAGCGCACCAAGGTCGGCGACCGTTACGTGGTCGAGGAAATGCGCGCCAGCGGCCACAACCTGGGCGGCGAGCAATCGGGCCATATCGTCATGACCGACTACGCCACCACCGGCGACGGCCTGATCGGCGCGCTGCAGTTCCTTGCCTCGATGGTGGAAACCGGCCAGAAGGCCAGCGAACTGGCGCGCGTCTTCACGCCGATCCCGCAAAAGCTGGTGAACGTCCGCTACCAGACCGGCCAGACCCCGCTCGAGGCCGACATGGTGCAACAGGCCATCGCCGACGGCGAGAAGAAGCTGGGCAGCGACGGCCGCCTGCTGATCCGCAAGTCCGGCACCGAGCCATTGATCCGCGTCATGGGCGAGTCTCTGGACCCCGCCCTTCTTGACACGGTACTGGACGATGTGGTGGGCGCGGTGAAACAGGCGACCGTCTGACGTCCTCACCAAGCTGCCGATTTACGCCCCGCGCGGAATCAAGGCGCGGCCCTGCCGCGCCGCCGCGCATCGCCGGGCCGCCCACCGGCACGGCGATCTGGTTGGGCTGGGTGCCTCGCTCGAAAGTCTAGCGGATCTGGCTGGCATAAAGCGCTACAGAAAAGCACTTGGTTCGCCGCACCGCGGCCCGTCGATGCACGGCCAGCCTCACCCCAGCCGCCGCTGCGTCGTCGCCACGTCATCCACGGCGCCGTCCTCGATGACCACACCAAAAAGCCGCTCCGCCTCCTCGACCGAGTAGCGGCCCAGCCGTACATCCGCGGCCACAAGCCCCGGATCCCGCTGCATCGGGTCGCCATACCCGCCGCCCCCGGGCGTTTTCACGCGCACCCGGTCGCCGGGACCAAGCGGAATGTCCTGCTCCTTCGACAGGTGCACAGGAGTATAGGGCACACCCGCCTGCCACACCGTCACCTCGTTGGGCGCGCCGTCGCCGCCGCCCATCGCGCCCTGCGGCCCGAACCGCCCGTGATCCATCACGAAGCTCGCCTTGGCCTGCCCGCGCCGCAACTCCAGCTCGTACTCCAGACCGAACCCGCCGCGCATCCGCCCGGCCCCGCCCGACCCTTCACGAAGTGCGTAACGGTGGTAAAGCACCGGGAAGGCCAGCTCCATGATCTCCACCGGCGGCGCCTTGGAAATGCCGATGGTGGAACAGCCGTTGCTCAGCCCGTCACCGTCCGCCCAGCCGCCATAGCCGCCGCCCGAGAGCTGGTACATCACGAAATCGCGCCCCTTCGCCGGATCGTGCCCGCCCAGCGCGAAGTTCCCGCTGGTTCCCGCCGGCGCCGCCGTCACCCGGTCGGGCAACGCCTGCACCAGCGCGGCAAACACCGCCTCCGCGATCCTTTGGCTGACCTCCGCCGCGCACCCCGACACCGGGCGCGGATACTGCGCATCCAGGAACGTGCCTTCGATGCCCACCACCTCCAGCGGCTCGAACGCGCCCGCGCTGATCGGCACGTCGGGAAAGACGTGCCGCATCGCCAGGTAGACCGAGCTCAGCGTCGTCGCCCGGACCGAGTTCATCGGCCCCAGGCACGGCGGCGCCGACCCGGTGAAATCGAATACCAGCCGGTCTTCTTGCCGCGTGACGGTCAGTCTTATTGCCAGAGGCGCATCGACAACCCCATCGCTGTCGATCCACGCAACGGCCTCGTACGCGCCTTCCGGTATTTCCCTAATGAACCGCCGCATCTGCTGCGCCGCTCGGGTCCGCAACTCCGCAATCGCGCCCTCCACCACGTCATCGCCATAGCGGTCCATCAGCGCGCCAAGCCGCTCGGCCCCAAGGTCCAGCGCCGCGGCCTGCGCCCGCACATCCCCGATCCGCTGGTCCGCCACGCGGATGTTGGAACATATGATGGAATAGATATCCGCATCCATCTGTCCCCGCTTGAACAGCTTCACCGGCGGCAGGCGCAGCCCCTCCTGCTCCACCGCCGTGGCACTGGCGGAAAAGCCTCCAGGCACCGCACCCCCGGTGTCAGGCCAATGCCCGGTATTCGACAGCCAGCAGTACAGCCGCTCGCCCCGATAGAACGGCCGCGCAAACCGCACGTCCATCAGATGCGTGCCGCCAAGATATGGATCGTTGACGATATAGATGTCTCCCGGCTCCGGCGCGCCCACGCGGCCCTCGCCGATCATCTCGATCAGGGTCGCCGTGGAATACTGCATCGTGCCGACGAACACCGGCAGGCCGCCCGCCCCCTGCGCAATCAGCGCGCCATCGGCAGCGGCATATATCCCGTCCGAACGGTCATTCGCCTCGGCGATCACCGGCGAGAACGCGGCCCGTGAAAACGCCAGGTCCATCTCGTCGCAGACCTGCTGCAACCCGGCCTGGATCACCGACAGGGTGATCGGATCCATCGTCATGACACGTCTCCCACCGCGATCAGGATGTTGCCATGCGCATCCCCCGTCGCCACGCAACCCGGCTCGATCAGCACTGTCGTGTCCATCTGTGCCACGATCCCCGGCCCTTCCAGCCGGAACTCCAGCGGCAGGTGATCGCGCCAGTAGACCGGCGTCTCGTGCCAGCCGTCCTCGAACCGCACCCGACGCGCCCCGGTCTGCGCCTCCTCCAGCGTCGCCTTGCGTCCGACTGGGTCCACCAGCGCCGACAAGTCCAGCGGCGCCCGTTCCCCGACGACCGAGCAATTGGCATTGACCACCTGCGCCCGGATCTCGGGCAACCTGACCTTGAAGCGCGCGAAATAGACATCCTCGAACAGCGCCTGCAGCTCCTCCGGCGTCACGTCCGGCCGCCCCAGCAGCACGCGCAACAGGTGGGTCTGCCCGACAAACTGCATGTCCACGCTGTAGACATGCCGCACCCCGGTCATCGCCACGCGCTCGCGGTCCAGCATCGCCTTGCCCGCCGCCGCCTGCTCGGCAAACACCCCGGCCAGCTCGCCCGCGTCCAGCGCATGAACGGGCCGGTTCACCGTCTGCACGAAATCATGCCGCAGGTCCGCCACCACGCAGCCCAGCGCGTTGGTGATCCCGGGCCGTGCGGGCACCAGCACGCGCGGCACACCCAGTTCCCGCGCCAGCGCGCAGGCGTGCAGCGGCCCCGCCCCGCCAAAGGCAAAGAGTGCGAAATCCCGCGGATCGGCCCCCAGCGACAGCGACACCATGCGAATGGCCCCCGCCATCTTGGTATTCGCCATGCGGATCACCGCCAGCGCCGCCTCGGTCACGTCCAACCCCAGCGGCTCGGCCAGGTCCCGGGCAAAGGCCTGCGCCACGTCGCCTGCCGCCACGGCGCCGGTCCTGGCCAGTCTGGCCGCGTCCAGCCGCCCCAGGATCAGGTTGGCGTCCGAAATCGTCGGCCGCGTCCCGCCCCGCCCGTAACAGATCGGGCCCGGATCGGCCCCGGCGCTTTCCGGTCCCACATCCAAGAGCCCCGCCGCGTTGACCTTCGCAATGGATCCGCCCCCGGCCCCCACCGTGCGCACGTCCACCATCGGCACGTGGATGGGCATGGCGTATTCGATCTCGATCTCGTGCGACACCGGTGGCTCCGTCCCCCGGATCAGCGCCACGTCGGTCGAGGTGCCGCCCATGTCATACGTAATCAGGTTCACCAACCCGGCCTGCCGCCCGGTATAGGCCGCCGCCATCACGCCCGAGGCCGGCCCCGACATCACCGTCTTCGCCGCCTCCCGCGCCACCAGCCGAGCCGACACCATGCCGCCATTGCCGTTCATGACCAGCACGTCGCGGTCATAGCCACCTTCCGACAGGCTGTCTGTCAAACGCTTCAAATAACGGTCCAGAATGGGCTGCACGCTCGCATTCACCGCCGCGGTCACGCCGCGTTCGTATTCCCGGCTTTCCTGCAAGATCGCATGGCCCAGGGTGATGTGCTCGTTGGGCCAGACCTCGGCGATGATCTCCCCAGCCCGCAGTTCGTGTCCGGGGTTGGCGTAGGCGTGCAGGAAATGCACCACCACCGCCTCGCATCCCTCGGCCAGCAGATGCGCCGCGGCGGCGCGCACCGCGTCCTCGTCCAGAGGCACCACCACGTCTCCGGCGGCATCCACCCGTTCCGGCACCTCGATCCGCAGGTCGCGCGGAATGATCGGCGTGAAAATCCCGGTCATGCCATAGGCTTGCGGCCGTGTCCGCCGCCCCAGTTCCAGCACGTCCCGAAAGCCCTGCGTCGTGATCAGCCCGGTCCGGCTCAGCTTGCGTTCCAGCACCGCATTCGTCGTCGTCGTGGTGCCATGCACGATCAGGTCAATCGCCGCCGGTTCCGTCTCGGCGTCCGCAAGTGCATGCATAACGCCCGACGCCTGGTTCTCCACCGTGGTCGGCACCTTCGCCAGCCTGACCCGCCCGCTCGCCGGATCAAGCTGCACAAGGTCGGTGAACGTCCCGCCCACGTCGATCCCCACGATCGTGCCATTCTGCCGGTCTGTCATCGTCGTCCCTTGCCTGCACCCAAAGGGACCGTCCGCGAGGGGTCGGCAAAAGTCAATCTCGGGGAGAGACCGCGCATCTTTCCCCAAACAAATCGTCACACTCTGTCATTAACTTGTGCTAATGGAACCTCCGGCAGAGGCGGCAACAGCCTCGTCACGGAAAGAGGACATTGAAATGCTTAGCGAATTCAAAGACTTCATTGCCCGCGGCAATGTCATGGACATGGCCGTCGGCATCATCATCGGCGCGGCCTTCACCGCCATCGTCTCGTCGATGGTGGCCGACCTGATCAACCCGATCATCGGTCTCTTCACCGGCGGGCTCGATTTCACCAACAACTATGTCGTCCTGTCCGGCGACGTGGCCGAGGGCGCCTCGCTCGACGCCGCGCGCGAGGCCGGCGCCGCCGTCTTCGCCTGGGGCGCCTTCGTCATGGCCGTGATCAACTTCCTGATCATCGCCTTCGTCGTGTTCATGCTGGTGCGCTACGTGAACAAGGTGAAAGACGCCGCCTTCAAGAAAAAGGAAGAAGCCCCCGAAGAGGCCCCCGGCCCCAACGAGATCGACTTGCTGATCGAGATCCGCGACGCCCTCAAGGCCCGCTAAGGCCACAGCCCGGAATCACCGTGTCTGGCGGGCTCTTGCGAAAGGGCTCGCCTGACGCAATTCGGCACCGCGCCGCTTCCTGCGCGAATCCCTCTGGTCATTGCGATCAACAGGCCTATGCTCCGCCGCAGAGTATCTCGTTCCAGGTTGTGGAAATGTACGACATTATCGGGGCCAACGCCCCTGTCATCGCGCTTGTCATCCTCGCGCTTCTCTTCGTCGCGTTCACCCTTGAAAAATACCCGCCAGAAGTGACCGCCACCGGGGCGGCCGCGCTCTTCATCATCTTGGGTCTCGTGCCCACCGACGAGGTGATGGACGTCTTTTCCAGCTCTGCTCCCATCACCATCGCCGCCATGTTCGTGGTGTCGGGCGCATTGGTCCGCACCGGCGTTCTGGACGCCATCGCCGGGCTTGTCATAGGCCGCGCCAGGGACCGGCCGATCCTGGCCATCGGCATCTTCATCTTCGCCACCATCGCCGCCTCGGCCTTCATCAACAACACGCCCGTGGTTCTGGTGCTGATCCCCGTGGTCATGCGCCTGGCCGGCAGCCTCGACATCGCCGCCACGCGCCTGCTTATTCCGCTTTCCTACGCCGCCGTTCTGGGCGGCACCTGCACGCTGATCGGCACCTCGACCAACCTGCTGGTCGACGGCGTCGCGCGCGAGGCCGGGCTGGAGCCCTTCTCGATCTTCGAAATCGCCCCTGTCGGCATTGCCGTCGCCATCGTCGGCGGCGCCGCGATGCTGCTCCTGGGGCGCTTCCTCCTGCCCGACCGGCGTTCGCACACCGAAGAGGCCGAAACATCCGAAACCGCCTTCCTGTCCGAGGTCACGGTCCTCGCGGAGTCCCCCATGATCGGGATGCGCCTGTCCGAGGTCGCCGCCTTCCAGCGCAACAGCATCCGCGTCACCGGCCTGCGCCGCGGCAGCCAGATCTTGCGGCGCGACCTGGCCGAACAGGTCATCGCCCGTGGCGATGCCGTCATCCTGCTCGCCCCCACCTCCGAGATCCTGACCTTCTCCGAAACGCCCGGCCTGCGCGTCGGCCTGCGCCGCTCGGTCGAGCTTGACCCCGAGGCCGATATCCGCGTCGCCGAGGCCATCGTCACCCCCTCGCGCCGCAGCACCGGCGTCCGCATCGCCGATCTTGCGCTGGGACGCCGGGCCGGGATGCGCGTTCTGGGCGCGTTCCGGGCCGGGCACATCGCCGGGGCCGACCTGTCCGGCGTGCGCCTGCGCCCCGCCGACAAGCTCCTGCTCGAAGGCACCGCCGAAGGCTTCGAGGAATTGCGCAAATCCGGCGATGTCGTCTCGGTCAGCGAACCCGGCGGTCGGGCCTTTCGCCGCAAGCAGGCTCCGGTCGCGATCCTGACGCTTCTGGGCATCGTCGGCCTTGCGGCCTTCGACATCATGCCCATCGGCATCCTCGCCCTTGTGGGCGTCGCCGCCATCCTCGTGCTGCGCTGCATCGACAGTGACGAGGCGTGGTCCTCCATCGACGGCTCCATCCTCGTGCTGATCTTCGCCATGCTGATCGTCGGCGCCGGGCTGGACCATACCGGCGCGGTGGAATTGCTGGTCGCCGCCCTTGCCCCGTGGCTGGACGGCCTGCCCCCGTTCCTGACCCTCCTGGCGATCTACGCGGTCGGCTCGATCCTGACCGAAGTCGTGACCAACAACGCCGTCGCCGTCATCTTCACGCCCATCGTCGTGGCGCTGGCCAGCCAGCTGGGCGTCGATCCCCGCGCCTTCGTCGTCGCGGTCATGTTCTCGGCCAGCGCCAGCTTCGCCACGCCCATCGGGTACCAGACCAACACGCTGGTCTATGGCGCGGGCAACTACCGCTTCACCGATTTTCTCAAGGTCGGCGTGCCGATGAACATCATCGTCGGCGTGACCGCGACACTGGCGATCAGCATCTTCTTTCCGCTCTGACGCACCCGTCCGCCGACAACAGGAAAGGGGCCGCCCCGGCGGGCAGCCCCCTGATCATACCTGCCGGGCCTGGCCCGGAACCTCGTAGGGTGGGTGAAAACCCACCCATGCCCTACCCCTTGACCACCATCTGCGGCGAGATCACGTCGATCCCCAGCGCCTTGCCGACGGCGAAATAGGTCAGCTGTCCGGCATGGACGTTCAAGCCGTTCAGCAGATGCGGATCGTCGGCACAGGCCTGTTTCCAGCCCTTGTCCGCCAGCGCCAGCATGAACGGCATCGTCGCGTTGCCTAGCGCAATGGTCGAGGTCCGCGCCACGGCGCCCGGCATGTTGGCGACGCAGTAATGCATGATCCCGTCCACGTCATAGATCGGGTCGGCATGGGTGGTCGCCTTCGAGGTCTCGAAACATCCGCCCTGGTCGATGGCCACGTCCACCAGCACCGCACCCGGCTTCATCTCCGCGAACTGCGCGCGGCGAACCAGCTTGGGCGCCTCGGCCCCGGGGATCAGCACCGCGCCGATCACCATGTCGGCCTGGGTCAGATGCTCGGCCAGCAGACCTTGCGAGGAATACCCGGTGTTGAACGTCCCGCCGAATACGTCATCGAGATAGCGCAGACGCGGCAGCGAACGGTCCAGCACGGTCACGTCCGCGCCCATGCCGGCGGCGATCTTGGCGGCATGCGTCCCCACGACGCCACCACCGATCACCAGCACCTTGGCCGGGCCCACGCCGGGCACGCCGCCCATCAGCACACCGCGCCCGCCATTGGCCTTCTGCAGCGTATAGGCCCCCACCTGCGGCGCCAGCCGGCCCGCGACCTCGGACATCGGCGCCAGCAGAGGCAGCCCGCCGCGCTCGTCCGTCACCGTCTCATAGGCAATCGCGGTACAGCCGCTCGCCATCAGATCCTTCGTTTGCTCGGGGTCGGGCGCCAGGTGCAGATAGGTGAACAGCAATTGTCCCTCGCGCAGCATCTTGCGCTCGCCCGCCTGCGGTTCCTTGACCTTCACGATCATGTCGGCGGTGGCGAACACCTCTTCCGCCGTGTCGATGATCTGGGCTCCGGCGGCGACATAATCCGCATCCTCGAACCCCGCGCCCTTCCCGGCGCCGGCCTGGATGATGACCTCGTGCCCATGGGCCACGGCCTCTCCGGCGGCGTTGGGGGTCATCCCCACGCGGAATTCCTGCGGTTTGATCTCTGTCGGGCATCCGATTTTCATGTCGCACTCCTCTTTGCGCTATAGACTAGAATACAGCCGCTCCATTGAAAGGGGTTTGATATTTTGCCCGACACTGCGGTAAGTGACGGAATATTCTTCGAACAATGGCCCCAAAATGCACAGGATCTGCCCCGAATGACCCTCGACACGATGGATCGTCGCCTGCTTGGCGTGCTACAGAAACGCGGCCGCATCTCCAATGCCGACCTGGCCGAGGCGGTCAACCTGTCGCCGTCGGCCTGTCATCGCCGGGTGCAACGGCTGGAAACCGAAGGATACATCAAGGGCTATGTCGCCCTTTTGGATCCGCGCCGCATGGGCGTGCCCACCACCGTCTTTGTCGAGATCACGCTGACGACCCAGGCCGACGACGTGCTGGACGCGTTCGAGACAGCCGTCGCCCGCATCCCCGACGTGCTGGAATGCCACCTGACGGCGGGCACCGCCGACTACATCCTGAAGCTGGTGGTCGAGGACACCGAGGATTTCGCCCGCATCCACCGCCAGTACCTCACCCGCCTGCCCGGCGTGGCCACCATGCAATCCAGCTTTGCGCTGCGCACGGTGCTGCAAACCACGGCCCTGCCGGTTTGATTTGAATCCAACGTATTTTCCTTTCGGTAATCAACATTCTATTAGACTCTTGACGTGATGCTCGCCCCTCGGAGTGGCGGGCATGACAAAGACGTTTTACGGCATAGACAACGAATTCGCGGTCGCGACCGGGTCGAACGTCAATGACTCGCCCGGGCAATCGTCCTTCGACTATCCGCCCAACAGCTCACGGGACCTGATCGTCACCTCGAACGCGGGCGACAGCGACCCCAACCTGTTCGAACTGGGCGAAACTTACGATGTCCAGTATTCCGGCCCCGGCGGCACGCATCTGCTCGACGACGCGGTCGTGATCCGCAGCGACCCGGCCCCGGGCGATGGCGGCATCATCGTATTCGAAGGGGCGAATGGCAACGGCGACCCGGCTCAAGTCGTTTGGTCGCCTGATTTCGACCTCGAAACCTGGTATTTCGACAACTTCACAAACGGCCAGCCGCCCAAGTTCTTCGCGTCGGACCAGAACACCAGCTATACCCACACGGTCAATTGCTTCGCCGCCGGCACGTTGCTTGAAACCCCGTCCGGCCCCCGCCCTGTCGAGCATCTGCGCCCAAATGATCGGGTCCTGACTCGCAACGACGGGGCTCGGCGCATCCTCTGGACAGGCGCGCGCACCATGCCCGGCGACGGGCCCGCCTGTCCGGTCCGCTTCGTCCCCGGCATTCTTGGCAACACCCGCCCCCTGCGCCTGTCACAGCAGCATCGCGTCGCGATCCGCTCGTGGAAGGCCGAACTGCTCTTCGGCACGCCAGAGGTCCTTGTGCCCGCCAAGGCGCTGGTGGGCCAGCCCGGCATCACCTTCGCGCC
This sequence comes from Roseovarius sp. THAF27, assembly GCF_009363655.1. Classification (NCBI taxonomy): domain Bacteria; kingdom Pseudomonadati; phylum Pseudomonadota; class Alphaproteobacteria; order Rhodobacterales; family Roseobacteraceae; genus Roseovarius; species Roseovarius sp. THAF27. The sequence continues at coordinate 3,889,141 of NZ_CP045393.1, forward strand.
CTGCCGCTCCGTGACTTATGTTCACCTTCTGCTGGAGGATCACCAGCTTGTCCTGGCCGAGGGCGGCGCGCCCTGCGAAACCATCCTGCCCGGCGTGATGACCGAGCAATGGCTGATCAAGGATGCCGCCGCAATCCATCGCGCCGCGGGCACCGCGCCCTATCGTGCGGCGCTGCCCATCCTGACCTACCGCGAGGCACGCTGCGTCGTGGGCACGCGCGGTGTCATCCGCCCGCCCGCCGCCGTGCTGTTCTGAACGCTGCATACATTGTAAGGACCCCGGCACATTTGCCGGGGTCCTTTCCGGCGCGCCTGATCCGTGAGTGACGGCGTCGCCAGATACCCATCCGGGTCCCCCCCTTGTCGCGGTCGGGAGGTTGCGCGGTATATGCGCAAAAACCCCGGCTTTGGCCCGTATGGAAAACCTTACCTTTGGCTGTGACGTCACGTCAGTTTCCCACGAAAAAACCCCGGTGTCGCCACCGGGGTTCTCGATCTTGCGAAACCGGCGGATTTACTCTTCCGCGGGTTCTTCTTTCTTGGCTTCCTCGCCGGTCTCCTGGTCGACGACCTTCATCGACAGGCGCACCTTGCCGCGATCGTCAAAGCCCAGCAGCTTGACCCACACATCCTGGCCTTCTTTCAGAACGTCCGAGGGGTGGTTCAGGCGGCGGTTCTCGATCTGGCTGACATGCACCAGGCCGTCGCGCTTGCCGAAGAAGTTCACAAAGGCGCCGAAGTCCACGATCTTGACAACCGTACCCTTGTAGATCTTGCCTTCCTCCGGCTCCGCCACGATCGAGTGGATCATGTCGTACGCCTTCTGTATGGCCTCGCCGTTGGGCGACGCGATCTTGATGACACCCTCGTCGTTGATGTCGACCTTCGCGCCCGACACCTCGACGATCTCGCGGATCACCTTGCCGCCCGACCCGATCACTTCGCGGATCTTGTCGGTCGGGATCTGCATGGTCTCGATGCGCGGTGCGTGAACCGAGAAATCACCGGCTTCCGACAGGGCCTTGCCCATCTCGCCCAGGATATGCAACCGGCCGGCTTTCGCCTGCTCCAGTGCCTTTTCCATGATCTCCGGCGTGATGCCCGCGACCTTGATGTCCATCTGCAGCGACGTGATACCGGCTTCGGTCCCCGCCACCTTGAAGTCCATGTCGCCCAGGTGATCCTCGTCGCCCAGGATGTCGGTCAGGATGCCGTAGGACCCGTCGTCTTCCAGGACCAGGCCCATGGCCACACCGGCCACCGGCGCCTTCAGCGGCACACCGGCGTCCATCATGGACAAGGATCCACCGCAAACCGACGCCATCGACGACGAGCCGTTGGACTCGGTGATCTCGCTGACGACCCGGATCGTGTAGGGGAAATCCGTCGCCGCCGGCAGAACCGCCTGCAACGCACGCCACGCCAGCTTGCCGTGACCGATCTCGCGCCGTCCCGGAGGGCCCACGCGCCCCGCTTCACCGACCGAGTAGGGCGGGAAGTTATAGTGCAGCAGGAAGTTCGAGCGGAAGTTGCCGTGCAGCGCGTCGATGATCTGCTCATCGTCGCCGGTGCCCAGCGTGGTCACGACCAGGCCTTGCGTCTCGCCCCGCGTGAACAGGGCCGAGCCATGCGTCCGCGGCAGAAGCCCGGTTTCGCACACGATCGGGCGCACCTCGTCCAGGCTGCGGCCGTCGATCCGCTTGCCCGACTTCACGATGTCACCGCGCAGGATCGACGCTTCCAGCTTCTTCAGCGCCGAGCCGAGGTTCGCATCCTCAAGCTGCTCTTCGGACAGCGACGCCTTGATCTCTTCCTTGGCGGCCGAAACGGCACTCGTGCGTTCCTGCTTGTCCTGGATCTTGTAGGCCGCGGCCAGCTTGTCTTCGCCCGCCGCCTTCACGGCCTCGTACAGGTCGCTGTAATCCGGCGGCTGGAAGTCGAACGGTTCCTTGGCGGCGTCTTCCGCCAGGTCGATGATCATGTCGATCACCGGCTGGATCTGCTGATGCGCAAAGTTCACCGCGCCCAGCATTTCCTCTTCGGTCAGCTCGTACGCTTCCGATTCCACCATCATCACGGCACCCTTCGTGCCCGCAACCACCAGGTCGAGCCGCTGCTCGGGGTTGTTGCGCAGGTCGTGCATGTCTTCGACCTCGGGGTTCAACACGTACTCGCCATCGCTGAAACCGACGCGGCAGCCCGCGATCGGCCCCATGAAGGGCGCGCCCGAAATGGTCAGCGCGGCGCTGGCCGCGATCATCGCCACCATGTCCGGGTCGTTGACCAGGTCGTGGCTCAGCACGGTGCACATCACCAGCACTTCGTTCTTGAAACCCGGAACGAACAGCGGGCGGATCGGACGGTCGATCAGGCGCGCGGTCAGGGTTTCCTTTTCCGTGGGCCGTGCCTCACGCTTGAAAAAGCCGCCGGGCACCTTGCCCGCGGAATAATATTTCTCCTGGTAGTGAACGGTCAGCGGAAAGAAATCCTGACCTTCACGCGGGGCTTTTGCAAAGGTCACGTTCGCCATGACCGAGGTTTCCCCGTAGGTGGCGATGACCGAGCCATCCGCCTGACGGGCAACCTTGCCCGTTTCCAGTGTCAGCGTATCCTCGCCCCACTGGATCGATTTTTTCACTTCTTTGAACATCTATCGTTTCCTAGCTGGAGGCCCTCCCGGGCGTATCCCGGGTCCTCCGTTACATTGGTGGCCCCATTGCCACCGACCCCTCCATCATCTCATGCGCCGGGGTCTAAGGCGTCACGTTTCAGATGAGTGCGCCCATACAGCAGATTTGCGTCAATTGAAAGCCGCGATGTCCCGGCCCGATCTTTCGCCGCCCGGGCCGTCAATCCTCGATCCGGCGCATCGCCCAGTTGACGCTGAAGCCATGCAGGATCGTGGACAGCAGGATGACCAACCCGACCAGCGACCAAAGCTCGCGCTCGTTCACGAAATCCATGTGGGTCATCGCGTAGCACAGGTAATAGATCGAGCCGATCCCGCGCACCCCGTAGACGGCCACCACCGCCCGGTCCCGGTGCGGCATATGCGACCCGATCAAGCTCAGCCACCCCGAAACGGGCCGGATGATCAGGATCAGGACCAGCGCGATGACCACATGACGCCAGGTCAGGTCGGCCAGAACCAGCGGCAGGACCGACCCCAGCGCGACCAGCAACAGCGCGGTCAGCGCGTGTTCGATCGATTCCGTGAAATCATGCAGGCGCCGGTGAAACCGGTGGTCCTTTTCCTCTCGCCGCAGGGTCAGCCCCATCGCAGCGACGGCGATGAACCCGTAGCCTTCCAGCAATTCCGTCGACCCATAGCACAACAGCACCCCGGCCAGGGCCAGCACCCCCGATCCGGTGTCGGCCAGCGGCGCGTTCCGCGGCACCGAGAACAGCACGAACGCAAGAACGCGGCCGCCGGCCCATCCGGCAACGGTTCCGACAGCGATGCGATAGACCACGTCCCAGACCAGCCAGTCCAGCGCCCATGCGCTCGGGTTCAGGCCCTCGGCGGCCACGACCAGGCCCAGATAAACAAACGGAAACGCCAGCCCGTCGTTCAGCCCCGCCTCGGTCGTCAGGGTAAAGCGCACGGGATGCTCCCGGCCTTCCTGTGGCGGGCCGACCTGCACATCGGCCGCCAGCACCGGATCGGTGGGCGCGATGACCGCCCCCAGCAGAATGGCCCCGGCCACGGTCAGGCCCTCCAGGCTGACGCCAAGCAGTGCCACGGCGGCGATGGTCAACGGCATGGCAATGCCCAGCATCCGCGCCGTCGGGCTCCATTTGCGCCAGGGGCTGATCGTGTCGATCCGCATCCCCGTCCCGAACAGCGCCACGATCACGGCCAGTTCGCTCATCCTCTCCCAAAGCAGCGGCGCTTCGCGCGGGTCGGGCATGAAGGCCGCGGCGGGTATCAGCATCGCGGCCCCGGCCCCGAACAGGATCATCAGCGGCGCAAAGACCGGCTCTGCGCGAGACACAAGCCGCGGCAGCCATTGCGCGCTGATGACGATCAAGCCGATCACGGCCAGCGCGATGTGATAGGGGTCGAGGGCGAAGAAGGAATCCGAGTCCATGGGCGCTTTTAATCGTTTGGAATCGTCACGTAAGACCGGATGTCACTTAGCCCCATAGGCCACCACTGCAAGGCCGCCCGGGGCCTCGGCACGAGGTGCGCTTGCCCGCAGTGCCCAAATGCTCACGAACAGTCGATCCCGACCGGCCGGACAAGGGCGCTGATGGACGTGTATGCCGCAAGACTCCCCCCAAGGTCCTCGGACGCGTCCCGCGCTGCGTCAACGCCGGTTCACCGGACCCGGTCAAGCGCGGCAAGGTCTGCAACCGCAGGCCGCGCCGGCAGAAGCCCCGATGGTTATTGCGTCGGCGTGTCCGGCAGCGATCCGAATACCTCTTCGGCCAGAACTTCGCCCGACAGGCTCAGGCGTTTCTGTCCGCCCGGGTCTTCCTCGACCTCCAGCCAGACCTTCTCGCCATCCAGCTCGACGTAAAAGCGCCACTCGTCATGCTCGATACTCGCAATCGCGTCTTCGGGCCTCAGTTGCCACGGCGACTTGCCAAAGAATTTCTTCACGTATCCACCGAGTTGCCGGATATCCGCCCCCGGTTCCGCCGACGTCTTCGCCCAGGTCACCTGTGCCGGTACTGCCATCGCATAAACTCCCTCCAGAGAGGTAAATGCTAGCACGGTTTACAAATTTGTCACGACTCGTCGGAAATGCCGCGCGGCTCCGGCCCGGTCCCAGGGCCAGCGGGTCCGCCGCTCGCGTCATTTTCGGACCATCACCTACCCGGTCAGGATCCCGCTCACCTTCAGCGCCCGCTGTGCGTTTCCCTCGACCTTCAGTTTGCCCGACATATAAGCCATCACCGGGTTCTGCTCGCCCGACAGAATGTTGCGAAAGACCGCGTCGCTGGCCATCAGCACCACGTCCGCCGCCTCGTCGCCCGCGCGCGCGCCCGTCTCGTCCAGCATCACGCTGCCCGCGCCCTCGATCACCAGCTTCGCGGTGCCGCGAATGGCCCCCTTCGCCTTGGGGTCCAGCGTCTCGACATAGCTCTCGATGATCTCGTTCATGGAATGACGCGCCTTTCACGTATGATGCGCAAAGCTCTCCACGCAGGGCCTGCCCCGGTCAACGAGAACCTTGCGTCACCAGCGGCCCAGCGCGTCCTCGTCTTCGTCCTTGGCTTCTACCCAATCGGCCCCGTCGCGCGTCACTTCCTTCTTCCAGAACGGCGCGCGCGACTTCAGGTAATCCATCAGGAACTCCGCCGCCTGGAACGCATCGGCCCGATGCGGCGAGGACGTGGCCACCATCATGATCATCTCGTCCGGTTTCAACGCGCCATGGCGGTGAATCACCAGCACATCCCCCAGGTTCCAGCGCGTCCGCGCCTCCTCGGCGATCCCGGCCAGCGCCTTTTCGGTCATGCCGGGGTAATGCTCGATCTGCATCGCCTCCAGGCCCGGGGCGATGTCCCGCACGATCCCGGTGAAGCTGACGACAGCGCCCATGCCGCTTTGCCGCGCGGCGAACGCATTCACCTCTTCGCCAAGATCGAACGCCGCGTCCTGCACCCGGATATCCAAGGCCTCAGCCTCCCGTCATCGGCGGAAAGAACGCCACCTCGCGCACGCCCGCCAGCGGCGCATCGAAATCCGCCAGTTCCTGGTCCACCGCCACGCGCAGCGCGTCCAGATCGGCAAAGGCCGCCTCGTAGCGCGCCTCGCGCGCCCGCAATTCCTCGACCAGGTCCCGCACCGTCGCGGCGCCGGTCTCGACCTTGTCCTTGGGCCGCCCGATCCGTTCACGGACCCATGCGAAATACAAAACGTCCATCGCTCAATCCCTCAGATAGGGCGTCGCCTTGCGGAAGTAATCGACACCCGTGATCAGCGTCAGCGCCGCCGCGATCCACAGCAGCCACAGCCCCGCGTGCGACGCGATCACCATGCCCTGGAACTTCCAGCGCAGGCCCATCAGGTCCTCTTCGCGGCCCGCCAGCACATCGGCCACCAGCGCCTCGTCCATGCCCATGCTGGACATGCCGAAATAATGCTCGAAAACGCCCTGCGCGAACAGCACCGCAATCGCCACCATCTGCAACGTGGTCTTCCACTTGGCCAGCTTGGTGACTTTCAGCGTTCCCGCCGTGTCGCCCAGGTATTCCCGCAGGCCCGACACGAACACTTCGCGAAACAGGATCATCGTCGCCGGCAGCACCAGCCACGGCGACATCGACGAATAGCCCAGGATCACCGCCAGCGCGATCACCACCATCGCCTTGTCGGCGATCGGGTCCAGCATCGTGCCCAGCTTGGTGGTCTGCTTCCACAACCGCGCCAGATAGCCGTCGAACCAGTCGGTCACCGCCGCACTGACGAACAGCACCAGCGCGAACCAATCCGCCCAGGGCCGGTGAAAGTACAGAAACATCACCGCCACCGCCGGCGCCGCCAGCAGCCTCAGCACGGTCAACACGTTGGGAATATTCCACGTCATGCGATTGTATCTAGTGCGAACCGCCCCCGTCCGAAAGCCCCGAATCCCAGAACCGGGCGCAGTGCTTTTTCTTGCGGTAAATACTCCGGGGAGCGCGAGGGGCTGGCCCCTCGCATAAAACCTGTAGCGCGAGGGGCTGGCCCCTCGTATCAAACCTGCAGCGCGAGGGGCTGGCTCCTCGCATCAAACCTGCGGCGCGAGGGGCTGGCCCCTCGCTTCCCGCCAGCCCCTCAGCCCTTCTCGTGGAAATGGTCATAGACCTTCTGCGCCAGCGCCGCCGACACGCCCTCGACCGCCTTCAGATCGGCCAGGTTCGCGCGGCTCACCGCCTTCGCGGACCCGAAATGCGCCAGGAGCGCCCGCTTGCGCGCCGCACCCACCCCCGCGATCTCGTCCAGGGGCGAGGCACTCACCGCCTTGGTGCGCTTGGCCCGGTGCGTGCCGATGGCGAACCTGTGCGCCTCGTCGCGCAGCCGCTGGATGAAATACAGAACCGGATCGTTGTGGCGCAGCGCCATCGGCCGCTTGCCCATCCGGTGGAACTCTTCCTTGCCGGCGTCCCGGTCCAGCCCCTTGGCCACGCCCACCATCGGCAGGTCGCGCACGCCCATCTCCTGCATGATCGAATGCACCGCACTCACCTGCCCCTGCCCGCCGTCAATGAGCAGCAGGTCCGGCCACAGCCCCTTGTCGCGGTCCGGGTCCTCCTTGATCAGCCGCTTCAGCCGCCGCGTCAGGACCTCCTTCATCATCCCGAAATCGTCCCCGGGGGTCAGCTCGTCGCCGCGGATGTTGAACTTGCGATACTGGTTCTTCATCAGCCCCTCGGGCCCCGCCACGATCATCGCGCCCACCGCGTGCGCCCCCTGGATGTGGCTGTTGTCGTAAACCTCGATCCGCTCCGGCGGGGCCGGCAGGTCGAACGCCTCCGCCACGCCCTTCAGCAGCTTGGCCTGCGTCGCACTCTCACTCATCTTCCGCGCCAGGCTCTCCCGCGCATTCCGCAGTGCGGCCTCGACCAGTTCAGCCTTCTCGCCCTTCTGCGGCACTAGCAATGCCACCTTGCGCCCCAGCTTGCCGGTCAAGGCCTCGGCCATTAGGTCGGGGTTTTCGATCTCGTGGCTCAGGATGATCTGCCTTGCGGGGTCCTTGGTGTCATAGAACTGGCCCAGAAACGCCTCCAGCACTTCCGCCTCGGCCACGTCCGCGCCGACGCGCGGATAGAAATCCTTGTTGCCCCAGTTCTGCCCGGCGCGGATGAAAAACACCTGCACACAGGCCTGCCCCTTCTCCAGGTGCAGCGCCACCAAATCCGCCTCGCCCACCGTGCGCGGGTTGATCCCCTGCGCCGTCTGCACCTGCGTCAGCGCCTTGATCCGGTCGCGCAACGCCGCGGCGCGCTCGAACTCCATCGCCGCGCTGGCCTCCTGCATGTCGGCGGCCAGCTTCTCCTGTATCTCGGTCGACCGTCCCGACAGGTAGCGCTGCGCGTCCTTCACCTGCGCGGCATAGTCCTCCTTCGAGATATACCCCACGCACGGCGCGGTGCAGCGCTTGATCTGGTATTGCAGGCAGGGCCGCGTGCGGCTCTCGAACTGCGTGTCGCTGCAATTGCGCAGCTGGAACACCCGCTGCAACTGACCCAGCGTCCGGTTCACAGCCCCCGCGCTGGCAAAGGGGCCATAATACTGCCCCTTCTCCTTCTTCGCGCCGCGATGCTTCTTGATCATCGGAAAGTCGTGGCCCGTCACCAGGATATTCGGGAACGACTTGTCGTCGCGCAAAAGCACGTTGTAGCGCGGCTTCAACTGCTTGATCAGGTTCTGTTCCAGCAGCAGCGCCTCGGTCTCGGTCGCCGTGGTCAGGAACATCATCGACGCGGTTTCCGCGATCATCCGCGCGATCCGCGGCGTGTGGCCCGTGGGCCGCGAATAGCTCGACACGCGCGCCTTCAGGTTCCGCGCCTTGCCGACATACAGAACCTGGGATTGCGCCCCCAGCATACGATAGACCCCAGGCGAACCGTCCAGGGTTTTCAGGTAGGACTGGATCACCTTGTGCCCGGTTTCCGGGGCGGCAACGCCGTCCGAGTCGCTGTTCGTGTTGTTAATCATTCGTTAACGTTTGATTCTGCCCGTGGGCTGCAATGATTAGCACACACGCCGCAATAGGAAACATCTCCACGGATCGTGTGGATAACTCTGCGGACAAGTTTCGGTTACCGGGATTTTTTCGTTGTATTCAGCCTGCTTCGTTAGATTGCCCAAAAATTAAGCACAAACTTAACTTATTGATTTCGAATGATTAAAAATCCGTGGTATCCCAAATATATGAAAACATTAAAAATTTTGTAACGCTTCGGTAACGCCCCGCCGACCCGTGAACAAGTTGACCCGACGTCTATACATCAACCCCCAGAACATCCGGCGTCTGCCATGCCAGATGCTGCCCGCCATCGACACAGATCAGCTGCCCGGTCACCGCCTTCGCCTCCAGGAAATAGCCCAGCGCGGCGGTGATATCCTCGGGGTTCACGCCCCGCTTCAGTATCGTCCGCGCCCGCTGGTCAAAGAACTGCTCCTCGCTCTGCTCGGTGCTCTTCAGCGTCGGCCCCGGCCCGATCCCGTTCACCCGCACGCGCGGCGCCAGCGCCTGCGCGGCGGTGCGCGTCATGGTCCACAGACCCGACTTGGCAATCGTGTAGCTGGCGAAATTCGGCGTCAGCTTGCGCACCCGCTGGTCAATCATGTTCACCACCAGCCCCTGCGCCACCGGCTCGCCATTGGCGTCCTTCACCGGCTCCGGCACCTGCGCCGCCAAACCTTGCGTCAGCGCAAAGGGCGCGCGCAGGTTCGATTCCATGTGCCGGTCCCAGCTTTGCCGGGTCGCCGTCTGATATGTCTCGTCCTCGAAGATCGACGCGTTGTTCACCAGAACATGCACCGGCCCGCCCAGCCGTGCGGCCGCCTCGGGCACCAGCGCCTGCACCGCGCCCTCGTCCAGCAGGTCCGCCTGCACGGTGACGGCCCTTCGCCCCTTGGCCTCGATATCGCCCGCCGTCTCCGCGGCGGCATCGGACGACCCGCCGTAATGCACCGCCACGTCATAGCCGCGCGCCGCCAGGAACAGCGCCATCGCCCGCCCAAGGCGCTTGCCGCCCCCGGTCACGAGGGCGCGGCGGCTGTCGGTGTCTTCGGTCATGCAGGGGCTCCGTTCAGCTCAACACGACCAACACATAGATCACGTAGAGAACGGTCAAGGCGATGCCCCACAGCCGGTTGATATCCCGGCCCAGGAACACGAACGGGATCAGCAGCAGCGACGCGCCCAGCATCACCCACAGGTCGAACTCCAGAAACTCCGGGTCCACCGGGATGGTGCCGACAAAGGACGTGATGCCGATGATGGCCAGCAGGTTGAACATGTTCGACCCGATGACGTTGCCCAGCGCCACGTCCGCCTGCTTGCGCAGCGCCGCCATCACCGTCGTCGCCAGCTCCGGCAGCGACGTGCCCAGCGCCACCAGCGTCAGGCCGATCACCGCGTCGCTGACGCCGAACTCCCGCGCGATGATCGACGCGTTGTCCACCAACAGGTCCGCACCCAGCGGCAGGCCCACAAGCCCCAGCGCCAGAAAGACGAAGATCTGCCACCACGGCATGTCGGGGTCCGCGCCCTCGACCTCGTCCTCGTCGTCCGCTTCCGCACTCCGGCACGCGCGCCGATGGTTGCGCGCATCGCGAAACGCATCCCCCAACACCAGCCCAAGGCAGGCCAGAAGGACCACGCCCGCCAGCATGTCGAACGCCCCCCGGAACGCCAGGCCGATGAACACCACGGTCGCCCCGATCATGAACAGATAGGTCTTGCGCGTGTTGCACCCCGAAGTGTGCAGCACCGACAACAGCGCCGGCACCCCCAGCACCAGCAGGATGTTCGCCGTGTTCGACCCGATCACGTTGCCCAGCGCCAGCCCCGGCTTGTTTTCCAAGACCGCGTTGACCGAAATCAGCAGTTCCGGCGCCGAGGTGCCGAAGGCCACGATGGTCAAGCTGACGATCAGCGCGGGAATGCCCACGCGCAGGCTCAGGTTCACCGCGCCCTTCACCAGCGCATCCCCGGCCAGAAGCAGGATCAGCAGCCCCAGCCCCGACATCAGCCATGGCCACATCAGGATTTGCCCTCCCGGCACTGGCACGGCCCCTTGCCGATGCGGAATCGCCTGCAATGCGGGCACCGGGCCGACTCCAGCTTCTTCTGTCCGGGAAAGCGCAGGCGTCCGAACATCGCCAGCACGGCGATGAAGGCCAGGAATATGAGGGCGATCTTGCTCAGCACGTCACAGGCCGAACCGGGCAAAGGCCGCGCGTTCCTCGACCGAGGCGAAGGCATCCTCGACCACCGACGCCCCGAAGCGCTGGAAAAAGCCCTTCTTCTTGCCATAGGTGGCAAACCGCACCTTGTCGCCGTAAAGCTCCTTCAGCTTCGGCGCCAGGTGCGCCACCCCGTCGGCAAGGCCCAGCTCGACGCCACGGCGCCCCAGCCAGAACTCGCCGGTAAAGAGGTCTTCCGCCTCGCTCAGCCGGTCGCCCCGCCGCGCCTTGATCTGCGCGATGAAATTGCCGTGCATCTCTTCGAGGATGCCCTTGAGCCGCGCCACGTCTTCCTTCTTTTCGGGCTGGAACGGGTCAAGCGTGCTCTTCGACTTTCCGGCGGTATAGACCCGCCGCTCCACGCCCTGCCGCGCCAGGAACACATGCGCGCCAAAGCCCGCGGAAATCACCCCGATGCTGCCCACGATGGAATTGTCGTCGACCCAGATGTCATCCGCCGCCGAGGCCAGCCAATAGCCGCCCGAGGCCGCCACATCCTCGACAAACGCGTGGACGGGCACCTTGTGTTCGTCCGCCAGCCGCCGGATGCGCCCCGCGATCAGCGCCGACTGCACCGGCGATCCACCGGGGCTGTTGATCAACAGCGCCACGGCCCTGGGCTTGCCCCGCTTGAACGCCTTCTCGATGGCCGACGCCATCGCCTCGTCGCTCAACGGCATTCTCGACCCGGCGCCGATTGCGCCCGACAGGCGGACGACCGACACCAACGGGCCTGATTTCAAAAACGGGATAAATCGCTTCATGGGTGCCGATGTAGAATGCCCATGCGCGACAAACAAGGTTGCGACACGTATCAATACCGCCCGAAGGCAAGAAAGCCACGTAAACGACGCGGGGTCAGGCCGCCGCCGCCCCATCTTCCGGCGGCGCCCCTCCTGCGTAGGGTGGGTGAAAACCCACGCGCCGCCCGATGCCAGCTCCTACGACCTGCTTGAACTCCTGACCCGTCAGCCCCCTTGTAAATCCGTTAGATCAGAAACCGACACAGCGCCCCGAACAGGTCTCGCACCTACGACCATCCCGACGCTTTTTCCAACCGTGAGATACCTCCTGCTTGGCCCCTCTTTTTCCGCAAGCATATGGGGCTCTAGCCACATTCAATCCAAACTGAAGGTCCAAAGCAGTCACGAAGTCGCCTCTTTTCTTGCGAATAAAAAGACAACAGGAATCGACGGAGAACCGGCCATGCAGGGCGAGCAGACATCTTCAATCTCTCCGTTAGTGCGACGGTCAAGCTATGTTGGCATTGCGCTTCTGTGTGCATTCAACGTCGCCGTTTTGACCTTCAGCCGGGCTGACCTTTTGACACACAGCTTGCCGATGTTCCTGCTTCACGGCGTCCTGCTGTTGGCCGTCTTCGTCTCGGCCCGCCGCGTCCTTAGTAGAATGGTCCGGCCAAAAGATGCACTTCTGCGCATTCATTATCTATTTGAGGGTCTGTTCTTTCTTCATATCGCATGGCTGAACCTTAGGCTGCTGAACCACCTCTCGATGATGCTGCCGTTTCCCTATGCCGATGGCCTTCTGGCCGGTTGGGACCGCGCACTGCACCTCGACTGGGCCGCCTATTTCAATGCGGTCGTATCGCGCCCTCTGCTGTATGATGTGCTGGACGTCTCGTACACATCCCTGACTCCGCTCAGCATCGTGGTCCTGGTCCTTTTGATCCTGTTCGGCTCGGTCACGCGCGCCCGCGAGTTCATTGAAACCTTCCTGTTGACCGCGGTTCTCTGCATCATCATCGGCGCGGCTTTTCCGGCAAACGCCGCAGTCGTCACCCTTGTCCCCGATCTTTCCACCCTGGCACATCTCAGCCAGCTCCCGGGCGCCTATCACATTCCTCATATGGAAATGCTGCGCGACCCCTCGGCATCCGTCCTTCTAGACCCGGCCCAGTTGCCAGGCCTTGCGACGTTCCCGTCCTTTCACACGGCGTCCGGTATTCTGATCATCTATGCGTGTCGCAAGTCGTGGCTCAGCGTTCCGGCGTGGATTTATTCTATCATGATGATCGCCGCCACACCCGTGCATGGTGGACACTATATCGTCGACCTCATAGCCGGTGCGCTCGCTGCAATGCTCGCAATCAAGGTGGTCAAGTACATGAATGAGAAAAACCGGGGCGTCGCTACGACGCGCGGCGCAACGGCCTGTGCCGTGATATAGCCCGGGCCTCGGCCCGACGTCGGACCGCGGCCCGGGCCATCAGCGCGTTTGGTGCGACAGAATACTTATCCGGTCACAGAACCACGGGGGCTACGTGGTAGGGTGGGTGAAAACCCACGCGCCTCCCGTTGCCCCCTCAACTCTTGATCCGGTACCCCGTCTTGAAGATCCGCCAGATCAGGAACAGGCACAGCGCCGTGAACCCCGCAATCGCCAGCAGGCTCAGCCCGATCGACACGTCCGCCTGCCCGAAGAACGCCCAGCGGAACCCCGAGATCAGGTAGACCACCGGGTTGAACAGCGTCACCGTCTGCCAGAACGGCGGCAGCATCGAGATCGAATAGAACGAGCCGCCCAGGAACACCAGCGGCGTCACGATCAACAGCGGCACCAGCTGCAACTGCTCGAAATTCTGCGCCCAGATCCCGATGATGAACCCGAAGAGCGCGAAACTGATGCAGGTCAACAGCAAGAACGCCACCATCGCGCCCGGATGCTGTATCTGCACATCCACGAACAGCGCCGAGGTCGCCAGGATCACCACCCCGATGAACAGCGCCTTGGTGGCCGCCGCCCCCACATAGCCGATCACGATCTCCAGGAAGTTCACCGGCGCCGACAACAACTCATAGATCGTGCCGATGAACTTGGGAAAATAGATCCCGAAGGAGGCGTTCGAAATCGCCTGCGTGATCACCGACAGCATGATCAGACCCGGCACGATGAACGCGCCATAGCTCACGCCCTCCACCTGGTCGATCCGGCTGCCAATGGCCGCGCCGAAGACCACGAAATAGAGCGAGGTCGAAATCACCGGCGACACGAAGCTTTGCAACAGCGTGCGAAAGAACCGCTGCATCTCGAACTTGTAGATCGCCCCGATGGCCAGGAAATTCATGCCGCATCCTCCTTCACCAGCCCGACGAAGATCTCCTCCAGGCTCGACTGGCTGGTCTGGATATCCCGGATCACCAGCCCCGCCTCGGTCAACTCCTTCACCAGCCGTGCGATCCCGGTCCGCTCGGCATTGGTGTCGTAGGTATAGGTCAGGCTCTGCCCGTCCGGGCTCTTCCACAAGTCGTAGTCCGACAGGCTCTCGGGCACGCTCTCCACCGGCTCCACAAGGTCGATCCGCAGGCTCTTGCGCCCCATCCGCTGCATCAGCGCCACCTTGTCCTCGACCAGCAGGATCTCACCATGGGCAATCACCGCAACCCGGTCGGCAATCGCCTCGGCCTCCTCGATGTAATGGGTGGTCAGGATGATCGTCACGCCATCCTGCCGCAGTCCTTCGACCACTTCCCACATGTCGCGGCGCAGCTCCACGTCGACGCCCGCCGTGGGCTCGTCCAGGAACAGGACGCGCGGCTCGTGCACCAGCGCCTTGGCGATCAGCACCCGCCGCTTCATGCCGCCCGACAATTCCTTGATCTGGTTGGTGCGCTTGTCCCAAAGACTCAACTGCCGCAGGATCTTCTCCACCAGCGCCTCGTCACGCCCCTTGCCGAACAGCCCGCGGGAAAACCGCACCGTGTTGATCACCTTCTCGAACGGCTCCAGCGCAATCTCCTGCGGTACCAGCCCCACCAGCGAGCGCGCCGCGCGGTACTCAGCCTCGATGTCATGCCCGCCCACGCGCGCCGTCCCGCCCGTGGGCGTCGTGATCCCGCACAGCGCCGAGATCAGCGTCGTCTTGCCCGCGCCATTGGGCCCCAGCAGCGCCAGGATCTCGCCCTCGCGGATCTCCAGGTCCACGCCCTTCAGGGCCTGAAACCCGTCGTCAAAGGTCTTCTCCAAGCCGCTCACCTCGACAAACGCCGCCATATCCCGCGCTCCTTCTTTCGTCATCCGCGGCAAACTAATCCGACCGCGCCCCGGCGCAAGCCGGTACGAAAACACAACCCCTTGTGCATTCCTGCGCGCGCGCATCTACGCCGCCCCGAATAAAACGCATTGTTTCCACATTTCGCATTGCGCCCGCCGCCTCAGGCGGGAATCCTATGCGCGGTGGGGGCGCATGGTGCCATGCGCATCAAGACAATCGCAGGACAAACATGAAACGCCTCTCTCGTTTTGTCTGGCCGCTCATCATATTCGCGCTCGGTGCCTGCACCGAGACGGTGACGCGTGCCGATAACCCCCGCATCCTTCTCATGGGCGATTCCATGATGGCCTTCCACGGCATGGCCGGGAAATCCGTCTCTCACGCCATGGAGCGCCGCCTGGGCGAGCCGGTCATCGACCGCTCCGTCTCCGGCGCCCGCTTTCTCTATGCCCTGCCCATCTCGGGCGCGGCGGGCATGAACATCACGAAACAATTCCGCGCCGGCAACTGGGACTGGATCGTAATGAACGGCGGCGGCAACGACATCCTCTTCGGCTGCGGCTGTGGGTTCTGCGACCGCCGCATCGACCGGCTGATCTCCCAAGACGGCACCACCGGCGTCATCCCCGGCTTCGTGGCGAAGATGCGCAAGACCGGCGCCAACGTGGTGATGGTGGGCTACCTGCACACCCCCGGGGTGCGCTCCCCCATCGAAGGCTGCGTCGACGAGGGCCGCGAGATGGACGCCCGCATGGCCCGCCTCGCCGCGCTCGACCGCGGCGTGCATTTCATCCCGATGAGCGACTTGGTCCCACCGGGCGACCGCACCTACCACGCGGTCGACCTCATCCACCCCTCGCCCAAGGGGTCCGACGCCATCGGCGGCCGCATCGCCGAGCTCATCCGCCAAAGCGGCCCGCGCCGGAATTAAAGTGTCCCGCCTTTCACCTGACACTTCAGATAAAGGCGGGGCGCACGCAATGATCAAGCCTTGCACTGCGCTTCGCCAAAAGCTGTGATTCAGGTTTTTAGAGAAACGCTTTAGCCGCGCGCCGGAGGCGTCCCGACAGACGCCCTCGGCACAACTTCAACGGCGATGCACCCCCTTTTCCTCTGGCCATAAATATCCCCGCCGGAGGCTCCGACGAGGACGCACTCACCCCGGCACGAACCGAAGGCTCACCCCTTCGAGATCATCCGCTTCAGCCAGCCTTTCTTCTCGGCCTGTTCTTCCGGCTCGTCCTCCTTCGGCCCCTCGATCACCTCCTCGAGGTTGGAGAAAAACTGGTCGGCCATCTTCTTGGCAAACCCGTCGACGATCCGGCTGCCCAGCTGCGCCAGCTTGCCGCCCACCTTGGCCTCCACGTCATAGCTCAGCCGCGTGCCGCCCTCGACCGCCTCCAGCCGCACGTCCGCCGCGCCCTTGGCAAAGCCCGCTGCGCCACCCTTGCCCTCGCCTTCCAGGCGCAAGCTCTCGGGCTGGTTCATCTCGCTGAACGTCACCATGCCCTTGAACGTGGCTTTCACCGGCCCGACCTTCTGCGTCACCGTCGCCTCGTACCCGTCCTGGGGGTTGCCCGTGACCTCCTGCGCGCCCGGCACGCATTCCTTCAGCACCTCCGGCTCCATCAGCGCGGCCCAGACCGTTTCCCGGTCCGCCGCGATCTCGCGCTCCCCACTCATCTGCATGACATGTCTCCTCCTTGGGTTGGCCCGATCCTACCGCACGGCCCCAAACCCTCCAAGACCGATGCGCTCTGCAAATTGACAGAGCCGGGGTGTCTCGCGCATCAAGACCTTAGTCGCATGGGAAATGATCCTTGCCCGGTACGCTCTGCCTGACTTTCGACGATCTCTTCGTCGCCAACTGGGTCGCCGCCCGGCCCGTCTTCGCGCAACACGATGCCCGCGTCACCTTCTGCGTGTCGCACCTTCACGCGGCCACGCCGGATCAGATTGACGGCCTGCACCTCCTGCAATCCGACGGCCACGAGATCGCCTGCCACACCCGCACCCATCCAAGGCTGAAACCCTACCTCGCAACCCACGGCCTAGACCACTGGCTCGAACACGAGGTCGACCGCGCCATCGCCGAGCACCGCGCGGCAGGCTTCCCGGCCCGCAGCTTCGCCTGCCCCTTCCACGCCTCGACGCCCGAGACCCGAACCGCCTTGGCCACCCGGTTCGAAATCGTCCGAACGGAGGGCCCCCGCAGCCTCGATCCCGCCAACCCCGCCTCCCGAATCTATGCGGAGATCCCCGCCTCACGCTGTCTCGACAACCTCGGCTTCGCCGACATGCAGCACAAGGCCTTCCCCGGCTGGCCCCGGCATCACACCCTGCTCGATCTCATCGCCCAAACCGATGGCTTGGCCGTCTTCACCGGCCACGACATTCGCGCAAGGAAATCCGGCCCTGGCTTCTACAGCACCGCCCGCCAGATCGGACGTTTACTGGAGGCCGCAACCACGCGAGGCATCACGGTGAGGCCTGCGTAGGGTGGGTGAAAACCCACGCGTGCCGGGCAAGGTGCATCAAACCCCGTCCACCTTCCCCCTCAGCGCCTTCACCTCCGCCCGCTTCTTCTTCGCCTCGACCCGTTTGCGCTTCTGGTTCTTCGACACTTTCGTGGGGATCCGCCGCTTCGGCTTTTCACACGCCTTCCGCACCAACTCCGCCAGCCGCTCCCGCGCGATCTCGCGGTTGCGCGCCTGGCTGCGCTCCTCCGACACCTGCAACACCACCGCACCGTCCTTGGTCCAGCGCCGCCCGGCCAGCCGCCGCAGCCGCCGCTTCACAGGGTCGGGCAGGTTGGGCGAGCGCTCGGCCTCGAACCGCAATTCCACCGCCGAGGACACCTTGTTCACGTTCTGCCCGCCCGGTCCGGACGCGCGCGTGAACTGCTCGGTCAGCTCCCAATCCTCGATCGTGATCTTGTCGTTGATCTTCATCATGCCCTGTCAAATATAGCGTTTAGACTTTTAGGTGAAGCAGACTGCATCACCTTTTGCGTTGAAACCGTTAGGTTTCAGGCAGCGAAAGGTGAGTCATTGAAAAGTCGAAACGCTTTAGCACCGACGCGATGCGCCTCAAAGACCGACGCGATACCGACGCGCCATTTTCACACTAAAAGGGCCGCCCCAACCTCGTGGAACGGCCCTTCTAAAAGTTTCGGAGGCGAGGTCGGTTAGGCCCTGCCAATCCGGGTGTTTACATGCCCAAGGGCTGCCTCAGACACGAACCTCCCTGACTGTTCCGACACCTCTCTCCAATCCCTTTATAGACACTGGATCACCTCCTTTCAGTTGTTGAACTCAAGGGTAGCCTGCCACAGATTTTGCATTTGTCAAAACAAAATCATGTGGTCCTGCCACTAAGCGACCCCACGATGATGCGAAACGGCACAAGTGCCAAGATTGCCAGCACCAGCTTCACCAGCCAGTCCGCCACCGCCAGCGACACCCACAGCGGCACCACCGGCCCCACACCCAACAGCGGCAAAGCCTCGCCGGCCCAGCTCACATCGTTGCCCGGCTCCAGGAATGTCAAGCTGGCGGAAAACGCGATGGTAAAGAACAGGCCCGTGTCCACGCTGCCCCCGATCAGCGACGACACCACCGGCGCCCGCCACCACGCCCCGCTCCGCAGCCGGTCGAACACCGCGATATCCAAGAGTTGCGCGGTCAGGAACGCAACCGCCGAGCCCACCGCGATCCGCACCGTCACCAGCGGCCCGAACTCGCCCGAAATCTGTGTGCCGATAAAGGAACAGACCAGCCCCACCACGAACCCCGCCAGCACCACGCGCCGCGCCGCCGCGCGGCCATAGACACGGTTCATCACGTCCGTCACCAGGAACGCCAGAGGATAGGTGAACGCCCCCCATGTCAGCCACTGACCGAACAGGAATTGCACCAGGATGTTAGACGCGACGACAATCGCCGCCATCGCCAGAACACCGGGAAGGATTTTGGATGTCATGCTCACAGGCCCCCGATACGCGTTTAAATCAGGGGCCTGCGCCTAGTCACTTTGCGGCGAAACCGCAAGACCTCACTCCGATTGCAGCACGCCCAGGCACTGCGCCGGCAGGTCCGCCATGGTCAACTCACGGCGCGGCTTGGGCGGCGGCGCGTTGGGGTCGGGCGGAGGCGGGTTCAGGATGTTGCGCTGCCACTGCCGCGCATCGGCGCAGCCATCCCCGGCGGGCGGCGCGGCCTGATCGACACACCCCTTCGCCCCACGCGGACATTTCAGCCGCACGTGGAAATGATAGTGATGCCCGTACCAGGGCCGGATCTTGCGCAGCCAGCTGCGGTCGCCGGTCTCTTCCTCGCACATCCGCACCTTGGCCCCCGGAAAAACGAAGATCCGCGCAACGCGCGGATCCTTCGCCGCCGCCTTCATGATCTCGTGATGCGTGCGATTGTAATTGTCGTTCGTGTAGGCCCCGTTCGCCCGCCGCAGCGAAATCGACGACAGGCTTTCACGCTGCGCCCGGCTGAGGTTCAGGTTGTTCGCCGGCCGCAGCCAGATATCCACGTCCAGCCCCATCTGGTGGCTGCGATGCCCGGTCAGCATCGGCCCGCCCCGCGGCTGGCTGATATCCCCGACATACAGCCCCTTCCATCCCGGCTGCGTCGCGGCAAAGCGCGAGAGTTTCTGGACAAAGTCGATCACCTCGGGATGGCCCCAGTTGCGGTTCCGGCTCAGGCGCATCGCCTGCCATGTCGGCCCCGTCTCGGGCAGTTGCACGCCACCGGCCACGCATCCCTTGGCATAGCCGCCAAAGGGGCGCGCCGGCTGCTGCGAGCCGCCCCGCTTGGCCCCGAACAGCTGTTTCGCCTGCACCCCGCGCATGTCCGCCGGAATGTTCTGCGTCGACAGCACCGCGGGCTGGACGCTCTCCTGTTCTGCCGTGGAGCCGCCACAGCCTGCCAGCACCAGCGCCAGCAAAACCGGCTTTACGATACGGACCATGTTTCACTATCCCCTTTTGCCTGCACCCAGCGTAGCAAGATCAACCCCACGAGGAAAAGCAGAATAAGGGGCGTGACCCCAATTCGCGCGCTTCCGCTGATATAGGTCACCAGCCCGATCAACGCGGGCGCGATAAAGGCCGTCGCGCGCCCCGACAGCCCGTAAAGGCCAAAGCTTTCCGTCGGCACCGAAGGGTCCGTGTGCCGCACCATCAACGACCGGCTGGCCGATTGCAGCGTCCCGCCCAGGCCCCCGATCAGGATACCGCAGCCAAAGAACACCATGTCCGGCAAGGCCGAGCCCTCCTCCAGCGGTAGGCCGAAGAACATCGTCCGGTCCATGCTGACGATGGTGATGCAGACCCCGATCAGGATCCACACCGCCACCACGATCACCGGCTTCGGCCCGTATCGCTTGTCCAGCCTGCCGCCGACCCAGCTGAACGCCGCCGCCGCGATGGCGCTGACGATGCCGAAAATGCCCACCCTCACGATCGACCAGTCCAGCACCAGCGTCGCGTAAGTGCCGCCGAAACTGTAGAGGCCGTTCAAAGCGTCGCGATAGAACATCGACGATCCCAGGTAGGCCAGCAGGCTGCGGCGGTTGGGCAGGTTGGCCAGCGACTTCTTCAACAGCGCCATCGCCCCGACGAACCCCGCGCCCTTCGGCGCGGTGTCCGCATCGCGCACCCACAGGAAATAGGGGATCATGAACACCACGTACCACGCAGCCGCCAGCGGCCCGACGATGCGCTTGTCCTCGTCCTGCGCGGCGTCCAGCCCCAGCGCCGGCTCCAAACCGACGATCGTGCGCCCCCCGTCCATGGTCTGAAAGAACACCAGCATGATCGCCAGCGACACCAGCCCACCCAGATAGCCAAAGGCGAATCCGCTGCCCGAGGTCGATCCCACATCCTCCGCCGTCGCCACCGACGGCAGCTGCGAATTGACGAAGATCAGCGCGTATTCCGCGCCGATAAAGCCGATGCCGAACATCACCAGCATCAGAACCATGTTCGACCCGTCCGGCGCGGTCCACCACAGCCCCGCCGCGCCCACCACATAGAGCACGGAAAAGAACAGCATCCACGGAATGCGCCGCCCGGTCGAATCCGCCATCGCGCCCATGATCGGCGCACCGAAGGCGATGACCAGCCCCGACAGCGCCAGGCACCACGACCACAGCGTCTGCGCCCGCGCATCCGCCGCCTCTTCCGCCAGCCCGGTGCCAAGAAAGTAATTCGAGGCGACAGCCGCAAAGAACGGCCCGAACACGAAAGTCACCAACAGGGTATGATACGGCTGGCTGGCCCAGTCGAAAAAGAACCAGCCCCAGATGCGCTTGCGTGCCGAAACCTCTGCCATCTCGCCCCCTCGTTTGGCCGCGATCAAACGCGGTTCGAGGTCCGGTGGCAAGCCCTTCGTTCGGCTTTCCGCGTCAGTCCCGCATCGGCGGCCAGGGCCGCTTGGCATCCGCCTCGATCCACGCGGTCACCCATTCCGGTGCCTCGGGCCGCTCGACAAGTTTGCCCAGCGCCGCCATCACCTCGTCAGGCGGCACGATCCCTTTCTTTCCGGTCACCGCCGAGCGATAGACGATGTGATTGGCGCACTCGCCGTCCGCCTTCCACATCGACTGTTCCAGATAGACGAACCGCGCGTCCCACCACACCGCGCGGGACCGCATCTCGACCGTCTCGAACATCCGGATCCGGCGGCGATACCGCACGCTCGCCCCCGCCATGGTCAGCCCCCAGCGGTTCTTTTTCAGAACCTTCACCAGCCCCGCCCGCATCGCCAGCGGGATACGCCCAAGATCATACAGTGTCAGCGTCCGCCCGTTGTTCAGCTCCATCCAGAGGTCGATATCCCACGGCAGGCACACATGCCGCGACACATGCGTATCGGTCGGCGCCAAGGGTGGCGAATTGCGGTGCTTGAAAAGCTGCCAGAACATGCGGATGACAGGATACATCGGGCGCTCCTTTTGCCCGAGGTCTTGACGCAACTCACGGCCACGTCAACCACAACCTCGCGTAAAGCTTGCGGAATACCGCCATGAAGCTTACCTATGCCGCGCAGCAAGCAAGAGGTTCATCAGATGCAGGCAATCGCAGGTCCCATCGGGCTCATTCTGGACGTGGTGTTCTTCATCATGATCATCCACATCATCATGAGCTGGCTGATCAACTTCCAGGTCCTGAACCTCAGCCAGCAATTCGTGGCCCAGATCTGGTACGGCCTAAACCGCCTGCTGGAGCCGATCTACCAACCCATCCGCCGCATCCTGCCGGATACCCGACCCTTGGACCTTGCCCCGCTGGTGGCCTTCGTCGCGCTGATCTCGCTGCGCGACTTCATCCTGCCGGAACTGCTGTGCAACGGACGCCCCCTAGGCTACTGCGGATAGACGCGCCATCGCGGCCCCCCGGGGTGGCGATCCACGGCTTGATCGGCAGCACTTTATCCAAGCCAAACCCGAAAAACATCCGAGCGTCGCGCCAGGACTTGCCAAATCGCCGCCCCCAGGGAAGGGGGGCCGCGATGGCGCGGCGGCCTGCGGCCTTGACTCCGCGCGGCCTAGGCCGAAACCAAAGCCCAATCCGGGACTTGTTTACGATTCCTTAGTGTGGGACTGTCACCTGTAAGAGCAGAAAACTAAAATCTTACAGGTTCCCCATGCAAAGCGCTGCCACGCTGCTGCAAGACGTCTTCGGATTCTCCGCCTTCCGCCCCGGCCAGGAGGAAATCGTCCAGACCGTCGCCGAAGGGTCCAACACCCTTGCCATCATGCCCACCGGCGGCGGCAAATCCCTTTGCTACCAACTGCCCGCGCTGCTGCGCGACGGCGTCACCGTCGTCATCTCCCCGCTCATCGCGCTCATGCGCGACCAGGTCCGCGCCCTCCGCGCGGCGGGGGTCGAGGCCGGCGCGCTCACCTCCGGCAATACCGAGGAAGAAACCCAGGCCGTCTGGGACGCGCTCGACGCAGACCGCCTGAAACTGCTCTACATCGCGCCCGAACGCCTCGCCGCCGGCTCCGCCATGGGGATGCTGCGCCGCATCGGCGTCAGCCTCATCGCCGTTGACGAGGCCCATTGCGTCAGCCAATGGGGCCACGACTTCCGCCCCGACTACCTGCGCATCGGCGAGCTGCGCCGCGCCCTGGACGTGCCGCTGGCCGCCTTCACGGCCACCGCCGACGCCGAAACCCGCGCTGAAATCGTCGAGAAACTGTTCGAGGGCCAGCAGCCCGAAACCTTCCTTCGCGGCTTCGACCGCCCCAATATCACCCTCGCCTTCTCGGCCAAGGACAGCCCCCGGCAGCAGATCCTCAGCTTTGCCGCCGCCCGCAAGGGCCAGTCCGGGATCGTCTATTGCGGCACCCGCGCCAAGACCGAAACGCTGGCCAAGGCCCTGCGCGAGGACGGCCATTCCGCCTGCCACTATCACGGCGGCATGGATCCGAACGACCGGCGCCATGTCGAACACCGCTTCAGCACCGAGGACGGGCTGGTGGTGGTCGCCACCATCGCCTTCGGCATGGGCGTCGACAAGCCAGACATCCGCTGGGTCGCCCATGCCGACCTCCCGAAGTCGATCGAGGCTTATTACCAGGAAATCGGCCGCGCGGGCCGCGATGGCGCGCCCGCCGACACGCTGACGCTCTTCGGCCCCGACGACATCCGTCTGCGCCGTGCCCAAATCGACGAGGGCCTCGCCCCGCCCGAACGCCGCGCCGCCGATCACGCCCGTCTCAACGCCCTTCTGGGCCTTGCCGAAACCCACGCCTGCCGCCGCCAGGCCCTGCTGCGCTATTTCGGCGAGGATCCGGCCCCTTGCGACAATTGCGACACCTGCACCACACCGCCTGAAACCTTCGACGGCACGCAGGACGTGCGCAAGGCGCTCTCGGCCATCCTGCGCACGGATGAATTCTTCGGCGCCGGCCACCTGATCGATATCTTGACCGGCAACGAGACCGACAAGATCCGGGCGCGCGGCCATGACGGCCTGCCCACCTTCGGCGTCGGCCGCGACACCGACCGCCGCACGTGGCAGGGCATCTTCCGCCAGATGATGGGCCACGATCTCATCCGCCCCGATCCCGAACGCCACGGCGCCCTGCGCATGACCGACCGCGCCATCCCCATCCTCAAGGGCGAGGATCAGATCACCCTGCGCCGCGACACCCTCGCGCCCAAGTCCCGCCGCCCCGCCGCCAAGACGCTGGTGGCCGAAGAAGACGCGCCGCTCCTGTCCGCGCTCAAGGCCAAGCGCCGCGCGCTGGCCGAGGCCGCCAAGATGCCCGCCTACATCGTCTTCAACGACCGCACCCTGATCGAGATGGCCGAAACCCGGCCCCGCACGCTCGACGACATGGCCCGCATCTCGGGCGTCGGCTCCAAGAAGCTTGAACAGTACGGCGCCGCCTTCCTCGAGGTCATCAACGGCGAAGCCGAGGTCATGCACCCCACCCGCCGCAAGCTGGCGGGCCGCGAGACCGGCACGGTCTACGACCGCCTGCTGGAGGTTCAGGCCAACCTCCAACGCGGCGAGGATGGCATCGACAAGCCGCTTTCGTGCTCAGCCAGCCTGCTGGCCCGCGTCGCGGCCTCCAAGCCCCGCGATCTGGGTGACCTCGAACGCCTCCTGGGCGACAAAAGGACCGAGCGTTTCGGCCCCGCCTTTCTGGACGTTCTGCACACGGCGGACTAAGTCCCCGGAAAGCTTAATTTCTCAAAGGTCAAAAATGCTCGTCGTCGTCTCGCCTGCCAAGAAAATGGACATGTCGCCGGCCAAGGGGATCCACCCCACCGGCCCCGCCTTCGCCAAGGACGCCCATGCCTTGGCCGAGGTGGCCCGCGACCTCAGCCAGGCCGACCTGAAAAAGCTGATGGGCATCTCCGACGACCTCGCGAAACTCAACGCCGACCGCTTCCGCGACTTTGGCAAACAGGATAAAAAACCCGCCGCGCTCGCCTTCGCCGGCGATACCTACCAGGGGCTCGAGGCCGGCTCGCTCGACACCGACGAACTCGACTGGGCGCAGGATCACCTGCGCATCCTTTCGGGTCTCTACGGCCTCCTGCGACCCCTGGATAATATCGAGCCCTACAGGCTCGAGATGGGCAGCCGCCTCAAAACCGAAAAGGGCAAATCGCTCTACGATTATTGGGGCGACCGCCTGTCGAAGGCGCTCAACCGCTACGCCGACGACGTGAACGCCAACGTCCTGGTCAACTGCGCCAGCCAGGAATATTTCGGCGCGGTCGACCGCGACGCGCTCAAGCTCAGGGTCATCACCCCCACCTTCCTCGACACCAAGAACGGCGAAGCCAAGGTCATCAGCTTCTTCGCCAAGAAGGCCCGCGGTGCCATGGCCCGCTTCATCGTCCAGAACCGCCTGACCGATCCCGAAGCCCTCAAGGATTTCGACTCCGGCGGCTACCGCTATGACGCCGCGCGCTCGACCGAGGACGAACCGGCGTTTATCCGCGACGAGCAGTAGGGCGTTCCGCGCAGGGCAAAGCCTCTGTTATTGGCAAGCGGCCAATATCCGCTTTGCGGTACAAAGCCGCCGTTCACGACGGAGGCCATCGTCAGCCCCTGGGGTGGCGATCCGACGGGAATTCTGAAGCACTTCATGCCCGCCAAACACGTCCTCGGAAGGGTCGTTGCGCCCAGCCTCAGCCAAATCGCCAGCCCGTGGGAGGGGCTGACGATGGCCGGGCCGCTTCGCGGCTGTTAACCGGCTGGGTGCGCGATACCAGTGTCTTGACTGCGATGAGACGCGCATCGACGGGCCGTGGTGCGGCGAACCGACGATGGGTATGGGCAGTTTATGCCTGCCAAGCACATCCAACCCGATAGCGTGGCATTTCACCTGCCAAATCGCCGTGCCGTCGCACCAAAGGTGCGCCAACTATAGGCGGCACGCCTCTGGCGTGACGGGGCGGCCCGTCGCGCCGAAGGCGCGCATATAAAGTGACGCGCCTCTGGCGCGATGCGCGGCGTGCTTCGCCCTTGTTCCGCGCGGGGCGTTCGCGTTGAACGTTCGCTTTGCGGGACATGAAAGACGTTCGATCCACAGCCCCGGCGCGGAGTCAGGCCGCAGGCCCCGCGCCATAGACGGGCCGCCCCCACGGCCCGGCGATTGTGTTAAGTTCGGTGCCTCGCTCGGCCCTGTTTCGGATCTGGCCTGGAAAAAGCGCTGCCGACCCACCGTCGGATCGCCGCGCCGCGGCCCGTCAATGGCGCTCGGGACTATAAATCACACGTGTCCGCAAAAGCTCACACCGGACCTTCGCCGCAAGGAAAACGAACGTCCCTCGGGACCAGCGCCACCTCTCACTGACAGCCATCATCTGCCAGACCTCAAACGCCAGTCATTCGTCGCAGCGCAAGGCCCCGACCACGTCCACTATCCGCTCACGCCGCGCTCTGCCCCTCCTCGGGCGGGCGCACGCCTACTGGGCAGGCCGCGCTCACGTGGTCGATCAACACCTGTTTCGACAGCGGCTTCGACAGGTAGTGATCTATCCCCGCCGACAGGATGTCGTCCTCGTCTCCGTCCATCGCGTGCGCCGTCATCGCCACGATGGGCACATGCACGCCGCCATCCGCTTCGATCTCGCGAATGGCGCGGGTAGCCTCCTTGCCGTCCATCTCGGGCATCGAGATGTCCATGAACACGATATCGGGCGCGAAAGACCGGTAGAACGCCACCGCCTCCTCGCCGTTCACGGCGAATTTCAGGTCGATGTCCAGCGCCTTGACCATCTTGGAAAAGACCAGCCGGTTGGTCTTGTTGTCCTCCGCCGCCAGCACGCGCATCACGCGGCTGGGCTCCTGCGGCAGGTCCGGTTCCGCCACGCCCCCCGCCAGCGAGCCCGAGAGCCGTGTCAGGGCGGCAAAAAGCTCGGCGCGGGGGAAGGGTTTCTGAAGCACCGCGTCGACAAAGCCGCGTCCCGGGTCCTGTTCCACGCTGCCGGTGTTTCCGCTCAGCAGCAGCACCGGCGCCGCGTGTCCGGCCGCCTTCAGCGCCTCGGCCAGTTCGATCCCGTCCATCCGGGGCATGACGTGGTCGGTAATCACCAAGCTGACCGACCCGTCCGTCGCCTCCAGCGCCGCCGCACCGCTGTCGCAGCATGTCACGTCGATGCCCAGCGCCGCGAACAACCTCTCCAGGATCGCGCGGTTCAGCGCGTTCGTCTCGACGATCAGCACCTTGCGCAATCCATCGGGCACGCTGAAGTCCTGTTCCGCGTCCGGCTCGGCCAGCGGCAGTTCCACGGCAAACCCGAAGGTCGAGCCCTGCCCCTCCACCGAGTCGACCCAGATCTCGCCACCCATCAGTTTTACCAACTTCTCAGAGATCGCGAGGCCGAGGCCCGTGCCTTCGAACTTGCGATTGCTCTCACCGTCCACCTGGTTGAACTCGCCGAAGATGTGCCGGACCTTGTCGTCGGGAATACCGATCCCGCTGTCCTCGATCGTCACATGCAGGCGCGCCGCGCCCTGGGCCGCGCATTCGACGCCCACGACGCGCACCATCACGTGCCCCTCTTCGGTGAATTTCACCGCGTTGCCCAGAAGGTTCGTCATGATCTGCCGCAGCCGCCCCGGATCACCCACAAAGCGCGTCGGCAGGAACAGGTCGTAATCCACCAACAGCTCGATCCCCTTGTCCCGCGCGTTCACCTGCATCAGCATGATCAGCTCGTGAATGCAGCGTTCCAGGTCGAACGGCTCGGCATGAAGCACCAGCTTCTCCGCCTCGATCTTGGAATAATCCAGCACGTCGTTGATGATCACCAGCAGCGCCTCGCCCGAGTTCTTGATCGTGTTGGCATACAGCAGCTGTTCCTCGTCCAGCTCGGTATCCTTCAGCAGCTCCGCCATGCCCACAACCCCGTTCATCGGCGTGCGGATTTCGTGGCTCATGTTGGCCAGGAAGGACGATTTCGCCCGGCTCGCCATCTCGGCCTTGCGCCGGGCTTCCTTCAGCCGTTCCTCGTACCGGATCGTGTCGGTGATGTTCAGTGCCAGGCTCACCACGTCGCCGGTGGGCCCGCGCTGGTCGATCAGCTTGATATAGGCCCCGTTCCACAGCCGGACGATCTCGGGCTCGGGCGCCACCGTCTGCCAGCGGTCCAGCATCTTCTCGCGCCACGCGGCGGGGTCGGCGTCGCCGATATCCACGACCCCCTCCTCGGTCACGCATTGCAGGATCTCGACATAGCTGATGCCGGGCTTGACGTCCTCCAGCCCCTCGAACACGCCCAGCCAGGCGTGGTTGGCGGCGATCATCCGGCTGTCGGCGTCGAAAAAGGCAAACCCGTCCTGGATCGTCTCGATCGAGTGCCACAGCCGCCGCTCGGCGATGGCGACCTTCTCGTTGGCCATGTTCAGGTCGGATTTCACCCGCGCATTCTCGTCCCGAACGGTCTGCACCTCGGCGCGGGTCTCGACGATCTCCTCGCTCAGGGCACGGGCATGCCGGCCCAGCTTGCGGTTCGCGGCCTGCAACTCCGCCTGTTTCTGTTCCAGCAGACGTTCGGCGGCCAGCCTGGCGCGCCGTTCCTCCGCCAGTTTGTTGGCAAGGCTCATGCCCCAACCTCCGCCCGTGCCGGTGACTCTCGGGGCTCAAACTCCCTGATTATGGTGAACAAGTGTTTAAACCCTGACCCGCGACAGGCGCGGGAATCGTTGTCTTGCCCCGGGGGGCGTGGCACGATGCCGCCATTCGTTGAAGGAGGGTATTATGCTCCAACGCTTTCTTGCCGCCATCGTCCTCAGCCTTTCCGCCAGCCTCGTCGCGTCCGCCGCGCTGGCCCAGGATGCCGTGCCCGACAGGCGCGAGGTGGTCACCAAGGATGTCGACTTCTACGGCTCCGATCTGGAACCGCTTTTCGACATCACGCTCGAGGCCTGCCGCAACCTCTGTTTTTCCAACAATGCCTGCCGCGCCTACACCTTCAACACCCGCTCCAGTTCCTGTTTCCCCAAAAGCGCCCTGACCGAGACCAAGCCCTACGAGGGCGCGATTTCCGCCGAGGTCTTCAACACCGACACCCGCGTCCTGTCAGATGCCCCCGCCCGCACCGCCGATCTGGATTTCCTCAACCCCGGCGACCTGAACCAGGCCCGCGACCAGGCCACCGGCATCGGCGCGCGCCACCCCGGCGGGCAATGGGACGTGCCCGCCATGGTCAACGCCGCGCAGGACCGCATCGCGCAGCAGGACTACCTCAACGCCATGCGCTGGATGGGGGCCGCCGTGGCCCGCTCGGACGCCGCCGACCAATGGGCGGAATATGCCCGCCTGTCGCTCCTCATCCCCACGCAGAATGACTCCGAGAAACGCAACTATGCCAGCCGCGCCTTCCAGGCCGCGATCAACGCCTATCTGCGCGCGCCCGGCGATCCCGCCCGCATCAACGCGCTTTTGCTCATGTCCCAGGCGCTCGAAACGATGGGCCGCGGCCAGGCCACCGTGCCCACCCTGCGCCTTGCGGAATCCATCCAGCCGCGCGATGACGTTCTGACCGCGCTCGATGCCGCCATCGCGAAGTACGGCTTTCGCATCACCGACCACCGCGCCGACAGCGACAGCGCCCAGCCGCGCCTCTGCGCCGAATTCTCCGAACCATTGGTCGAGGCCGGCACCGATTACACGCCCTTCGTCCGCCTGCCCGATCCCGGCCTCGTGGTCCAGCCCGACGGCAACCAGATCTGCATCGCTGGCGTCCAGCATGGCGAACGCTACCGCGTCACCTTCCGCGAGGGGCTGCCCGCCGCCAGCGGCGAAACCCTCCAGCGCGACACCGAAATCACGCTTTACGTCCGCGACCGCTCCCCGCGCGTCAGCTTTCCGGGCCGGGCCTATATCCTGCCCAAGGCCGCCGACACCGCCCTGCCCATCGAGACCGTCAACCTTACCGAGGTCAAGCTGCTCTTGCGCCGCGTCTCCGACCGCAACCTTCTGCGCACCATGCAGGAGGACTATTTCGGCCGCCCCCTCAGCCAGTACCAGGAACGCGAGTTCGGCAATGACATCGCCGAGGAGGTCTGGACCGGCAACGGCGAGGTGCAGAACACCCTCAACCAGACCATGACCACCCGCCTGCCGCTGGGCGAGGTGCTGGCGAACGAGGCCCCTGGCATCTACGCCCTGACCGCCACCATTCCCGGCGCCGACCCTTATGACAATCCCGGCGCCACCCAGTGGTTCGTGCTGACCGACCTTGGCCTGACCACCCTCAAGGGCACCGACGGCCTTCATGTCTTTGTCCGGGGTCTGGCCGATGCCCAGGCGGAATCCGGCGTCGAGCTGTCCTTGCTCTCGCGCTCCAACCGCGTGCTTGGCACCGCTACGACCGACGATCAGGGCCACGCGCTCTTTGCCCCCGGCTTGACGCGCGGCACCTCCGGCTCCGCCCCGGCGATGATCCTTGCCAAGGCCGGCCCCGACGACATGGCCTTCCTGTCGCTTACCGATCCCGCCTTCGACCTCTCGGATCGCGGCGTCGAGGGCCGCCCGCCCGCGCCGCCCATCGACGTCTTTCTCGCCACCGACCGCGGCGCCTATCGCCCGGGCGAGGTGATCCACGCCACCGCGCTGGCGCGTGACAATGTGGCCGAGGCGATCCCCGGCCTGCCCCTCACGGCCATCCTGCGCCGCCCCGACGGGGTGGAATATTCCCGCCAGTTGTCCGGCGACGACGCCGCGGGCGGCCATGTCTTTACCCTGCCCGTGGGCGCATCCGTCCCTACCGGCAGCTGGACGCTCGACATCCTGTCGGACCCCGAGGATGAACCGCTGGTCAGCCGCACGCTCCTGATCGAGGATTTCCTGCCCGAGCGCATCGACTTCGACCTGTCGCTGCCCGACGGCCCCATCCGCCCCGGCGACACGCCCCCGCTCACCATCGACGCGCGCTATCTCTTCGGCGCGCCGGGTGCCGGGCTGGTCGCGGACGGCAACGTGCGCCTCATGGCCCGCACCACGCTCGACGCCTTCCCCGGCTACCGCTTCGGCCGTCACGATGAACTGGTCGGCGGCCGCATCACCTACCTGCCCGGCGGCAAGACCGGCGCGGATGGCCAGCTTCAGATGGCCGCAGAAATGCCCGAATTCGACGTCACCGACCGCCCGTTCGAGGCCGACATCACCGTCACCCTGCAAGAAGGCTCAGGTCGCCCGGTCGAACGCAGGCTCAACCGCATGCTCGCCCCCGCCGGCCCCATGATCGGCATCAAGCCCTTGGCCGACGACGTCGTGCCGGAAGGCACCGAGGCAAGTTTTCAGGTCATAGGCATCTCGCCCGATCTCACGCCCATCCCGATGGACGTCAAATGGACGGTCAACCGCATCACCACACGCTATCAATGGTACCAGGACTACGGCTCGTGGAACTGGGAGCCGATCACGACCCGCGAACAGGTTGCCACCGGCGACGCCACGCTGGGGCAAGAGCCCCTCACCGTCTCCGCCCCCGTCGAATGGGGCCATTATGAACTGGTCGTCGAACGCACCGGCGGCGACTATGTCTCGTCCTCCACCGATTTCTACGCCGGCTGGTACGCCCCCGCCGACGCCAGCGACACGCCCGACACGCTCGAACTCTCGCTGGACCAACCGGAATACACCCCCGGCGACACCGCCCAACTGCGCGTCGTGCCCCGCTATGCCGGCACGGCGCTGATCACCGTCATGTCCAACCACGTCATCGAACGCCAGGCGGTCGAGGTTTCAGAGGGCGAAAACACCATCCCCCTTTCCGTCACCGAGGACTGGGGCGCAGGCGCCTATGTCACCGCGCAAGTGATCCGCCCGATGAACGTTAGCGCCGGCCAGAACCCGGCCCGCTCCCTCGGCCTCAGCTACGCCAAGATCGCCCCGGGCGAAAAACAGCTCTCAGTCTCCATCGACGCGCCCGACACCGCCGCCCCGCGCGGGCCGCTGGATGTCACCGTAAACGTCGATGGGCTGGCCGACGGCCAGACCGGCTATGTCACCCTCGCCGCCGTGGACGTGGGCGTGCTCAACATCACCGGCTTCCAGTCGCCCGACCCGTCCGGTCACTACTTCGGCCAGCGCCGCCTCGGCGTCGAGATCCGCGACCTCTATGGCCGCCTCATCGACGGCATGAACGGCGCCCAAGGCCAGGTCCGCTCCGGCGGCGACGCGGGCAATCCCCTGTCCGGCACACAGCCGCCCCCCACCGAGGACCTCGTCGCCTATTTCACCGGCCCGCTCGAAATAGGCCCCGACGGCACGGCAAAAGCCAGCTTCGACATGCCCGACTTCAACGGCACCGTCCGCTTCATGGCCGTCGCATGGTCCCCCACCGCCGTGGGCCAGGCCGAGGATCAGACCATCGTGCGCGACCCGGTCGTCGTCACCGCCTCCCTGCCGCGCTTCCTCGCCCCCGGCGACGAAAGCCGCCTGCTGCTGGAAATCCAGCACACCGAAGGGCCGACGGGGCGCATGGGCCTCGACGTCTCCGGCACGGGCCTCACGCTCGGCGGCACAATCCCCTCCGGCCTCGAACTGGGCGAACAGGAAAAAACCACGCTCAGCCTGCCCATCACCGCGGGCGACGTGGGCGACGCCACCGTGCGCATCGCCCTCACCACGCCCGATGGCAAGCAACTGACCAAGGAGATGCCGCTTGGCATCCGCGCCAACGATCCGGTCATCGCCACCACCCGCCGCTTCTCTCTCGGCGCGGGCGACAGCTTCACGCTGGGCGCGGACGTCTTCGCCGACCTGCGCCCCGACACGGCCAGCGCCATCCTCGCCGCCGGACCGCTGGCGAAACTCGACGCCCCCCGCCTTCTGGCCGCGCTCGACCGTTACCCTTATGGCTGCACCGAACAGGTGGTCAGCCGCGCCATGCCGCTGCTCTACTTCAACCAGGTCGCCGCCGCGATGGGCCTCGCCTCCGAAGCGCAGGCACAGGAACGCATCGACCAATCCATCGCCCGCATCCTGACCCGGCAATCCTCCGGCGGCAGCTTCGGCCTCTGGCGGGCCAGCTCGGGCGATTTCTGGCTCGACGCCTATGTCGCCGACTTCCTGTCGCGCGCCAAAGCGGAAGGCTTCGACATCCCCGACACCGCCTACACCATGGCGATGGACAACCTGCGCAACCGCATCAACTACGCACCGGACTTCGACTCCGGCGGCGAAGACATCGCCTACGCCCTCATGGTCCTCGCCCGCGAGGGGGCCGCCCGCATGGGCGACCTGCGCTACTACGCGGACGTCAAGGCACAGGCCTTCGCTACGCCCCTGGCCCAGGCCCAGCTTGGCGCCGCCCTCGCCTTCTACGGCGACCAGACGCGCGCCGACCGCATGTTCGCCGCGGCCCAGCAAAGCATCAACCAGACCTCCGGCGACGAAGGCCAGGTCTGGCGGGCAGACTACGGCACCCGCCTGCGCGACCGCGCCGGCGTGCTGACCCTGGCGACCGAGGCGGGCAGCACCGCCGTCAACGCCGACGCTCTGGCCAGCGCCATCACCGCCGAAGGCCCGCACATGTCCACGCAGGAACAGGCGTGGTCCCTTCTGGCCGCCCGCGCGCTCCTTAGTGATCCATCCGTCTCGGGCCTCTCGCTCGACGGCGAGCCGGTCTCGGGCCCCTTCGTGCGCAACATTTCGGCCACGTCATTGACCCCCCAGACCCTCACCAACACCGGCGCGAACGCCACCGACATCACCCTCACGACCCTCGGCGTGTCGGTGACCCCGCCCGAGGCCGGCGGCTATGGCTACGCCATCGAGCGCAGCTATTTCGACATGGACGGCACGCCCGTGGACCTGTCGATAGTGCCCACCGGCACCCGCCTCGTCACCGTTCTGACGGTGCGCCCCTTCGAAAAGGGCGAGGCGCGGCTCATCATCGACGACCCTCTCCCCGCCGGTCTGGAGATCGACAACCCGAACCTCCTGCGCTCGGGCGACGTGAACGCGCTCGACTGGCTCGACCCGGCCAACGCCGAGCATTCCGAGTTCCGCGCCGACCGCTTCATCGCCGCCGTCGACTGGCGCTCGGACAAGGCCTTCCGCCTCGCCTATATCGTCCGCGCGATCAGCCCCGGCAGCTACCACCACCCGGCAGCCTCGGTCGAGGACATGTACCGCCCGCAATACCGCGCGCGCTCGGCCACCGGGCGGATGACGGTCACGGCAGAATGACGGGCAAGACCGTCGCCACGATCACCTGGCGCGCGCTCTATTGCGAGGGGCAGGACACCTGCCGCCTCGCCCGCGCCGATCACGGCTGGCTTCTGGTCGGCCACGCCCGCTTTCACGACGATGACGGCTTCGCCGCGCTGGATTACGTCGTGCGCTGCTCTGAGGAGTGGCAGACCCTCGACGCCGATATCGCCGGCACCCATGGCGAGATGGACGTCCGCCTGCATATCGACCACCGCAACGGCGAATGGCTGCTGAACGAGACACCGCAACCCGGGCTAAAGGACGCCACCGACATCGACCTCAGCTTCACCCCCGCCACCAACCTCATGCCCCTGCGTCGCCTCTTCAAACAGCAGGACGACGCCCTGACCACCCGCGCCGCGTGGCTGCACTATCCCGCCGCCACCCTCGCGCCTCTGGACCAGACCTACAGCCGTACGTCTACGTATGGCGTGATCGACTACCGCGCCGAACAGACCGACTACACCACCACGCTCGAGGTCAACGACGCGGGCTTCGTCACCGACTATCCCGGCCTCTGGCACGCGGAAGACCAGCATGTTCCGCTTTGACCGCCTCCTCCTGCTGCTGGCCCTCGCGCTCTTTGCCTCCGGCCTCGGGCGCGACAAGCTCGACCAGTGGATCGCCGCAACCGACCTCCCGCCACTCCTGACGCCCCTCTCCACCGAGGTCCGCGACCGCACCGGTACGCTCCTGCGGGTCTATACGGTCGAGGACGGCCGCTGGCGGCTCGGCGCCACGCCCGACGCGGTGGATGCGGGCTACCTCGACATGCTCATCGCCTACGAGGACAAACGCTTCTACACCCATTCCGGCGTCGATCCCCGCGCCATCCTCCGCGCGACCGCGCAGGCCATCTGGAACGGTGAGGTCGTCTCGGGTGCCTCCACCCTCACCATGCAGGTCGCCCGCCTGCTCGAGGACAGCGGCACCGGGCGGCTTTCCGGAAAGCTGCGACAGGCCCGCGTCGCGCTCGCCCTCGAACGCCGCCTGACCAAGCAGCAGATCCTTCAACTCTACCTCGAACGCGCGCCCTTCGGCGGCAATATCGAAGGCGTCCGCGCCGCTAGCTACGCGTGGTTCGGCAAGGACCCGCGCCGCCTGACCCCCGCCGAGTCCGCGCTGCTCGTCGCCCTGCCGCAATCCCCCGAATCCCGACGCCCCGACCGGCACCACTTCCAGGCGGCCGAGGCCCGCGCCCGCGTCCTCGCCCGCGCGGAACGCGACGGCCTGCTGACCCAAGGCGCGGTCGAGGCCGCCCTGACCGAGCCGGTGCCCCACACACGCCGCGCCTTCCCGTCCCTCGCGCCGCACATGGCCGACCGCGCGATATCCGACGACCCCGCCCGCCTGCGCCATGACCTCACGCTCGACGCCCCCCTGCAAGCCGCGCTGGAACGCCTCGCCACCCACAGCCTGCGCGATCTGCCCCCGGACGTTTCCATCGCCATGATGATCGCCGACCACAAGACCGGCGACATCCTCGCCTCCGTCGGGTCCGCCACCTATGGCATCGGCGACGCCCGCTCCGGCTTCGTCGACATGACACAGGCCATGCGCTCCCCCGGCTCGACGCTGAAGCCCTTCATCTACGCCATGGGTTTCGACCGCGGCCTCGCCCATCCGCAAACCCTCATTCACGACCGCCCTGTCGCCTTCGGCACCTACGCGCCACAGAATTTCGACGGCGCCTTCCGGGGCGAGCTGACCGTGGCCGACGCCCTGCGCCAGTCGCTCAACATCCCGGTGGTTCTGCTGCTGGACGAGATCGGCCCCGCCCACCTGCTCGACACCCTGCGCCGCGCCGGCGTGCCGACCGAGCTGCCCGGCGACCAGCCCGGCCTTGCCGTCGGCCTCGGCGGCCTCGGCATCACGCTAGAAGGCCTGACGACCGCCTACGCCATGCTGGCAAATAGCGGCCAGACACGTCCGCTGAACTGGCGTCAGGACGCCCCCCAACATACGCCAACGAATGTTCTGAACCGCGCCGCCGCCTGGCACGTGGCCGATATCCTCGCGGGCCTCGCGCCACCGCCCGGCGCACCCAAGCGTCGCCTCGCCTACAAGACCGGCACCTCCTACGGCCACCGCGACGCGTGGGCCGTGGGCTTCGACGGCCGCCATGTCGCCGCCGTCTGGATCGGCCGCCCCGACGGCACGCCCGTCCCCGGCGCCTTCGGCGGGGACCTCGCCGCGCCGGTGCTGTTCGAGGCGTTCCAGCGTCTGAAACCCAAAGCCGACGCCCTGCCGCCGCCTCCGCCCGAGACGCTGCTCTTGCCCACCGCCCGCCTGCCGCAACCCCTGCGCCGCTTCGCCGGGCGCGACGCGGTGTTCCAACCGTCCGAGGATGCGCCCAAGCTGATCTTCCCCCCAGCCGGCGCCCGCCTGCCCGTCCAGGACGGCCGCCTCACGGTCAAACTCCGCGACGGCAAGCCGCCCTTCACCTGGCTCGCCAACGGCACGCCGCAGAAAACCGGCACCCGCCGTCGCGAGGCCGAGCTGACCGGCCTCGCCCGGGGCTATTCCAAACTGTCGGTGATCGACGCAACGGGCCGCTCCAGCAGCGTCACCGTCTGGATCGACTGACCCCATTTTCTACGCAGTTTCGCAGCAAGAATTTTCAAAAATTCTTGCCCGATTTCTTGCAAGAAATCGTTCCGAAAAATTGCAATTTTTCGCCGCGGAATTTTGCAAAATTCCGCGACCGGCCCTCACATCCGCTCGATCGCCACGGCAATCCCCTGCCCGCCGCCGATGCACATGGTGATCAGCGCTTTTGTCCCGCCGATCCGCTCCAACTCATAAAGCGCCTTCACCATCAGGATCGCCCCCGTCGCGCCCACCGGATGCCCCAGCGCAATCGCGCCGCCGTTCGGATTCACCTTGTCCGTGTCCAGCCCGAGCCCACGGTTCACCGCAATCGCCTGCGCCGCAAACGCCTCGTTCGATTCCACCACGTCGAAATCCGCCGCACTCAGCCCGGTCTTCTCCAGCAAACCCTCCACCGCCGGCACCGGCCCGATCCCCATCACCTCGGGGCGCACGCCCGCATGAGCATAGCCCAACACCCGCGCCTTGGGTTTCAACCCGGCCCTCTCAGCCGCCTCCCCGCGGGCAAAGACCAGCGCCGCTGCGCCGTCATTGATGCCGCTCGCGTTGCCAGCCGTCACCGTGCCGTCCTTCTGGAACGCCGCCCGCAGCCCGGCCAGCCCTTCGGCGGTCGTGGGCTTGGGGTGCTCATCCGTCTCGAACGCCACCATGTCGCGCTTCACCCGCACCTCGACCGGCACGATCTGACTGGCAAAGCGGCTTTCCTCGATCGCCTTCGCCGCCCGCGCCTGGCTTTCCAGCGCAAATGCATCCTGGTCCTCGCGGCTGACGCCATGCTCGGCGGCCACGTTCTCGGCCGTGACCCCCATATGCCCCGTCCCGAACGGACAGTTCAGCGCCCCCAGCATCATGTCCAGCGTGCGCACATCGCCCATCTTGGCGCCCCAGCGCTGGTCCGGCACGATGAAGGGCGAGCGGCTCATGTTCTCGGCCCCGCCCGCGACGCCGAAATCCGCATCGCCCAGCATCAGGGATTGCACCACCGACACCACCGCCTGCGCACCCGAGCCGCACAGCCGGTTCACGTTCATCGCCGGGGTCGTCTCGGGAATGCCCGCCTCCATCGCGGCGACACGGCTCAGGTACATGTCGCACGGCTCAGTGTTTATGACATGGCCGAACACCACATGGCCAATCTGCCCCGGCTCCACGCCCGACCGCTCCAACGCCGCCTTCGTCACCACGGCCCCCAGCTGCCCCGGCGGCGTGCCCGCCAGCGATCCGCCAAAAGTGCCGATGGCCGTGCGCGCGCCATCCAGAAGTACGATATCCGTCATGAGAGCCTCCCTGCGTCAGTCCGACCGATCATCGCCTTCCGGCGCTTTTCCCGCAACCCCGACGTGCCGTCACGGCACCAGCGGCACCGGGCCGTCCTCGGTCAGGATCCACGCCTCCCGCCCTTCGAACACCGCCAGTTGCAAGGGCCGCCCCCAGCCCGTGCCGCAATCCAGCGCCACGCGGTTGCCGTGATGCTCGGGCGCATCGACCGGCGTGTGCCCATGCACCACCAGCTTGCCATGATCCCGGTCGTCATACAGAAACGGCTCGCGGATCCACATCAGGTCCTCGGGCACCTGGCGCTCCAGCGGCGTGCCGGGCGACACGCCCGCATGGCACAGGAACAGCTCTTCCGTCTCGAAGCTATAGGGCAAGGTGCTCAGGAACTGGCGATGCAGCCCCGGCACCTGCTCACGCCAGTCGCCCTCATACTCTGCGTTCTCGATTCCGTAAGAGGCCAGCGTTTCGCGGCCGCCAAGGTTGCCCTGCATCCACCACTGGAAGCGCACGGGTTCCATCCGGCCTTCCAGCGCATCCAGGAACATCTGGTCGTGATTGCCCCGCAGCGCGGTCCAGTTCCGCCCCTCCGCGATTCCGTCGATCAGCGTTTGCACCACGCCACGGCTGTCCGGCCCGCGGTCGGTGTAGTCGCCAAGGAACACCACCCTGGCGTCGCGGCCCGCCCGTGCGTCGATCCGCGCCAGCACGCGGTCGAGCTCGGAACGATAGCCATGGATATCCGGGATCACGTAAAGCGGTTGGGTCATGCCCCAGACCTAATGCGCCACGGCGCGAGTGCAAACCCGGCTCAGGCCGCGAAGGCCCCGAACGCCTCGGCCCCGTGATGCACGCGGTAGCTCTCGATGCCGATATCTCCCGACCAGCGCCACAGCGCCACCACACCCTCGTCGCCGGTCTGGCAGGCATGGGGCAAGTAGGTGGAATGATGCACCGAATGCCCCGCCACCATCTCGCGCTGCGCGTCGCCAGCCGTCCACAGCGCCCGGCCCGCGATGATCACGTAGGTCTCGACCGCGGCATGGGAATGCAGCCCATAGCGCGTGTTCGGCCGCTGGTAATACAGCCCCGCCCGCAGGGTCGGGCAATACAGCGGCGCCTCCGGCCCCATCAGGTCCACGACCGAAAACAGCGCCTCGTCCTCGGGCTTCATCTGGCTCGACACCGGGTTGTGGCCCCATGGCAGCACGTCATGCGCCGCCCAGGCCGCCCGGGCCACCGCCAGGGTCGACCCCGCCAGCAGACCGCAAATCGCGTCCGTATCGCCGGGCGAGTCGTTCGTCAGCGGCGCAACCTCGGTCGCCGACAGCAGCGCCGTGGCGGTCTCATTGGCACAGGCCCGCCCCTCGGCGCGGAACACCGCCGACATCTCGGACAGGAAAAGCTGGAACGGGTCGTGCATCGGAACCTCCTCGGCCGCATGCACCTCGCCTAACGCAAACGGGCCGCCACGGCTTTCGCCACAGCGACCCGGAAATGGTCGTTTTTCGCGCCTTTTCAGCCTGTGGCCATGTCGGGCGCCAAAGGCGGGGTGAACCCCGCCCTACGCAGCCCGTAGGCCGGGGTTCACCCCGGCATCGCCCGACACCGCAACCACGCGTCCGGGCCCATCACCCAACATCGAACTCCAGCGCCCGGATCTGCTGAAAGAGGCCCGTCTTATGCAGCTTGGCGATCACGTCCTCCGGCACCGGCGCATCGACGTACAATAGCGCAATCGCCTCCTCCCCCGCCTTCGACCGGCCAAGGGTAAAATTCGCGATGTTCACGCCATTGCCGCCCATGGTCTGGCCCAGCGCGCCGATGATACCCGGCTCGTCGCGGTTCGTCGTGTACAGCATGTGCTGCCCGATCTCGGCGTCGATATTGATCCCCTTGATCTGGATGAAGCGCGGCTTGCCGTCGCTGAACACCGTGCCACCGATGGACCGCTCCCGCTCCGCCGTCACCACGGTCAGCTTGATATAGCCCTCGAACGCGCCCGACTTGTCCTGCTTGGTGGTCGAGATCTTGATCCCCCGTTCCTTGGCAATCAGCGGCGCTGACACCATGTTCACCTCCGGGTTCACCGCCTTCATGATCCCCGCCACGGACGCGCTGGTCAGCGCCTCGAGGTTCATCTGGCTGACCACACCATCATAGAGCAGGTTGATCGCCTTGATCGGCTCTTCCGTCATCTGGCCGATGAAATTGCCCAGATGATCTGCCAGCTTGATCCACGGCCCCATCACCTTGGCTTCCTCGGCGGTCACCGACGGCATGTTCAGCGCATTGGTGACCGCCCCCGTCAGCAGGTAATCCGACATCTGCTCGGCCACCTGCAACGCGACGTTCTCCTGCGCCTCGCTGGTCGCGGCACCCAGATGCGGCGTGCAAACCACGTTGGGCAGACCGAACAGCGGATTTTCCGTCGCCGGTTCCTCGGCAAACACGTCCAGCGCCGCGCCGGCCACGTGACCCGATTGCAGCAACTCCGCCAGCGCCGCCTCGTCCACCAGCCCGCCGCGGGCACAGTTGACGATCCGCACGCCCTTCTTGGTCTTGCCAAGGTTCTCACGGCTCAGGATATTGCGCGTCGCATCGATCAGCGGCGTGTGCAGCGTGATGAAATCCGACCGCGCCAGCAGCGTATCCAGATCCACCTTCTCGGCCCCCTTCTGCGCGATCTTCTCTTCGCTCAGCGTCGGGTCATAGGCGATCACCTTCATCTTCAGGCCCCGCGCCCGGTCGGCCACGACGCCGCCGATATTGCCGATGCCGATGATGCCCAGCGTCTTGTTGGTCAGCTCGACTCCCATGAACTTGGACTTTTCCCACTTGCCGGCATGGGTGCTGGCGCTCGCCTCGGGGATCTGCCGCGCAACGGCGAACATCATCGCGATGGCGTGCTCGGCGGTGGTCACCATGTTGCCGAAGGGCGTGTTCATCACGATCACGCCTTTCTTCGATGCCGCAGGCTTGTCCACATTGTCGGTACCGATCCCGGCGCGACCGATGACCTTCAGTTTCGTGGCCGCCTCCAGGATCGTCGGCGTCACCTTGGTGGCCGAGCGGATCGCCAGCCCGTCATAATCGCCGATCACCTCGGCCAGCTTGTCCTTGTCCTTGCCCAGCTCGGGCCTGAAATCCACCTCGATCCCCCGGTCGCGGAAGATCTGCACGGCGGTTTCACTCAGCTTGTCGGATACGAGTACTTTGGGAGCCATCTGTCTGGTCCTTCATCTTTGAATTCTGGGAATGGTGGGTTTGAAACCCACCCTACACATCCCGCGCAGGGTGGGGTTTCACCCCACCTCACACGGTCTCGGAAAGCGCCGCGATCTCGGCGTTGAACGCCCATTCGATCCACGGCATCAGCGCGGTCACATCGGCGGTCTCCACCGTGCCCCCGCACCAGATCCGCAGTCCCGGCGGCGCGTCGCGATAAGCGCCCACGTCAAAGGCCACGCCCTCGGCTTCCAGCCGCTTGGCCACGGCCTTGGCGAACGCCGCCCCGTCGCTGATCCGATCGTCGTTGAACTTCAGGCACACGCTCGTGTTCGACGCCGTCGCCGGGTCCTTGGCCAGGAATTCGACCCACTCATGGGTGCCGACGAAATCCGCCACCGCCTTGGTATTGGCATCCGCCCGCGCGATCAGGCCGCCCAGCCCGCCCACCGACCGCGCCCAGTCGAGCGCCAGCAGGTAATCCTCCACCGCCAGCATCGACGGCGTGTTGATCGTCGCCCCCTCGAAGATGCCCTCGATCAGCTTGCCGCCTTTCGTCAGGCGGAAAATCTTCGGCATCGGCCAGGGCGGTGTATAGCTTTCCAGCCGTTCCACCG
Source organism: Roseovarius sp. THAF27 (assembly GCF_009363655.1). NCBI lineage: Bacteria > Pseudomonadati > Pseudomonadota > Alphaproteobacteria > Rhodobacterales > Roseobacteraceae > Roseovarius > Roseovarius sp. THAF27. Next base: position 3,931,007 of record NZ_CP045393.1, read on the forward strand.
CGCGGGGGCTCAGCACCAGCATCCCATGCGCCGCCTCGCCGCCCAGCACCTTCTGCCAGGAGAACGTCACCACATCCAGCTTGTCCCAAGGCAGGTCCTGCGCAAAGGCCGCAGAGGTCGCATCGCAGATCGTCAGTCCCTGGCGGTCCGCCTTGATCCAGTCGCCGTCCGGCACCCGCACGCCACTGGTCGTGCCGTTCCAGGTAAAGACAACGTCATTGTCCGTATCCACGCCACTAAGATCGACGATCTCGCCATACTCGGCGGTCTTGACCTCGGCATCGAGTTTCAGTTGCTTCACCGCATCGGTGACCCAGCCCGCGCCAAAGCTTTCCCAGGCCAGCATCTCGACCTTGCGTTCGCCCAGAAGGCTCCACATCGCCATCTCGACCGCGCCGGTATCAGACGCCGGCACGATGCCGACCTTGTAGTCATCGGGAATGCCCAGCACCTCGCGCGTGCCGTCAATCGCGGCCTTCAGCTTGGCCTTGCCCACGGCGGCGCGGTGCGACCGGCCCAGGGGCGCGTCGGCAAGCTTGCTCAGGTCGAATACGGGGGGTTTGGCACAGGGGCCGGAGGAAAAACGCGGGTTCGCCGGAACGGCGACAGGTTTAGTGTCCGGCCGCGTGCCGGGTGTCTCAATAGCCATTTCTGCTATCCTTCCAGATAAGCGCCCCTCGTTGGGGAGGGGTGTCCCACCTACGGGATTACGCCCGCCGGCTGAGTCCCGCAAGAGGGAAAACAGCCTTTGCGCGGCGGTTTACGTGCTGAAAGCGACCCCGGGCGACTATCATCGGAAACTTCGTCACCCGCACAACCGGTCATGCGCTTCGGGCAAAGCAACACCGCCTGCCGTCTCCATCGGCTGGCGGCGCACGATATTGCGAAAGTTGACGTGCTTCTGAAGCACCTTCTGCCGGATCTCACGAGAAAAGCAATTGTCGAGGTGCCGCCTGATCTCGCTGTCGCGCCGGGCGATCTTTCTGATCTTGGCACTGCTGATACAGAACGCGTATGCCGCTTCGGCCACGATGGTGGTGGCCGTCGACGGCTGCCCCGACAGACATGAAATCTCGCCGATGAACACGTCTCTCTCGTACCGGAAAAGACACGTGTCTTCGGAATAGACCGTCACGGCGCCCGACGCGATATAGAACAACTCCCCCGATATCTTCCCCTCGCGTGTCAGCACGGTGCCGGCCGGCAGATGCTTCCAATGCCCCGATTCAAGAAGCCGGCGCGCCCGGAACCCCCTGAGGTCGGGAAACTTGCTGGCAAGCAGAAGCTTCTCGTCCTCCTTCAGGAACAACAGGTAATCCGAAAGCCAGTTGCGCAGCAGTCCGATCGTGCTGATGGCGATAAAGCTGATCTGGATCAGGGCCGCCGACAGGTTGAAATTGGTCTGAAGACTATAAAGCACCGATCCGGCGGCAAGAATGTTCAGGAACGGATAGGTGAACCCCTGACCCCGGATCAGGCCGATTTGCAGGGCGAAATATGACGCAAGGTAGATCGTGACACCGAGCACCCCGAACAGGTCCACGAAATCGGAAATACGGCTTTGCGAAATCAGGGAAAACAATTCCATGATCGAAATCCATTGAATAAAAAAATGACTTCAAAAAAAGTGTATTCAAAAAGTAGTACGTTCAGCCTTAGCATAATGTTGCGGTTTTGGAAACACTGGCATCCGTCATCCGGTGACACGGCATGCAGACCTTGCTCGCCCTGTCGTAGGGTGGGTGAAAACCCACGCGCCCCTCCCGGCAGGTGCCACGGCCTTGTTCGCACCTTCTGCCATGCGTGACCCGCGATTGCGTCCCCCCACCTAGAACCCCCTCCCAACCTGCGCTATGCCCGCACTCACAGCGCATAGCGGAGACGTCCCCATGTTCACCACCACCCTCATCGCGCCTCCGGGCACGCTCGACCCCGCCCTGGTCGAGAACCTGCGCAATGCCTGGGGCGGGTTCGACGCCCGCTGGCTCTCGCCCGACGAAGCGGCGGAGTTCGACATGGCCGCGCTCCCCGACAACCGGTGGGAGGTCTGGGACAACCTGCAAACCCTGCGCACCGACCTTGTGGTCCAACCGTCCGAGAATCGCCGAAAGCGGATGCTGCTGGCCGACATGGACAGCACCATGATCCAGCAGGAGTGCATTGACGAGCTGGCCGAAGAGGCCGGCGTCGGCGCGCATGTCAAGGACATCACCGCCCGCGCCATGAACGGCGAACTCGATTTCGAGGGTGCCCTTCTGGAACGTGTCGCCCTGCTCAGGGATCTCCCCGAAGACGTCATCGCCGAGGTTCTAGACACCCGCATCACCCTCATGCCCGGCGGCGCCACCTTGCTGGCCACGATGCAGGCCCACGGTGCCTATACCGCCCTCGTGTCGGGCGGCTTCACCGCCTTCACCTCGCATGTCGCCACGCTGCTCGGCTTCGACGAGAACCGCGCCAACACGCTGCTTGTCGAGGATGGCAAGCTCACCGGCGACGTCGCCCGCCCCATCCTCGGGCGCGAGGCCAAGGTGCAGGCGCTCGCCGACATCACCACCCGCCTCAACATTTCCGAAATCGACGTGCTGGCGGTGGGCGACGGGGCCAACGACCTCGGGATGCTCGCCCGCGCAGGCAGCGGTGTGGCACTCCATGCCAAGCCGTCCGTCGCCGCCGAGTGCGAGTTGCGCATCAACCACGGCGATCTCACGGCGCTCCTTTACCTGCAAGGTTACGACCGCAACGATTTCCAGATCCTGTAGGGTGGGCGAAAGCCCACGCATCGTCGGACCATTTCGTCTTTACGTTAATTAACTACTATGTTAATTACGCGTTATGCCCCACCTGACCGACACCTTCGCCGCCCTCTCCGACCCGACCCGCCTTGCCGTGGTCGAGCGCCTGATGGCCGAGGGCGAGCTGCCCGCCGGTCGTCTCGTCGAACAGGCCGATATCAGCGCCCCGGCCATGTCCCGCCACCTCAAGGTGCTGCGGCAGGCCGGGCTGGTCGAACAGCGCATCCAGGGCACCAGCCGGCTCTATTCCGTCCGCCCCGAGGCGCTGAAATCCATCTCCGACTGGACGCTCGATCACCGCGCCTTCTGGCAGGCGTCGATGGACCGCCTCGCCACCCACCTCGCCCTTCAGGACGAGGATTGACTGATGGGCGACGTCCGCATCACCCGCGACTTCCCGGTCACGCCCGCGCGCCTGTTCCGCGCCATCACCCAGCGCGCCGAGGTACTGGAATGGTGGGGCCATGACGGCATGACCCTGCCCGACACAGCCCTCGACTTCACCCGCGAAGGTCCCTGGCATTCCGAGATGCGCGATGCCGACGGCAACCGCTACCGCATGTCGGGGCAGGTGACGCATGTCGACCCGCCGCACAGCGTCGGCTTCACCTGGACATGGCACCTGCCCGAGGGCATGCGCGCCCCCGAAAGCCACGTCACCTTCACCGTCACACCCGCCGCGGGCGGCGCCCGGCTGACCATCGACCACCGCGACCTGCCCGACGACGACCGCGCCGCGCGGCACGAAACCGGCTGGACAAGCGGCCCCATGGTCCGCCTCGCCCGCCATCTGCAAAGCCAACCCCACTGACCCCTGAAAGGAGACCGACACATGCCCAAGTACATCCTCGCCTATCACGGCGGCGGCCGGCCCGAGACCGAAGAAGAGGGGCTCAAGGCGATGAAGGCCTGGGAAAGCTGGCTCGGCGGCCTCGGCGGCAAGCTCATCGACCCCGGCAACCCCGTCGGCATGTCCAAGACGGTCAGCACCGAGGGCATCGCCGACAATGGCGGGTCCAATCCCCTCTCGGGCTATTCCATCGTCGAGGCCGCGGATGACGCCGAGGCCTGCGAGATCGCCCGCGGCTGCCCGATCCTCGATGGCGGCAAGGGCAGCGTCGAGGTCGCCCCGATCGTCGAAATGTAACCCACGCGTCCCGGGCTCGACCCGGGACCTCACCGGCCGTTTCGGGCCGTCAGCCCGCTCTCGACCCGCCGCAGCACCGCGCGGTGCGTCAACCCGGTGCCCCGGCGAAAATCGCACCGTCGCGATACCACCCGGATACCAACACGATACCGACATGCCGTTTTCGGCGATTCCCAACGCCTTAACCTTCCGATTCGCCGATTCACCTTGTCCCGACCCCGGCTTGCCCCTAGGTTCCTGTTGAAACCTCGGGGTGTCGCCCGGCCCGGCCCGGCGACTGAGATGCAGATCGCGAACCCGTTGAACCTGAACCGGCTGAAACCGGCGGAGGGAAGGTCATGCAGCCGCATCGCGCCGCACCCTCCACCGGAACGGAGGATGCCATGAAACACCTTGTTTTCACTGCGGGATTCCTGACCGCCGCCACATCTGCGATGGCCCAGGAGTCAGACCAGACGCCCGAACTGACCGTTTACACCTATGACAGCTTCGTCGCCGAATGGGGCCCCGGCCCGCAGATCGAAAAGGCGTTCGAGGCCACCTGCAACTGCGACCTCACCCTCGTCGGCGTCGAAGACGGCGCAGCTCTCTTGGCCCGCGTCCGGTTGGAGGGGCAAAATACCGACGCCGACATCGTCCTCGGTCTCGACACCAACCTCGTTGCCGCGGCCAAGGAAACCGGCCTTTTTGCCGAGCACGGCCAGTCGCCCAAACTCGATCTGCCGATCACCTGGGAAGACCCGGTGTTCCTGCCCTACGACTGGGGCCACTTCGCCTTCGTCCACAATAAAACTCTTGAAGCGCCCAGCAATTTCAAGGCTCTGGCCGACAGCGACACCTCGATCGTCATCCAGGATCCGCGCTCGTCCACCCCCGGCCTCGGCCTGCTGATGTGGGTCAAGACCGCCTATGGCGACGAGGCCCCGGCGATCTGGGAGGGGCTCTCGGACAACATCGTCACCGTCACCAAGGGCTGGACCGAAGCCTACGGCCTCTTCCTCGAAGGCGAGGCCGACATGGTGCTGTCCTACACCACCTCGCCCGCCTATCACCTGATCGCCGAAGAGGACGACACCAAGACCGCCGCCACCTTCGACGAAGGCCATTACATGCAGGTCGAGGTGGCCGGCAAACTGGCCTCCACCGATCAGCCGGAGCTGGCCGACCAGTTCCTCGCGTTCATGCTGACCCAGGACTTCCAGTCGGTCATTCCCACCACCAACTGGATGTATCCCGCCGTAGAACTCGATGACGGTCTGCCCGACGGGTTCGAGACACTCGTGCAACCGGAAAAATCCCTGCTTCTCAGCGCCGAAGAGGCCGCCGCCGCCCGCGATGCGGCGCTCGATGAATGGCTGAACGCGCTCAGCCGCTAAGCGCCAGACCGGGGTGGAGCGCCGCCGCCCTCGTGGCGGCGCTCATCTTCGGGGCGCTGCTGGCCGTGGCCTTGCGCGCCGAAACCGGGCGCGGCTTCACCGCCGCCGACTGGGCCGCCCTGCGCTTCACGCTGGTGCAGGCCACCCTCTCGGCGCTTTTCTCGGTTCTGCTGGCCGTCCCCGTCGCGCGCGCCCTCGCCCGCCGCCGGTTCCGGGGCCGCAGCCTGCTGATCGCGCTTCTGGGTGCCCCGTTCATCCTGCCGGTGATCGTCGCCGTCCTGGGCCTGATCGAGGTTTTCGGCCGTGGCGGCTGGGTCAGCGCAGCGCTTGGCACGCTCGGCCTGCCGCCGGTTCAGATCTACGGCCTGCACGGCGTGGTCCTCGCGCATGTGTTCTTCAACCTGCCGCTGGCCACTCGCCTTGTCCTGCAAGGCTGGCAGGAGATCCCTGCCGAACGTTTCCGTCTTGCCACGCTTCTGGGCATCGACGGCTGGTCGATGTTCCGGGTGATCGAACTGCCCATGCTATTGCGCCTGATCCCCGGCGCCTTCACCGTGATCTTCGCCATCTGCCTCACCAGCTTTGCCGTCGCGCTCACGCTTGGCGGCGGGCCGCGTGCGACCACGATAGAACTCGCCATTTACCAGGCGTTCAGGTTTGACTTCGATCTTGGGCGGGCCGCGCTTCTCTCTGCCGTGCAGCTTGGCCTGACGGTTCTTGCCGGTGGCATCGCCCTCTGGCTGGCGCGCGGCGAAGGGTTCGGCTCGGGCCTCGATCGCGGTTTGAGCCGGTTCGACGGAAAAACGACCACCGCACGGTGGGTTGACGCGCTGTTCATCTGTGTGGCGGCAGTCTTCCTGCTCGTGCCGCTCATGGCCATCGCTCTGTCGGGCCTGCCCGGCTTTGCCGACATGCCGGGACAGGTCTGGACCGCCGCGCTCACCTCGCTCTGGGTCGCGGCGCTCAGCACGGTCCTTCTGCTCTGCATGGCCTTGCCCATGGCCGCCACCATCGCAACCGAACGGGGCCGTATGGTGGAAATCGCGGGCCTGCTCGGCCTCGCCGCCTCGCCGCTGGTGATCGGCACCGGGCTCTTCATCGCGATCCGACCCTACGCCAATCCGCAGGCCTTCGCCCTGCCCGTCACCGCGCTGGTCAACGCCATCACCGTCCTGCCTTTCGCGCTGCGCATCCTCGTCCCCCGCGCCCGCGATATCGTGGCGCGCCAAGGCCGCCTCGGCCTGTCGCTCGGCATGGCCGGGCTGCCCTTTTTGCGGCATGTCCTTCTACCCCGCCTGCGCCCGCAAATCGGGTTCGCCGCCGGACTGGCCGCCGCCCTCTCGATGGGCGATCTCGGCGTCATAACGCTCTTTGCCGACCCCGACGTCGCCACCCTGCCGCTGCAGATCTACCGCCTCATGGGCTCCTACCAGATGGAGGCCGCAGCCGCCGCCTCCTTCCTGCTGCTGATCCTGTCCTTCGGGGTCTTTTGGCTGCTCGACCGTGGTGGGCACCGCCATGCTGAAACTTGACGCCACCACCATCCGCAACGGCAGCTTCACGCTGGCCGCCGACCTGACCGTACCGGAACGCGCGACCGTCGCCGTCATCGGCCCCTCGGGCGCCGGCAAGTCCACCCTGCTCGAAGGCATCGCGGGATTCCTGCCCGTGGCAGAGGGGCACATGACCTGGCACGGCGTCGACATCACCAATCAAGCCCCCGGAGCCCGCCCCGTCGCCATGCTGTTTCAGGAGGACAACCTTTTCCCGCACCTGACACTGGCGCAGAACGTCGGCCTTGGCCTCTCACCCAACCTGCGCCTGCCGCCCGCCGACAGGAGCCGCGTGACCCAGGCTCTGGACCGCGTCGGCCTGGCGGACATGGACGCCCGCAAACCCGGCGAACTGTCGGGCGGCCAGCGCAGCCGCGCGGCCCTCGCCCGCGTCATGCTGCAGGACAAGCCGTTGCTCCTGCTGGATGAACCCTTCGCCGCGCTTGGCCCGGCGCTGCGGATGGAGATGCTCGACCTCGTCGCAGAGATCGCCCGCGAAACCGGCGCGACCCTCCTGATGATCTCCCACGCGCCAGAGGACGCCCGGCGCATCACCGAACGGGCCATCCTCGTCGCCGACGGCACCGCGCATGCCCCGCGACCGACCGCCGACCTGCTCGACGATCCGCCGCCGGTCCTGCGCGACTATCTCGGCGCGTAGACCTTCATTTCAAAAGGAAAAGGCGGTACGGACCGACCCCTGAGGGGGCCTGAAGATCAAGAGGACGGACACCGATGCACTCATCTGGGGAATGTGCCCGCCTTCCGGCCCGTGCCGCGGCCCGGGCGTTTCATGAAACACCACGGGCGTCAGAATGGGGCGTGCGCTCAGGATGGGGGGAAAGGCGCACGCCCCGGCCGGGTGACGGCCTAGGCGGGAAGGATGCCCGCCTCTTGTCCTGCCGCGACTTCGGCTTCGCTCAGCATGCCATCGGCATCAGAGTCCAGTTGCTCGAAAGTGCCGGCCGGCGCATCGGGCATCGCAGCCTGGAATTCTTCCATCGAGACCATGCCGTCGCCGTCGGTATCCGCTTCCAAGGCAAAGGCCAGGGCCGGAACGGTCAGGGCAAGCGCGAACGTCGCTGCAGAAAGTGTCTTGGTCATCTTTGGTTTCCCTTTTCTGGGTTCAGGTTGTCCGGGGCGTTTCTGCCCGCGGACCCTGAACATGATCGCGCCATTCCAATCCCGAAAGAGCCCGTCGCCGGATGAAAGCCGGTCGTGCGAAATCAGGCCTAAAGCGCCGGTTTTCCTCGGCATTGTGCTGCCGGTGTTGGGCAGGGAAACGCCGCAACGCGAAAACCAGCGCATGGCGGATACCGCAATCGGCAGGATGTCGTCAAAGGCGCCGCGACACCTTGAAGAGTCAGGCCAGCAGCCCGTCCACCGGCTTCACGATTCCGGTGCGTACCTTGCGGCGATTCAGGATCGGCGCGTTCATGAATTTCAGCGTCGCCGGATGCTCGGGCGCAAGCACACCGATGCGCACCAGCAAGGCGGCGATGGTGCAATTCGCGGCCCGCGTGCTGCCATCCGCAACTTTCAGCGCGATGCCCAGCTTCCTGGTCGGCGCAATGGCCACGAAGAAGCCTTCGGCGCCCGTCTTCAGCGCCACGGGCTCGTGGCAGGCTTTCATCAGCTCGGTACAGGCGCGTTTCTCGCCCGCCACCAGCAGCGGATTGGCGATCATCGCCTCGCGCAGCCGCACCGCAGCATCCTGCCGCGCGCCACCGCCTTCGGTGGCATTGGCGAACCAGCCCATGGCGCCCCCCATCCCGCGCATTGTGGTGATCGAGTTGGGCGCGTTGCACCCGTCTGGCGCAAATCCCGGGCTGCGCTCTCCGGTCAGTTCCTCGAACGCCTCGAAACAGGCGCGCTGCACCGGGTGGTCCGGGTCCACGTATTCGGGCCCGCCGTTCAGGTGCTTCGACAGGGTCATGAACCCGGCATGCTTGCCGGAACAGTTGTTATGCACCTGGCAGGGCGATCCGTCGGTCTTGATCAGGTGATTGAACGCCTCCCGGTCCTGCGGCATCTGCGGCCCGCAGCGGAAATCCTCGTCACTCAGACCCAGCCCGTGGATCCAGTGATTCACCGCGTCCGTATGCACCGCCGCGCCCTGGTGCGACGCGCAGGCCAGTGCCAGTTGCTGCTGGGTCAGCCCGAACGCATCCGCCGCACCGCTATCGACCAGCGGCATCGCCTGTATCATCTTGGCCGAACTGCGCGGATAGATCACCGCGTCCGGGTCTCCCCAGGCCTCAATCACCTCGCCCGCGCCATTACAGATCACGGCATGGCCCAGATGCAGGCTTTCCACGATGTCTCCGCGCCAGATTTCGGTCAGGGGAACGGCATTCGTCACTTGGGGCCTCCGGTCGTCGGGCTGGTCGTCTCGGCGCGTCATTCCTACGGCGAAAATTCGCCAATTGCACCTTTCATGTCTCGCGTGTTTCAGGCTAGTATTGCAATGTCGAGAAGGAAATGGCTGCACGTGCAGAAAATCCCGTCAGGGGGTGAGTGCCGCCAGGGACGATTGAGGCAAAAGGACAGCTTGGAGGCTGGACAAATGGGATTATTCAAAGCATTCGGCGCCGCCGCGGCCCTGTTGGCCATGGTCGCGTCGGGCGCAACCGCACAAGACGAAAGCACCAACCAGGTCGCCGCGAAAACCGCGTGGAGCGTGTTCGAGGACGCCGACCCGAAAGAGTGCTGGGCCGTCAGCTCACCCACCGAGACGGTGAACACCAAGGATGGGCGCGTCGTCGCCGTCCGCCGTGGCGACATCCTGCTGATGACCTTCTTCCGGCCCGGCGCGGGCGTGGACGGTCAGATCACCTTTACCGGCGGCTACCCCTTCGCGGGCGGCTCGACCGTGAACGTCAATATCGGCGGCACCGAGTTCGAGATGTTCACCGAGGGCGAGTGGGCCTGGCCGGCAAGCGCGTCCGACGACGCCAAGATCATCGCCGCGATGAAGCGGGGCGCCGATGCCGTGCTCACCGCGCGGTCCGGGCGGGGCACGGTCACCAAGGACACGTTCTCGCTCTTGGGCTACACCGCCGCCCTGGAAGAAGCCGAGAACCGCTGCAAGTAAGCCTGGCCGCAAGCTAGCCGATGACGTCGCGCGGGGCCGCCGCGCGGCGCAAACGGTCATTGATCGCCCGGCCCAACCCGCTGTCCGGGATCGGTGCCACGGCGATTCCGCCTACATTGGCGGCGTCCAGCCGGTGCAGGTACCCGAAAAGATGCGCAGCCGCTTCCACCAGGTCGCCGGTGGGCGACAGGTTCAGATCGCTCTCCATCGGCCCGAAGCCCAGCATCAGCTCGCCCTCGGTCACCTCGGTCGCGTTCAGGCGCACCGCCGCCCCCGGCGCGTAATGCGAGGTCATCTGCCCCGGCGCGGTCAGCGTGCCGCCCTCGACATGCCGCTCCAGCGATGTGCCCAGCGCGGCCTCGATGGCCTCTGCCGGAATGCCCCCGGGCCGCAACAGCGTCGGCGCGCCGTCCAGCCCCAGGATGGTCGATTCCAGCCCCACGTCACAAGCCCCGCCCTCGACGATCGCCTCGATCCGGCCCGACAGGCCCGCCGCCACATGCGCCGGCTCGGTCGGGCTGATCCGCCCCGAGGGGTTGGCCGAGGGCGCCGCCACCGGCCCGCCGAACGCGCGCAGCAACGCCTGCGCCACGGGATGCGCGGGCACCCGCACCGCCAGCGTCGGCAACTCCGCCGTCACCAGCGGGGACAGCCCCGCCCCGCCCCGGATCGGCAAGACCAGCGTGATCGCCCCGGGCCAGAAGGCCGAGGCGAGGATTTCCGCCGCGTCCGACCACTCCACCAGCGTCCTGGCGACGTCGGCGTCGGGCACATGCACGATCAGCGGGTTGAAGCGGGGCCGCCCCTTGGCCTCGAAGATGCGCGCGACGGCCATGTCGTCCCGCGCATCCGCGCCCAGCCCGTAGACCGTCTCTGTCGGAAAGGCGACAAGCCCGCCCGCGCGCCAGACCTCCGCCGCCTGCGCATATCCCTCCGCATCGGCGGTCAGGTGTCGTGTCTCAAGTGTCATGGCCGGTCTGACGCCGCGTTTCTGTTGCCGTGTCGGGCGGGTGCAATAGTGTTGATGCCAAGCCCAAGTCACAGTTACAGATGCCCGTGCCGGATTCCAAGCCGCGCCGCCCACCGCCATTCGGGAGATACCGATGCCCTATCGCGCCCCTGTCGAGGATTTCCAGTTCCTGTTCGATCACGTGGTCGGCCTGGACCGCGTCACCGCCACCGACCGCTTCGCCGAGGCGACGCCGGATGTCACCTCCGCGATCCTGACCGAGGCCGGCAAGCTGTGCGAAGAGGTGCTGGCCCCCCTGCAACGTCCCGGCGACCTGCATCCCGCCAGGCTCGAAAACGGCGTCGTGCGCACCAGCCCCGGCTATGCCGAGGGCTACAAGGCCATCGCAGAAGGCGGCTGGGTTGCCATCGCCGCCGATCCCGAACATGGCGGCATGGGCCTGCCCATGACCGTGACCACCGCCGTGAATGACATGATGTCGGCCGCCTGCCTGTCCCTGCAACTCAGCCCCCTGATGACGCAAGGCCAGATCGAGGCGCTGGAGCATCACGCCAGCGACGCGCTCAAGCAGACCTACCTGCCCAAACTGGTCAGCGGCGAATGGACCGGCACCATGAACCTGACCGAGGCGCAGGCCGGCAGCGACGTCGGCGCGCTGTCCACCAAGGCCGTGCCGAACGGTGACGGCACCTACGCCATCACCGGCCAGAAGATCTATATCAGCTGGGGCGACAACGACTTCACCCCCAATGTCTGCCACCTTGTGCTGGCCCGCCTGCCCGACGCCAAGCCGGGGACCAAGGGCATCAGCCTGTTCCTCGTGCCGAAATTCATTCCTGACGAGAACGGCGAACCGGGCCGCGCCAATGACCTCAAGGTCGTCAGCCTGGAACACAAGATGGGCCTGCATGGCAGCCCCACCGCGGTGATGCAGTATGACGGCGCCACCGGCTGGCTGGTGGGCGAAGAACATGACGGGATGCGTGCCATGTTCACCATGATGAACAACGCCCGGCTGGGTGTCGGCACCCAAGGGGTGGGCGTGGCCGACGGCGCCTACCAGCACGCGCTGGCCTATGCGCAGGACCGCAAGCAGGGCCGCAGCACGATAGAGAACGGCACCGGCACCATCATAGACCACGCCAATGTGCGCCGGATGCTGGCCACGATGAAGGCCGAGACCTTCGCCGCCCGCGCCATCGCGCTCACCTGTGCCGCCGCCATCGACATGGAAACCGCCACCGCCGCGCCCGACTGGGCCGCCCGCGCCGCGTTCCTGACACCCATCGCCAAGGCGTTCGGCACCTATACCGGCATTTCCGTCGCCAACATGGGCATCCAGCTGCATGGCGGCATGGGCTTCATCGAGGAAACCGGCGCCGCGCAATACCTGCGCGATGTCCGCGTCACGGCGATCTACGAAGGCACCAACGGCATCCAGGCGATGGACCTCGTGGGCCGCAAGCTGATGGACGGGGGCGAGGCCGCCTATGCCCTCCTCGACGAGATCGAAAGCACCGCCGAGACCGCCCGCGCAAAGCGCCCCGAACTGGCCGAGCCCGTCTGGCAAGCCACCGAATCGCTGCGCGAAGCGACCGAGTGGATGGTCGCGCAGACCGAGATGAACAACCGCTTCGCCGGGGCCGTGCCGTTCCTGCGGGCCTTCGCGCGCGTCCTTGGCGGCCATGCGCACCTGCTGGCCGCGATGCACGACACCGATGGCACCCGCGCGCGCCTTGCGCGGTTCTACATCACCCGCATCCTGCCCGAGGCGCAGGCCCATATCGCCCACGCCACCGCCGGGGCGGATGACCTCTACGCCCTCGCTCCAGAAGACTTCGCAGCCTGATGGCCGACGGAAGCAAGATCGCCACCCCCTGGGACGAAGCTCCCGATCACGGCGCGGCCGTCGAGGTCGCGCCCGGCATCCTGTGGATCCGCCTGCCCCTGCCCATGGCGCTGGATCACGTCAACATCTACGCGCTGGACGAGGGCGACAGCTGGACCATCGTCGATACCGGCGTGCGCACCAAGCGCTCCATCGCGCTGTGGGAGGATGTGCTGGCCGCACCGCTGCAAGGCAAACCCGTCTCACGAATCATCCTCACCCATCACCACCCCGACCATATCGGCATGGCCGGCTGGCTGATGGACCTCTTCGGCGCCGAGCTGCTGATGACCCGCACCGCCTACCTGATGGCCCGGATGCTGATCCTCGATGTCGAGGAACGCCCCACCCCGCAGGCGCTTGAATTCTGGCAACGCGCGGGCATGGACCCGGACATCTTCGAGGCCCGCAAGACCGACCGCCCTTTCAACTTCGCGGACAGCTGCGCGCCCCTCCCGGTGGGCTATACCCGCCTGCAACAGGGCGGCACGCTCACCGCCGGGGGGCGCGATTGGGACATCCATGTGGGCCACGGCCACGCGCCCGAACACCTGACGCTCTGGTCCCGCGACGACGCGCTGGTGATCGCGGGCGATCAGATCATCTCGTCCATCAGCCCCAATATCGGCGTCTACCCCACCGAACCCGACGCCGACCCGCTGGGCGAATGGCTGGACAGCTGCGCGCGTCTGTCGGCCCTCGCCCGTCCCGATCAACTGGTCCTGTCGGGTCACAAGCTGCCTTTCACCGGCCTGCCCACACGAATGCGCCAACTGGCCGAGAATCACCACGGCGCGCTCAAGCGGCTTGAGAAACACCTCGCCACGCCCCGCACCGCCGCCCAGTGCTTCCCGCCGCTCTTCAAGCGCAGGATCGACGGCGGCACCTACGGGCTTGCCCTGGTCGAAGCGGTTGCACATCTCAACCACCTGCATCAGGCTGGCCGCGTCACGCGGACCCTGGACGACGACGGCGCGTGGCTCTGGCAAGCGAAGGACTAGACCCGCCATGGACGACAAGATCGAGACCACCGCCGAACATGTCGAACGCGCGGTCTTCGCCCGCTGTCACGAGGTTCACGCCGATCCCGACACGCGCTGCACCGAGGTGCCCGAGAAACTGGCAACCAAACAGGCCGTGGCGAGAAAGAGTGCCGCGCAGTGGGCCTACGAGCGGCTGATTCTCTATATCCAGAACTTCGAGAAGACGCTGGATAACGAACACGAGGTCGCCATGGGCTTCGCCGGTGGCGGCCCCGGCACCCTGAGGATCGAGGGGATGGGCTATTTCGATCCCGACATCGTCACCTTCTACGGCTCCGACCCTTCGGGCGCCAAGACCCAGCTGATCCAGCATGTCAGCCAGCTTGGCGTGATGCTCCGCGCCCTGCCCAAGCCGTCCGAGACCGCCGAGCCGGTGCGCATCGGCTTCCGCCTGGCGCAGGATCTCGAAACCTCTGCCTGACTGCGACGTTCCGGGCCGTGACAGCCACATCGGAATCCGTTATCCAGTCGCAAACAGTGACAACCGCACACAAGGATCGTGATCATGGCCAACGAACACAAGCACGGCGAAATGGACATCAAGGTTCAGGAAAAGACCTTCGAGGGCTTCCTGAAGGCATCGACCTACGTCGCGGCCGGCTCCATCATCTTTCTTATCCTGCTGGCGATGATCAACGTCTAGGCCGAGCGTCGTCACATCGACAGGCATGCGACGCCCCCGCAGGACACTGAGGGGGCGTTTTGTTTTGCCCTGATCTGCCCGCATTCGCGCGGCCCGTCACCCCACCAGGTACAGCATCAGGTACAGCGCAAAGCCGCCCGAAAGAATCGCCGCGATGATGTTGCGGGTCCATCCTCCCACAACGACGGTGGCCGCCGCCGCCACCAGACGCGCCGGGTCCGGCTCTCCGTCCGTTGCCGCGGGCCACAGCACCAGCGGCGCAACCAATCCCGGCAGGATAGCGACGGCGGTATAGCGCAGGTGCCGCAACAGCCATGGCGGCAGCGGCCTGTCCCCGACGATGCCGATAAAGAAGAACCGCAGCGCATAGCTGCCCAGCCCCAAAAGGACGATCACGGTCCAGACGGTCGCGCTGTCCATCACACGCTCCCTTCGGGCTGCGTCCGCCGCTCGATCTCGGCCCCGGTCATCATTGCCGCGATCCCCGCCGCGAACAGACCGAGGTTATAGGGCAGGAAGGAAAGGACCAGCGCCCCCACGACCGAGACCAGCGCAGCCGCCAGGTGCGCGCGCGTGCGCAGCATCGGCATGATCAGCGCGATGAAGGTGATCGGCACCGCGAAATCCAGCGCCATCCACTCGGGGATCGCACTGCCCAGAACAGCGCCTACCACCGTGAACAGGTACCAGAACGGGCAGACCGGCACGACCGTCCCCCAGAAATAGACCAGCTTCTGGCGCAGGCTCCATTGCCGATTCTGTTCATAGCGGATCGAGGCGAGTGCATAGCTCTGATCGACGATGAAATACGCCGCCAGCGCCCGGTGCCACAGCGGCGCGGCCCCCAGATAGGGCGTCAGCGCGGCGGAATACATCGCCATCCGCAGGTTCACCGCCAGCGCCGAGGCCAGCACCAGGATCACCGGCGCGTTGTCCACCATCAGCGCGAGCGCCGTGAACTGCGCCGCCCCCGCGATTACCGCAAAGGAAAAGGTCAGCGCCTCCAGCACGTTCAGCCCGGCCTCGGTCGCCACCACGCCAAACAGGGTGGCAAAGGGCGACACCACCAAAATAAAGGGGGCCGCATCGCGTACCCCTTTGAAGAAAATCGACTTGTCGGTTTCCGTTGTCATCCGAAGATCTTACGTTACCACTTACCCAAGGGATGCCTATCCTGCAATTAGAGGGATCGCAATTGGCGAAGACCGACAATCTGAACGCGTACATCATAGCCCCTGACCCCAAAGCGCCCCGCCTGACGCGGGCCGTGGACGGCGCGGACCATGACGGCAATCCCACGAATATTGCGGTGGTCGAGGAACGGCCCCTGACGATCTTCCTCAACGGTCAGGAAATCGTCACCGCCATGACCATCGGGGACTATCCCGACTATCTCGCCCTCGGCTTCCTGCGAAACCAGGGGATGCTCAAGGATGGCGAAACGGTCAAGGGCGTCGATTACGAGGAGGATCTCGAAACCGTCGTCGTGCGCACCGATGGCGAAACGACCTATGAGGAAAAGCTGAAGAAAAAGACCCGCACCTCGGGCTGTGCCGTCGGCACCGTCTTCGGCGACATGATGGAAGGGCTGGAGGACACGACCCTGCCCGACCTCAAGGTGAAAACCTCGGACCTCTACGCACTGTCGGCGACGATCAACCGCACACCGTCCCTGTACCTCGAGGCCGGCGCGATCCACGGCACCGTACTTTGTCAGGGCGACCGCCCGCTCGTTTACATGGAGGATGTCGGCCGCCACAACGCCGTCGACAAGATCGCCGGCTGGATGCTGTCGGAAGGCGTCTCGCCCGACGACAAGCTGCTCTACACCACCGGGCGGCTGACCTCGGAAATGGTCATCAAGACCGCCCTCATGGGCATCCCCGCGCTGGCCTCCCGCTCCGGTTTCACTGCCTGGGGGGTCGAGATCGCGCGCGAGGTCGGCCTCACCCTGATCGGCCGGATGCGCGGCCGCCGCTTCGTCTGCCTCGCGGGCGAGGAACGCCTGGTGCGCGACGCCGACCCGGCCTCGATCCCGGACGAAGACAAGAAGCACCGCCGCAAAAGCGCCGACGCATGAGTTACCAGTTCCAAAGCAACGCCCCGCTCGGCGTCGAGTTGTTCATCAAGGCGTCGCACCGCCAACCCATGATGAACGCGCTTCACCGCGCCTACCTGCCGATGCAGGCCTTCATCCTCGGCCTGATGGTCTTCGTCATCGCGGGGTGTATCGCCATCGGTCTCCTGCTGATCGCATGGCTCGACGTGGACGGCACGATCGGCACCCTTCTGCTCACGCTGCTGCCCTTCGCCGTCGCCGCGCTCATCTGGTTGGGCTTCATGCGCAGCATCGCGCGCGGCATGTACCGCCGAATGCTCGATTCACCGCTCTACAACGGCCCTGTCCGCTACGACGTAACGCAGAAGGGCTTCGCCATGACCTCCGACACCGCCCACTGGTCGGTGGATTGGCCCGCAATGGACAAGGTCACGCGCCACCCGTCGGGTCTCTTCATGTATGCTGGCGGCTTCATCTACGCCATCCCGAAAGAGGCCGCGCCCGCCGATCAATATGACGCCATGTGGGACGACATCAGACACTGGTTCGAGGCCTCGCAATGACCGGGCCTCTCGGCGTGATCCTCGCGGGTGGCCTCGCCACCCGGATGGGCGGCGGCGACAAGGGGCTGTTGCCGCTGGGCGACGGCACGATCCTGAATCAGGTCATTGCGCGCCTGTCGCCGCAAGTGGCGGGCATGGCGCTCAACGCCAATGGCGACCCCACCCGGTTCGACGCGTTCGGCCTGCCTGTTTTGCCCGACCCCCTGCCCGATTTCCCCGGGCCTCTCGTGGGAGTTCTCGCCGGGCTCGACTGGGCCGCGACCCAAGGCGCCGACACCATCGTGACAGTCGCCGCCGACACGCCCTTCTTCCCGGAAACCCTCGTCGCCCACCTCTCCGACACGGCACAGGACATGCCCCACCCGCTCGTCCTTGCCGCGACCCCGCGCGGCGCGGACGAGAAAACCAAGTCCATGTCCCGCTCCGGCCTCATCCGCCATCCCACCTTCGGCCTCTGGCCCACAGCCCTGCGCGACGACCTCCGCGCGGCCTTGCAGGACGGCCTGCGCAAGGTCGTGATCTGGACCGAAAAGCACGGCGGCCGCGAGGCGCTGTTTGACATCGCGGGCGATCCGTTCTTCAACGTGAACACGCCCGAGGATCTGGCGCGCGCGCAGGACATGATGAAAGACCACGGATGAAACTATACGGTGTCGTAGGTTGGAAGAACGCCGGCAAGACCGGCCTGATGGAACGCCTGGTGACCGAGATCACCGGCCGCGGCTTCTCCGTTTCCACCGTCAAGCACGCGCATCACCGCTTCGACGTCGATCATCCCGGCAAGGACAGCCACCGCCACCGCGTCGCCGGCGCCACCGAGGTGCTTCTGGCCTCGCGCAACCGCTTTGCCCTGATGCACGAACTGCGCGACGAGGACGAGCCGTCCCTCGACGCGCTCTTGTCCAAGCTTGCGCCCGTAGACCTGGTCCTGATCGAAGGCTACAAGCGCGACGCCCATCCCAAGGTCGAGGCGCACCGCTCGGTCACGGGCAATCCGCTCATTGCGCCCGATGACCCCACAATCCGCGCCGTGGCCAGCGACACCGCGTTGGACCTCGACCGCCCGGTCTTCGACCTCGACGACACCAAGGCCATCGCCGATTTCATCCTCGCCGAGACGGGTCTGTGAAGACATTCGACACGGTCGCCATCGTCGACTGGTCCGGCGGAAACGACACTGGAGCCAGACCCTGCAAAGACGCGATCTGGCTGGGCATCACCCGCGACGGAACCGATGCCGAACCGCAATACATACGCAACCGTATTGAAGCCGAGTCGATCCTCACCGATCTCATCGAGTCTGAGACCGCCGCCAATCGCCGCCTCTTCATCGGTCTCGACTTCCCCTTCGCCTACCCGTCGGGCTTTGCCCGCGCCCTCACCGGCACCGACTCTCCCTTCGCCGTCTGGGAATGGCTGACCGACCACGTCACCGACACCCCCAAGGCCAACACCCGCTTCGACGTCGCCGGCCAGATCAATCGCGCGATCGGCAACGGCATCGGCCCCTTCTGGGGCAATGGCCGCCCCAATCACGACGTCCCCGGCCTGCCGCGCACCAAACATGGCTACCGCAATCTCTTTCCCGACCGCCGCGCGGTCGAAGAGCAAGCCAAGGGCAGCTTCACCTGCTGGCAACTCTCCGGTGCCGGCGCGGTCGGCGGCCAGGTCCTCACCGGCCTGCCCGTCCTGCACCGCCTGCGCCAGCGCTTCCCAGGGCTGATCGCCACATGGCCGTTCGAGCCGCTCGACACCCCCGTCGCCCTGGTCGAAATCTGGCCCGGCCTCATCAACCCCATCGTCAAGCGGGCCGAAGCACGGGGCGGCATTCGCGATGCCCACCAGGTCCGCCTGCTGGCGCGCGCCGTCGCCCGCTTGCACCCCGGTGCGCTGGCCGCCATGCTGGACGTCGACGCCCCTGTCGAAGGCTGGATCATGGGGCTTGGACACGAGGATAAACTGATGGCCGCCGCCGACGACATCCTGCACCCCCCGCCGCTGCGCGACGACTGTTTCGCCCTGCCCGCCGGGGTGGACTGGACGCCGGTGGACGACGCGCTGGCCCTGCTGCAAGACCGGCTCCATCCGGTCGTCGGCGCCGAAACGCTGCCCCTAGACCGCGCCCGCGGCCGGATCCTTGCCGCCGATGTGACTGCCAAGAGGGCCAACCCGCCCCTGCCCAACACCGCCGTCGACGGTTATGGCTTCAACCATGCCAGCCTGACGGACAACAACCAGACCCTGCCCCTCATCCCCGGACGCGCCGCCGCCGGCATGGCGTTCGAGGGCACCGTGCCCCCGGGCCATGCCATCCGCATCCTCACCGGCGCCGCGTTGCCCCGGGGCGTCGACACGGTCATCCTGCAAGAGGACGTCACCGCCAGCGACACCGCCATCGCCTTCCGCCCCGGCATCAAGCCCGGCGCCAACACCCGCAAGGCGGGCGAGGACGTAAGGCGAGGCGACACCATTCTTCGCCAGGGCCGCAGGCTCACCCCCGCCGACCTCGCGCTCCTCTCGGCCACCGGGAACACCGACCTTACGGTCCACACGCCGCTGCGCGTCGCGGTGCTGTCCACCGGCGACGAACTGGTCGAACCGGGCGCCACCGCCGCCGCCGGCCAGATCTTCGACGCCAACCGCCCCATGCTCCTGGGACTGGTCGAGCAATTCGGGTTCACGCCCATCGACCTGGGCCGCGTCCCCGACGACCGCGACACCCTTCGCGCCACACTCGACCGCGGCGCGCAACAGGCCGACGTGATCCTCACCTCCGGCGGCGCCTCGGCGGGCGACGAAGACCACGTCTCGGCCCTCCTGAACGAGGCCGGCGCGATGTCGCAATGGCGCATCGCCGTCAAGCCGGGCCGCCCCCTCGCGCTCGGCCTCTGGAACGGCGCGCCGGTCTTCGGCCTGCCCGGCAACCCGGTTGCCGCGCTGGTCTGCACACTGATCTTCGCCCGTCCCGCGATGGGCCTCCTGTCGGGTCAGGGCTGGCGTCGCCCGCAGGGCTTTCAGGTCCCCGCCGCCTTTTCCAAGTCCAAGAAACCCGGCCGCCGCGAATACCTGCGCGCCCGTGTCACCGACGGGCAGGCGGAGGTCTTCAAGTCCGAAGGTTCGGGCCGCATCAGCGGCCTCAGCTGGGCCGACGGGCTGGTCGAACTGCCCGACGGTGCCGCCACGATCTCCCCCGGGGACCCGGTCACCTACATCCCGTTCGCCAGCTTCCTCTAGGCAATCGCCTTCACTGGTCCCGGAATATTCCCGCCGGAGCCACCGGCCACACGTCCCACGACCGGCACCGGCGCGTCAGGCCGGCCCCTGCTGCCCCGAGGCGGCGGCCAAGGGCCGGCGCCGAGACACCCTGCGCGGCAAGGCCGCTCCGCCTATCTGTCGTCATAGCCTTTCTTCTGCGCCTGGTAGAGCCGCGCGTAGAGCCTATTCTCGGCCAGCAGGTCCTCGTGCCGGCCCTGCTCCACCAGCTGCCCGGATTCCAGCACGAATATCCGGTCCGCATCCGCGATCGAGCTCAGCCGGTGCGCCACCACGATCGTCGTCTTGCCTTTCGTCAGCCGCTCCAGCGCCGACTTGATCCGCTCCTCCGTCGCCTGGTCCAGCGCCGAGGTCGCCTCGTCCAGAAGCAGGATCGGCGCATCGCGCAGGAACGCCCGCGCAATTGCGATCCGCTGCTTCTGCCCGCCCGACAGCTGCGCCCCCTTGGGCCCCACCGGCACCTCGCCGCGCGCCCGGATCAGGTCGGCGATCTCGGCATCCTCGGCCGCCTGCCAGACCTGCGCCTCGGTCGCCTTCGGATTGACGTAACGGATGTTGTCCCAGATCGACGCGTTGAAAATGACGATATCCTGCGCCACCACCGAAAACGCCCCGCGCAGTGCCGCCACCTGCAGGTCCCGGATGGGCGTCCCGCCAAAGGTGATGTCACCTCCCTGCACGTCGTAAAGGCGCGACAGCAGCGACAGGATCGTCGTCTTGCCCGACCCGGTCGAGCCGACGATGGCCGACACCTTCCCCCCCTCGAACGCCATGTTCAGGCCCTGGAACAGCGGCTGATCCGGCGAATAGGAGAACGTCACGTCCTTCAGAACGATATCCCCGCTGGTGTCGAACGCCGTCTTCGCCCCCTCGGCATCCCTGATGCTTGGCTCCTGGTCGTAAAGGCTTCGCACCCGGTCGAGCAGCACCAGGCTCGATTGCAGCCCGCCGAAGAACTGTGCCAGCAGGCGCGCTGGGTCGAAGACCATGACCATGCCCAGCAGGAAGGTGATGATCCCCGCGCCATCCACGTCGTATGCGGGCGACAGCACCATGTAGCCCCCGCCCCCGATCACCAGCACATAGACAAAGGCCGAGCTGAGGTCGATCGACGGCAGCACCAGCGCCTGGGTCACCTGCACCCGGGTCGTCAGCTGCCGGATCGCATCGGTCCCGCGCATCAGCCGGTCTTTCTCGACCTCCTCCTGCCGGGCGATCTTGACGGTGCGCATCCCGTTCACCGTCTCCTCGATCCCGTTCATGTAGCCGCCCAGTGCCTCCTCGGCCTCGCCCTGGGCCTGTTTCACCCGGTCCGAGACGAAATTCATCACCACGATTATGAACGGCAGCACCACGATGGCCGACACGAACAGGATCGGGTTCTTCCAGATAAGGTACCCCGACACCACGACCACCGTCACCGCGTCGCGCAGCGCGCCCGCCACGCCCAGGCCCACGAAGGCGCCGATCTGCTGCGTCTGCGTCACTAGCTTCTGGATGATCTCGCCCGACTTGGTGCGCTCGAAATAGGCAAGGTCCAGCGACATCAGGTGCCCCACCAGGTCCCGCCGCATCTCGAAGATCGCCTGGTTCGACACCTTGACCGTGATCATCGGCGCCAGGAAGGACACCACGCCGCGTACGGCGAACAGCACGAACACGACGATACAGACCTCGATCAGTTCACGCATCGCGCCCGCCTCGAAGATCACCCGCAACCCGTCCTCGGTCAACGCCAGGAACTGCTGGTAAACCAACCCCTGCACCAGGATCAGCAGCAGAACCAGCAACAGCTTGCCCTGGTGTTTGCGCAGGTAGTTCCGCCAGAACCACCGCATGTTCCGCTTGTCCGCGTCGCTATACAGCGGCTGACGTGTCTTGGTTGGGGTATCGCTCATGTCAGGTGCAGTCCGATCGCTTCTCAACTGACGCCTATAGAGGGTTCAATCCCAAAGGTCAGCCCCCCGCGCGGACGCCCCTTACCAGACGCGTTGATGATCGCGACCATGTCGCGCCCCCAGCCGGTTAACAGCCGCGAAGCGGCCCGGCCATCGTCAGCCCCTCCCTTGGGCTGACGCTCGCCTCCGTCTTGAACGGCAACTCCGTCCCCATAGCCGACGTCCGGGATGACGAAACCGCCCCCGCATATTTCCGCGCGATCATTGGCCTGTTTGGAACCCTATTGCGTTCAGGGTCATACGTGGTCCTCGAACATATCCCGTACGGGGCCTGCCCGCGCGGACGCTTCCCTTTTCCTCTGGCCAAAAATATCCTGGGGGAGGCCCGGGCCTGCCCGGGACGGGGGCAAAGCCCCCCAACGCCTTCAGCGCAGCCCGTCCTCGCCCTTTACCTCGTCCACCGTCAGGCCGCCCATCCGGTCGTGGATACGCCCGCCCCGGCTCATCGCCAGCACGAAAAGCAGCTCATCGGCACGGGGTCCGTCGGGCAGGCCCACTTCCATTCCGTCGAAATGGCTGCGCACATAGGCCGCGTTGATATGCCCCAGCGGCACGTCGATCCGGCTCCCCGGCCCGCCCTGCTTCATCGACGAGGGCACGATCGCCTTCGCCTCGCCCAGCCGCGCGCGCATCGCGTATCCCCCAGGCACATGCCACAGCGCGGTATGCTCCAGCTCCCCGGCCTCGCCCGCCATGGCGGCCTTGCCATAGCCGTCGATGCCCTCAGGGCCGCCCATCGCCTCGATCAGACGGTCGGTCATCATCAGGCCCAGCGGCTTCAAGTCGTCCATCGCCGATTGCAGATCCTCGGCATAGCTGCCCGCAAAGGGGTTTCTCACCAGAGCCGCCATGGCGGCGCGGCGGCGCGGCGTCCCGGCGGCAGGCCCGCCGTCGTGACGGATCTCCTCGACGAAAAGCGTGGTCTTGCGCAGGGTGAAGTCAGGCATGTTCTGGCTCTCTTTCTTCGATCATCAAACTCTCGCCGACGGTCACGCACTGCCCACGCAGGCTCAGGCAGGCCGCATGGATCACGCCCCGCGTCACCAGCCCTGCCGCATGGGCGCGCCCGGCCTCCAGCGCCTCGGCAACCTCCGCCGGGGTCAGCGCCCCGACCGCCCGCGTCACCGCGCGCGCGCCAAGGTCACTGTCAGGCGACACCTCGCAGGCCGGAACACGGACAATCGTCGGATGCCCCGGCAGGTCCACGGCATTGGCGATCAGCGTGGCGGCGGCGTCGGCTGTCGCGGCGTCCCGCGCCAGCACCGTCACCGCATCGGCAATGCCTAGCGAATGGCTCCGCCCGCCCGCGCCCGAAGTCGCCACCCCGCGTACAGGGTCACCGGACCGCAGGGTCACATGCCCCGGCACCGGGCTTGCAATCGCCAACCGCATCGCCTCTCCCGGACCGACGTGAAAGGCGACGTCGCCGCCGTTGTTCACATAGGCCTTGCGCACGCCCGACCCGCCCCGAATGGCCGCCAGGATCGTCTCCGCGCCCGCGCCCGCCACCGCCGCCATCGGCGTAACGAACTCCGGCGCAAAGGGCCGCACCGCCTCGACCATGCGCCGCGCCGTCTCTCCCTCGACTTGCCCGCCCAAGGGGCTGCGCAAACGCGGCAGCTCCGCCACCAACTCGTCCAGCAACGTCTCGAACCGCGCCACCGCTCTCTGAAACGCCGCGTCCCGCCCCGCGCCTTCGATGCCCACGATCATGTCGATTGGTCCGTGATGCAGGTGCAGCCGTTGCCCATCCGGCAACCAGTTCGCCTGCGCGCCCGGCATCACTCGCCCTCCACGACACGCACCGCGCTGCCGTACTCGCCGCCATGCTTCAGAATATCGCTCACCGTCCGCACGGACGCATCATGTCCGCCCAGCGCACGGTAATCCGCCCGGCTCAGGGTGAATTCCAGCGGCGCCACCAGCGCGGGCGTCGGCACATGCCCGAACGATCCTTCCGGCATCTTCAGCACGTCCACCATCAGCGTGATCCCGCCCCCGGGCCAGACGAAGGCCGGCGCCCCGCCACAGGTCACCCGCGTCTTCAGCGCCTGCACCGAGCGGGTCAGCTTCACCGGGTTCTGCGTCACGCCCGAGCGCAGCGACCCACCCGCCCCCGCCTGGAACATCACCGTGCACAGCGCCGGCTCGCAATTCTCGGCAATCAGCGCCACCGACGGTTTCAACGCCTCCGGCAACTCCGCCTCGCGCGGTTGCAAGTCGTCATCCAGAACATAGTACCCGTGATGCTCCCCCGTGGTGCTGACCATCAAAAGCGTCAGCCCCGGCCGCGCGCCTTTCTTTTCCAGCCATGGATTCAGGATCGCCAGCGGATCGTCCAGGTCGGTACCGCCCCAGCCCTGTCCCGGCTCGGCCACCCGGAAATACCGCCCCGGCGTCGAACGTCGCCCCTTGATGCGAATGCCGGTATCGAGCCAGCCAAGCACCTTGCCCGCCTGGTGCTCGCTGACCACTCCGGTGATATGGTCGTCCACCACCACCACCTCGTCCACCAGCCCGTGCCACTGGCTGGCGAACATGCCGATCGTGGCCGAGCCGCAGCCGACGCGCATCCGCTCCTCGCGCTGACCATTGACCACGGGCGCCTGCCCGGCCTCAACGACCACCGTCGCGCCGTCGTCGATCTCCAGTTCCACCGCCTCGCGGTTGCACAGCCGCATCAGCGCATCGCAGGTCGCGCGCCCCTCGGCCTTACCGCCGCCGGTCAGGTGATCGACCCCGCCCAGCGACAGCATCTGCGAGCCATATTCGGAGGTGGTCACATGCCCCACCGCCTCGCCATTGCTGCGCACGGTCGCGGTCTCGTGCCCGAGGTGCCGGTCGGTGTCGATCTTCACCTTCACCCCGCAATAGGAATAGATCGCCTCGGTCACCACGGTGACGAAATCGGCCCCCTCGACCTTGCGGCTCACGATAAAGGGCGCGGGCTTGTAATCGGGATAGGTCGTGCCCGCCCCCACGCCGCTGACGAATACCTCCTCGCCGCCCAGGATCTCGCCGTCCCACTCCGGCCCAAGGAACGGCTTCACCGCATCTCCCTTGGCAACCCTACGGTCTAGTATGGTCAAGGGATCACACCGCACGATGCGGCCACCCTCGTTGGCATAGCGATCGCACGCCCCGATCTTGCCCGGCGCGATATAGCACATGACCGGGCAGGCATCGCAGCGGATCTTTTCCTCCTGCCCCCGCTCAGCCATGCCCCGCCTCCCGGATCGCCGCCAATACCCGGTGCGGCAGCGCGGGCAGCTCAGTCACCAACGCCCCCGTCGCATCCCGGATCGCGTTCAATATCGCGGGGGCGGTGGGGATCAGCACATGCTCGCCCAGCCCCTTGGCGCCCATCGGCCCTTCCGGGTCCGGCACCTCCAGGAAAATCGTCTCGATCTCCGGCATGTCGCCCGTGGTGGGGATCAGGTAATCGTGCAGGTTCTCGGTGCGCCCCGGTATGAACTCCTCCATCAGCGCAAGTCCCAGCCCCTGCGCGATGCCGCCCTCGACCTGCCCCTCAGCCAGTTGCGGATTGATCACCCGGCCCAGATCGTGCGCCGCGGTGATCCTGTGCACCTTCACCGTCCCCAGGCGGATGTCCACCGACAGCTCCACCAGCTGCGCGCCGTAGCCATAGACGGCATAGGGCACCCCCTGTCCATCCTCGTCCAGCGGCTGGGTCGGCGGATCGTAACTTTCCTCGGCCCACAGCACATAGCCATGCGCCTGCTCGGAAAGGTCTGTCAGATCAATCTGTTGCTCGCGTTCACCATCGCTGACGCGCAGCACGGTACCGTCCAGCCGCAACACCGCCTCCGGCCCCATATTCGTCTGCTTCAGGATCAGCGCCCGCAAAGCCCGCCCGGCGCGCAAGGCCGCACTGCCGGTCACGTAGGTCTGGCGCGACCCGGACGTCTTCCCGCAGTCCGGCGTCAGCGCGGTATCGGCCCCGATGATCTCGAACTGCGCCAAGGGCAGCCCCAGCGCATCCGCCGCGATCTGCGGGATCACCGTGTTCGACCCCTGCCCGATATCCACCGCGCCCTGGTGCAGGCACAGCCGTCCGTCGCGCGTCAGCCCGATCCGAATGGTCGACGGATTGGCGATGGCCGTATTCCCGCATCCGTACCAGCAGGAGGCGATACCAACGCCATGCCGAATGTGTCCGCCCCTGGCATTGGCCGCATCGGCCCGGCGCAAGGCGTCCTGCCACGGCATCTCCAGCGCCTCCAGGCACGCCCCGATCCCCACGCCGTAAAGCGTCTGACCGCACACCGTCGCCTGCCCATCGCGCAACGCGTTCAACCTGCGGAAGGCCAGCCGGTCTATGCCCAGCTGGTTCGCCAGATCGTCGAACAGCGTCTCCTGCAGGATCGCCGCCTGCGGCACGCCGAACCCCCGGAACGCGCCGGAGATCGGCTGATAGCTGTAATTCGCCCGCGCCTCGGCGTGGTAGTTGAGGATGAAATACGGCCCAGAGGCATGGACCGGCACGCGCCCGGCCACGGTCGGCCCCCAGCTTGCATACGCTCCCGTATTGAAATCGCCGTCGAACTCCATCGCCACGATACGCCCCTCGGCGTCGGCACCGATGGTTCCACGCATGTCCGACGGGTGCCGCTTCGTGGTCGAGGCCATGCTTTCGGCCCGGCTATAGACCATTCGCGCCGGCTGTCCGGTCTTCAGCGCGACCAGCCCGATCAGCGGCTGCAGCGAGACGTCCAGCTTGGACCCGAACCCGCCGCCAGTCGCCGCCGGAATGATCCGCACCGCCTCGGGCGGCAGTCCCAGCACGGCGGCGGTATCGTCCCGGTCCATGATCGGCGCCTGCGTGCAGGCCCGGATCACCAGCGTCTCGCCGTCCATCCAGGCGACGCCGGCCTCGGGCTCGATATAGGCGTGCTCGACATATCCCGTCCGCATGGTGCCGTGGACCATGACGACCGCGTCGGCCATCGCCTCTCGGGCCATGCCGCGCCGGACCTTGCCCGCGATCAACAGGTTGTCGGGATGCGCGTCGTGCACCGGGCGGTCCGCCGGATCCTCGCGCCAGGCGACCGGAAATCCCGACAGGTCCAAGGCCTCGATGATCGCAGGCTTGCCCGCGACCAGCGCCACCGCCTCGCCCGCCAGCCGCGCCCGGTCCTCGGCCAATGCCGGCTGGTCGCGGAACGCAGGGATCACGCCGAAACGGTTGGTCCCGGCGATATCCCTTGCGGTGAAGACGCGCACGCCCTTGTCCGCAGCCCATCCGTCGATATCGCCAAAGGCAAAGGACGCCGGCGCATAAGGGGCCCGCACCGCGCGCACCAGCAGCGCATCCTGCGGCACCACATCCGCGCCATAGGCTTCGGTGCCGTCGACTTTCGCCGCCCCGTCGAGCCGCGCCACGGCCGCGCCCACCGCCCGGCCCGGCTGCGGCATCTCCGCCACCGTGCCGGGGGCCGCATCCATCACAGCGTCGATGATCTTGGTGTAGCCCGTGCACCGGCACAGGACACCGCCCAGCGCCTCCTCGGCTCCGGCCCGTGTCGGGGCGCGCGCGCCGCGCAGATAGGCCTCCGCCGTCATCACCATCCCGGGCGTGCAGATCCCGCATTGCGCCGCACCGTGCCGCAGGAACGCCTGCTGCAACGGGGTGTTCTTCTGCCCTTCGATCGTCTCGATGCTGCGGCCTTCGGCCTGGCCCAGCGGCGTCAGACAGGCGCAAACGGGCGCCCCGTCCAGCAGAACCGTGCACGCTCCGCAATCCCCGGCGTCACAGCCCACCTTGGTGCCGCGCAAGCCCAGACCGTCGCGCAGCACCTCGGACAAACGCCGTGCCGGGTCCGCCGGCAGAACCTGGCGCCGGCCGTTCACGGTCAGGGTACAGGTGTCCATGGGCCGGTTCATCCCGCGCGCCCCGCACACGCGACATCCGCCACAGCCCGGCGCAGCAATTCCGTTGCGGCGTGGCTCCGATACGCGGCATCGGCGCGGATATCGTCGAGCGGCGACAATGCGGCCGCCACGGCCTCTGCGTCGACACGATCCGTCAGCGTATGGTCGGCCTTGCGCCCGATCAGCGCCGCCTCGACCGCAGACAATCGCAGGGCCACCGCGCTGCACGATCCGACCGCCATCGCGACCCGCGACACCGTGCTGTCCGTCACCTCCAGCCGCACCGCCACCATGGCGATCGAGATCACCAGGTATCTCCGCGCGCCCAGCTTCAGAAAGCGCGAGCGTCCCGCCAATGCCGGATGCGGAAGGTGTATCGCCGTGACGACCTCGCCTTGCTTCAGTGCCGTCCTGCGCGGCCCGGTGATGAAGCGTTCCAACGGCATCCGCCGCAGTCCCGTGGCCGAGGCCAACTCGACCTCCGCCTCCAGCGCCAGCAGGCACGGCACCCCGTCCGCCGCGGGCGAGGCGTTGCAGATGTTCCCGCCCAGTGTCCCGGCGTTCTGGATCTGCGCCGCGCCGACCTCGCGCGCCGCCTGTTTCAGCATCTCGCAGGCGGGCGGCAAGTCGGCCTTCACGATATCGCTCCAGGTGGTTGCCGCCCCGATCCGCACACCATCGTCACCCCGCGCGATCCCGCGCAGGCCCGCCACGCGGCTGATGTCCACCACCGGCCCCTGCAACGCCCGTGCCGCCGTCGCCGGAAACAGATCGGTGCATCCCGCCGCCACGCGCCCGCCACTCTGCGCCAGCAATGCCAGCGCATGGTCAAGGGTCTCGGGCCTCATGTAACCGCTCACCGCGCTCTCCATGCCGGGGTGCGCTCATCGTGCGCCGCCGCATTTCGCCCTGTCAACTCAAAGCGTTTTGCCGTCACCCTTGCGGATCAACGAGAGGCGAAACGCGTCAAACCCCCACGTAACGATCCACGATCGAGTGATCCTGCCGCAGCGCTTCCGCACTCAGCACCTCGCCGTTGCGCCCGTTCTCGATGAATGCCACCCGGTCGGCCACCGAGAGTACCGCATCGACCCGCTGTTCCACCAGCAGGATCGCCACGCCCTGCGCGCGCATCTTGACGATGACTTGCCGGATCGCCTCGATCATCGAGGGTTGCAGCCCCTCGGTCGGCTCATCGAGCAGCAGCGCCTTGGGCTGGATGCACAACGCCCGCGCCGTGGCCAGCATCTGCTGCTCTCCGCCCGACAGGGTCTGCGCCGGCTGGTCCATCCGCTCCCGCAACCGGGGAAAGAGCTCCAGCACCTCGTCCAGAACGTCCTTGCCCGCGCCACGCACCTGCAACCCGATCTCCAGGTTCTGCGCCACGCTGAGGCCCGCGAACAGCCGCCGCCCCTGCGGGATATACCCGATCCCGGCCCGCGGCACCTCGTGCGGGGGCAGGCTGCCGATATCCTGCCCGTCCAGCGTGATCCGCCCCGACATCAGCGGCAACAGCCCCATGATCGTCTGCATCGTGGTGGTCTTGCCGGCGCCATTTCGGCCCAGCAGGCACAGGATCTCCCCCGCCTCAACCCGCAAGGACAGATCCCGCAACACCTGCGCCGCGCCATACCCCGAATTGACCGCTTGCAGTTCCAGCATCATCCGGTCCCCAGATAGGCCGCCTGCACGTCGGCATTCTCGTGGATCTGCTCCGGCGTCCCCTCGGCCAGCATCTCTCCGAAGTTCAGCACGCTCACCGTGTCGGCGGTCTCCATCACCACCTTCATGTTGTGCTCGATCAGCAGGATCGTCGTCTCGCCCGCCAGGTCCCGGATCAACGCCTTGAACGCGTCGATCTCGCCCTCCGAAAGGCCCTGCGTCGGCTCGTCCAGGATCAGTAAGCGCGGCGCCTGCACCAGCCCCATCGCGATCTCCAGCAGGCGCTGGTGCCCGTAGCTGAGGTTCCCCGCCTCCTCACCGGCCTGCCCTTCCAGTCCCACACGCCCCAACGCCTCCGCCACGGCGGGCTCCACCGCGCGACCCTGCAACCGCCGCCGCGCGGCCAGCGCCACGTTCTCCTGCACCGGCAGACGCGGAAAGATCGAGGTGATCTGGAAAGTGTACGCCATCCCCTTCAGGATCCGCTTGTGCGCAGGCAGACTGGTGATGTCCTCGCCGTCGAACGTCACGGTCCCGGATGTCGGCGCGATCCGCCCGCAGATCATGCCAACCAGCGTCGTCTTGCCTGCCCCGTTCGGACCAATGAGCGCCCTCACCTCGCCTTGCGGCAAGTCGAAATCCACGTTCGTGACCGCCTGCAACCCGTCAAACGACTTGGACAGTCCCCGCACCTTCAGCAGCATCACGGCAGTCCCTTCCACAGCCGCCGCCGCACTTCGCCGGTCAGGCCCTGCGGCGCGAAGAGCGTCAGCGCCACCAGCGCCACGCCCGCGATCAGCATATAGGCCGAGGTGACGCCGGAACTGAGGTCGATGAGGTAGAACATGAAGAGCGTGCCCACGAACGGCCCCAGCACGGTGCCCGCGCCGCCCAAGAGCACCCACAAAAGCGGAAAGATCGAGTACTGCACCGACCCGAAGGTGGCTCCGGCATAGCCGAACAGAAGGCCGTAAAAGGCCCCCGCCGCCGCCGAGATCGTGCCCGACGCCACCATCGCCCCCAGCTTGTGCGCATAGGTGTCGTAGCCCAGCATCCGCACCCGCTCCTCGTTTTCGCGGATGGCGATCAGAGTCCGCCCGAACCGGCTCTGCACCAGCCACAACGACAGTAGGAAGCAGACCGAGAACAGCCCCCAGGCCGCGAAATACCGCGCCGTCGGGTCGATCAGGTCGATCCCCCACAGCACCCGCTGCGCCTGCTGGATCACAAACCCCTCGTCGCCCCGCGTGTATTCCCCGAAATAGAGGATCGTCAGGTAGCCCGCCTGCGCGAACATCAGCGTCACGATCATGAACGCCACGCCAGAGGTCCTGAGCGCCAACAGCGCCAGCCCCCCGGCCACCAGAGCCCCCGCCACGATCCCCGCGATCAACGCGGGCGCGGGCGTGAACCCCGCGTGCTGGATGGTCAGCCCCATCCCGTACATGCCCGCCGCAAAAAACAACGCGTGCCCAAGGCTCAACAGCCCCGTGTAGCCGAAAAGGATGTTGTACCCCACGGCGTAAGACGCCAGCACCATGATCCGCGCAATGTTCCCCTGGTGATACGCCGGCAGCACGAACTGCAACGCGAACAGCACCACCAGTAGGCCCAGGTGCAGCCCCAGAACGCGCCCGCCCATGCTCATGCCGTTCTGGTCCCGAACAGGCCCTGCGGCCGGAACACCAGCACCAGCCCCACCAGCAGCGTCGCCAAAATCTTCGCCAGCGTCGGCGAAAAGAAGACCGAGATGATCCCGTCACTCAACCCGATGAACAGCGCCGCCAGCACGGTTCCCGGCAGGCTCCCCAGCCCCCCGATGATGACCACGATGAAGGCCAGCAGCAACGGCTCCACCCCCATCAGGTAATGCGCCTGCTGGATCGGCACGATAAGCACCGCCCCCAGCGCCGCCAGCCCCGCGCCGATCCCGAAGACCAGCGCATAGACCCGCTCCACCGGGATGCCAAAGGCCAGCGCCATGTCCCGATCCGCCTGCGTCGCCCGCATCAACAACCCGATCCTCGTCCGCGCCATCATCGCCCAGACGCCGCACAACACCGCGCCCGCGGCAAAGATTACGAACAGTTTGTACGAGGTGATGCTCCAGCCCCAGGGCTGCGCCATGCCGAACAGCGTCTCGAACCACTCGTACCACGGCAGCTCGACCCGGCCACTGAAGGGTGCCTCCACGGGGCGCGCCTCGGGGCCATAGGTCATCAGGGTCAGTTGCTGGATTACATAGAGCAAGCCAATCGTCGCCACGATCGTCCGCTCCGGATCATATTCAATATGCTTCAGTATGGTCACATCCGCCGCCGCCGCCAGCGCCCCCACGACCAGCGGCGCGATCACCAACGCGGCAACGAACCCCAGCGCCGGATGCCCCCCCACCATCTGCGCGACGTACCAGGCAATCACCGCACCCAGCATGTAGAACTCGCCATGCGCGATATTCACCACCCGCATCACGCCGAACACAAGGCTCAGGCCCACGGCGGTCAGCGCCAGCACCGCAGCCGTCACCGCGCCTTCCAGCGTGGCGAGGATAAGATGAGGTCCGAATTCCATCAGGTCAGGTCACACGCCCCCGCCCGCCGCACGCATCACAGCGGCTGCGTGGTGTAATCCACCTCGTCGGGATACATCGTGTCGTCGATCGACGTCGTGTGCACCCGCACCAGTCGCCCGTTCTCGACCCGGCTGATATGCTGATGCCCGAACACCTGGTGCGTCTTGCCATTGAACCGCTTGGCCCCCTGCGGATGCGCCTGGCTTTCGGGCATATCGCCCATCGCCTCGACCGCCTCGATCAGCTTTGCGCGGTCCAGCGGCCCGGCATAGCCCGACGCTTCCATTCCTGCCTTGATGATGTGCAGCGTCTCCCAGCAGCCGAACATATGCGCATAGGTCGACACGTCGCTCGGGTCGCTGACCGACGCGCCGGTCTCGTCCACGCCCACGGCCTCACGATAGAACGCCTCGTGCTCGCTCTGGTCCTCCTGCGCGTAGCGCGGCATCCCTTCCCAGAAATACGTCCCTTCCAAAAACTCCAGGCCCGGGCTGGAAATATCCACCGCCTCCAGGCTGTCGATAAAGCCGAAGATTTCCGGCCCCTGGTCGCCGAAAAACTCGCCCAATTCCTTCACGAAGGTCAGAACGGCAGGGCCGACCATCACGTGATACAGCACCTCGGTATCGCGTGGGATCTGCGGGAAATACTTGGTAAAGCTCGTCTCGCTGGGCGGAATCGCGATCTGCTCCAAGACCTCGCCGCCCTGTTCCTCGATCGCGGCGGTAAAGAAATCCCGGTGATCGTGACCGAAGGCGAAATCGGGGAAGATCATCGTGACCTTTTTCCCGAGGTTCTCCGACACGTAAGGCGCCATCGCCTGCACCTGGCTCTTCACGTCCGTGATGCCCGGTTGCAGGGTATAGCGGTTCAGCATCCCGCTCGCCACGTGATGCCCCTCGGAGACCACGAAATAGGGCAGCTTCAACTCCCCTGCCCGCGGCGCAGACCCGATCACCACGTGGGAAAACAGCGTGCCGAAACCGACGTCACAGCCATGCTGGTTGGCGAATTTCTCCACCACCTCGGCACCGCGCTTGGGATCCGTGCCGTCATCCTCGGCGATGATCTCGATCTTCCGTCCGTTGATGCCGCCACCCTCGTTGATCAACTTCACCGCCGCCTCGGTGGTGCGCCCGTACCAGCGGCCATAGGCGGCCCCGATGCCGGTGCTGTGCTGCTGAAACCCGATCTTGATCGGCTCCGAGCTCTGCGCCTGCGCATACCGCGCCCAAAGCGGCAGGCTCGCCGCGCCCGCCGCTGCTCCGGCCAGTGTTTTCAACGCGCCCCGGCGCGACGTGCCCTTGATCAGCTTGGTCATCGCGAACTCTCCCCGTTCTTTGAAATGACTTTGGCACGATCCTGCGAAGCCCGCCCCGGTTTGTCCAGTGTTTTGACCGGACTGCCCTCAACCGCGCGGCGAGGCCAGCAGCCACAGCCCGAAGAACGTGTAGGCCACCATGAACACCGCCAGCGGCGCCTGCCCCAGCACGGCGCGCCGCCGGTCGGGCCTGTCCCGCATGGCCAGCGAGTGCGCCATCAGGATCGCGACGACATGCCCCGCCACCACGGCCCCGGCCTGGCTCAGCCAGATCCGCCGCACCGTGTCTTGGGTGTTGAAGAAGCCCGTGGTCACATAGAACCCGTCGAGGCCCAGCAAGTGGGCCCCGTTCGACAACGGATCATCCAGCATCAGCACCACGTATTGCCCTTCGACCAGGAAGGCCGGCAGGTAATGCGCCACGTGATAGCCCAGCGCGATCGGCAGGATCGACGGAGCGAACAGGCATACCGACGCCCGCAGGCTCCGCCCGGTCCCGGCAATGCGCTCGCCCAGCCACAGGCAGGCGGCGAACACCGCCAACAGACCGAAATTCGCCACCACCAATCCAATGAGATTCGGCACCACCACCGCCGACCGCCCCGGAAACTCCAGAGGATTGACCCCGATCACCCCCAGCCACCAGAAAGTCTCGTGCAGCCCGTCAAAGCTGCCCGTCCCCAGCAGGAACACCATCAGCACCGCCAGCGCCAGCGGCGGCGCCCGCCGCACCACGCCCTGCCAGCCCCACAGGCCAACCGCCAGCCGCCCGCGCGCCTTGGCAAACAGCCCCATGCGCCCATAGGCCCGCATCATGACCGTCACCATCTCGCCCCGCAGCAGGAACGCCGGCCCGAACAGCAGCACCCCGAACAGTACCGCGTACCAGTATAACCCCACGACACTGGCCAACCGCGCCGGATCCGCCGGCGCCGGGTCGCACAACAGGAACGCCGCGAACGCCAGGAACAGCACAACCGCCGGCCAATACCCCCAGCCGCGCGGATAGCGCATCAACGCCCGCATCCCCGTCCACCGCGCCAACACCGCCACCACCCCGGTCCACGGGTTCGTCCAGCGCCAGTGATTGCCGATCAACCCTTGCAGGCTCACCAGCACCACCCACCACACCGTCCAGGTCAACAGCGGCATCGGGTTCTCCATCGGCGTGCGCGGCCCGGCAAAGCCCTGCCAGACGCCGAATGCCAGGATCCCCGTCGCCAGCAGGCTGGTCCCATGCCGCAATGCCCAACGTGGCCGCCGCACCAGCGGCACCGGCGAAAACACCGCCTCGCCCGCCCGCGCCGGCAACACCGCCAGCAACAGTACCGTCAGGACGACGCTCGCCACCCCAGCCGAAATGTAGACATCCGTCGGCAACAGAAGAACGAAACTCTGCTCCGACGCATGTGCCCGCGCCATCCCGCCCCAGAACAGGACAAGGCAGACCGGCAGAGCCCGCCTCACGATTTCTTCTTCTGGCCGGAAATATCCCGGGGAGAGCGTTGAAACGCAGTTTCAACGTGAGGGGCTGGCCCCTCTTCCCCACAATAAAGCGTGGCGCAGCCACTCATTCAGATCACCCCGGGTCGCGAATCAGACTCTGGCACATGCAATGCACGCCGCCACCCCCTTGGGTGATCATGCTCAGGTCCGGGTCGTAAATGGTGAACCCCAGCGCGCGCAGCTTCTCCTTCAGCGTCTTCGACCCCTCGGGCAGCAGCACCCGGTCCTGCCCCAGCGCCACCACGTTGCAGCCCAGAGCGATGGTCTCCTGGAACGGCACCTCGACGATCTCGATCTTCTTCGCGCGCAGCCAGTCGACGATCTCGGGATCGGTGCAATCGGTGCAGACCGCAGCCAGCTTCGGCGCCAGCATCACCACCATCAGGTCGATATGCACATAGAACGGGTCGATATCGGCCAGCTTCACTTCCCAGCCCTCGGCCTCCATCCACGACGCGACCTGCCGCGCGCCCTCATGCATCGACCGGCCTTCTTCGCCTTCCCAGCCGATCAGAACACACCCCGGCTCGATCACGTTGAAATCGCCCCCCTCGAAGGTGCCCGCAGTGACGAAATCGTAAATCGGAATGCCAAGGCCCTGGTAGGTCTCGATCGCCCGGAAATTCTCGCCCCGGCGCCAGTGTTGCGACATATGCGTGATGATTGCGCCATAGGGCGTCATCACCGAACTGTCCCGCGCATAAACCTGGTAGGGCAGTTCCGGATCCGGCACATGGGT
Source organism: Roseovarius sp. THAF27 (assembly GCF_009363655.1). Lineage (NCBI taxonomy): Bacteria > Pseudomonadati > Pseudomonadota > Alphaproteobacteria > Rhodobacterales > Roseobacteraceae > Roseovarius > Roseovarius sp. THAF27. The sequence goes on from NZ_CP045393.1 coordinate 3,967,061, forward strand.
CTGCACCTCGACGCCCGCGCTTTCATAGGCGCTCATCATCTCGGAATGCTGTTTTTTCGCAACGTTAGGGTCAAATTCCACCCCCCGCCGCAGCGTCTTCTTGCTCACCGACGAGGTCTTCAGCCAGCGGTAATTCTCGATTGGCCCCAGCAGCACCGACCGCAACGTGCCATAGTCACTATCCGCTCCCCAGTCGTTCAGCCTGGGCGTGCCGCCGCCCTCGCGCCGTGCGCGCAGGGTAAAATTGTCAGCCGGTTGATCTTTCATGTCCGCTCTCCTTTGCGCGAGAGGCTGAGCCGATGCCACGTCCAAGTCAAGCGCGACCGCACTGGCACCGCCATCGCGCCCGGTCCTTGCGCAAAACAGAGCCGTTGCGGGCGCGAAACCTCAAGGCCTGTACCGCTCCGCCAGGTCCTCCGTATCCCCGACCGAGGCCAGCTTGACCTCGCGGATCAGCTTCAGCGTCGGTTTCAGGCAAAAGAACACGGACCCCACGATGAACAGCCAGACCGCCACCGTTTCCGTCGCCTTCCACAGAAACAGGATCGACCCGATCAGGAACGAGAACGCGGCGACGAAATCCGCCAGCGTGTGCAACAGCTCGAAAATGGCGTAAAGCCGGCGTGTCTCGGCATTCACATGGCGCTTGTCCTTGAACATCTGCATGGCACTCTCCCCGGGTCTGTCGAAAGTCGCGCCCTAGAAAGACCACGCCGCCCGAATTGGCAAGCAAAAGACCCTAATCCTGCGGAAAAGGCACCACGCCGTCCGCCGCCAGCCGGTTGAAAAAGCCCAGAACCTCGTCCTCGGTCGCCTGTTCCACCGCGCCCGCGCGCACCGCCTCGCGGCTCCAGACCCAAGATTGCGCTGGGTCGTCCCTCATCGCCCAGGCCGGGAACAATCGCGTTTTGATCGACCGCTCCAGCAGGTTGCGCGGTTCGATATGCCGGTCATCCTGCCGAATGCGCGCGTAACAGTGCCTAACGGCCTTGTCGGGCCCTTCCAGCAACTGTAGGTACAGATCCGCCCGACAGATCAACGCCCCGGTGATCCCGTCCCGTTCATTGCACCGCCGCGCATCCAGCAGGATACCGGCCAGCATCGCATCGTCGTATCCGAAGGGGCGAGAGGCATAGATCAACTGCGTGAGCGCCATGACAGGGCTCCTTTCGCGCTCAGCCTAGGCCACGAACGCTGCGCTGTCTACGCGATCACGATCCGCGCTGGGCGCGAAACAGCTCTGCATTCGGAATCTGGCCCGCGCCACGGTTCAGCTTCAGATCGTCGCGCATCCGCGCATTCAGCTCGACCAGCTTTGCCTCCAGCGCCTGCTTCGCGGCCTCGATCCGCGCCGCACCCTGCCGCTCACTCCGGGCATGGTGATACGCCAGCACCGCCTCGTAGGCCTCAGTGCTGGCCCGCATCACCGCGACCGACGCGATCACGTCGATCGCCCGGTCCGCCCCCGGCGCACGCTTAGGCAGATCCTGCCCGTGGTTCAGCGCATGCGCCATCCCGTGCAAGTGGGTCAAATGCTCGGTATAGAGCCTGATCCGCGCCTCGGTCAGCCGCCGAAACGCCCGCGCAACCTTGATTGCGATATAGGTAAGCAGAGTGGCAATCACGCACAAAAGCGCCAGAATGCCCTGCCCGACGGTCACCGGCTCAAGCCGCCATGCAGCGTCGGCACATCCAGCGCCGCGAAGCCGTAGTGCCGCAGCCACCGCAGGTCCGAATCAAAGAAAGCCCGCAGGTCCGGGATGCCGTATTTCAGCATCGCGATCCGGTCGATCCCCATGCCGAAGGCAAAGCCCTGCCATTCATCCGGGTCGATCCCGCCCGAGCGCAGCACATGCGGATGCACCATGCCCGACCCCAGCACTTCCAGCCAGTCGTCGCCCTCGCCCACCTTGACCGTGCCGCCTTCAAAGGCGCACTGGATGTCCACCTCCGCCGACGGTTCGGTGAAGGGAAAGTGCGAGGCCCGGAAACGGGTCTTCACCGAGGTGCCGAAATAGGCGGTGAAGAACTCCTCCAGTACCCATTTCAGGTTCGCCATCGAGATATCCTTGTCGATGGCCAGCCCTTCGACCTGGTGGAACATCGGCGTGTGGGTCTGGTCGTAATCGGCGCGATAGACGCGGCCCGGCGCGATGATCCGGCAAGGCGCGCCGTGTTTTTCCAGGTGCCGGATCTGCACCGGCGAGGTGTGCGTGCGCAGCACGTCGGGCGCGCGGTCGTCCCCTTCGGCCCGATGCATATAGAACGTGTCCATCTCGGCCCGCGCCGGGTGGTGGCTGGGGATGTTCAGCGCGTCGAAATTGTACCAGTCGGTGTCGATCTGCGGCCCCTCGGCCACGGCGAACCCCATGTCGGCGAAGATCGCCGTGACTTCCTCGGTCACCTGGCTGATCGGGTGGATCGTGCCTTGCCGCCGCGGCCGTCCCGGCAGGGTCACGTCCAGCCATTCCTCGCGCAGCCGTTCGTCCAGCGCGGCATCCGCCAGCGCCACCTTCTTGGCCGCCAGCGCAGAGTTGATCTCGTCCTTCAGCGCGTTCAGCTTCGGCCCCATCTCCTGCCGCTCTTCGGGCGTCATCTTGCCCAGCTCGCGCATCTTCAGCGCGACTTCGCCCTTCTTGCCCACGGCCTGCACGCGCAGATCCTCCAGCGCGGCCTCGTCACCGGCCTCGGCAATGGCACTCAGGTACTTGTCTCTCAGGTCATCCATGGCGTTTCACTCAATCCCGGTTTGAACGCCGGTTACCCCGACTGGCCCATCAGCGCAAGGTCGCGGCATACTCTCGGGTGAATTCCACGTACCCGTCCGAGACGACACCGTGATGCCCCTGCATCATGCCATGCAGCTCCGGCAGGCGGTGGAACGGCACCTGCGGCAGGGCGTGATGCTCGGTGTGATAGGGCATGTTCCACGCCAGGAACCGCACGATCCGGTTGGTATGGGTGGTGCGCGTGTTCCGGAACATATCCGCCACGAAGGCACAGCGCCCGTGTTCCGCCAGCAGGTACAGCCGCAGAAACGGCTGCCCCAGAAGCGCCGGGAGGATCCAGGCCCAGAACAGCAAGGGCGTCACCACGAGGCTCGCCAGCGCCACGGCGTAGAGCGCCAGCATCGCCCGCGCCTCCCTCACCAAGCGCGGCCGCGCGCGCTCGGGCACGTAATCGCCCGGGTCGACCCCCGCCGCATTCCGCAGGGTCCGGGTCAGCATGGCCGCCCAGAACGGCAGGCCGGTCACATGCCAAAGATAGGCGCGCCAGCCTTCGGGTTTGGCCCCGGCCAGCAGTTCGGGGTCCTCGCCGGGGATGTTGGTGTGCCGGTGATGCGCAAGGTGAAAATACCGGAACCACTCGAACGGCTGCACGATCAGCAGGCCACACACCCGCCCCACCGCTTCATTCAGCCAGGGCGACCGGAACGGCGTCTTGTGCGTCGCCTCGTGCTCCAGCGTGAACAGGAAACAGATGGCGATGCCCTGCGGAATCAGCAGCGCCCCCCACAAAGGCCAGCCCAGCCCGATCCAGACACCGAAAAGCCCGATCAGCCCGAAATGCACCGCCAGCCGGAATACGCCGGGCGCATTCTCGGCCTCGGTCAGCCCGGCCAATACGTCCCGAGGCAAGGTGGCGATGAACTCCCGGTGATCCATGCGGAAAGCCTATAGCGTTTCGCGAAAAACCTGAATCACGGATTTTCAAGAAATGCAGTGCTCCGCACAATCGTTGGACGCGTTCCGCCTTTTGCTGAGGCCTCAGGTCAAAGGCGGAACGCTTCAGGCAGCCCCTCGCGCTCCGGCAAGGGGAGATCGCCGGCCCCCGCTCACGCACGGGTTACTTGACACCCCCAACGACGGACCATAGCGCAGCCGGGCAGGCTTTTTAATCAACAATAGCAGGTCCCTATGCGCAACCTTTCCCCCGTGGACCAGTTCCTCTTCGGGCTGATGAACGCCAGTCTCCTCTTCACCTTGGTCTACTGGATCCTGGGCTTCGACACTCAGTTCGCCACCGGCTTCGCCATCGAGGACGGCCCCGTCGAGTACGGCACCGCCGTCATGCTGTTCGTGTCGGCGCTGGTGCTGGCATGGCACTCCGCGCGCCAGTGCCGCAAAGGCCAGGCGCTGGCCGGGCTCTGCCTGTCGATCTACGCCCTGATCTTCGTTTTCGGCACGGGCGAAGAGATTTCCTGGGGGCAGCGCATCCTGGGGCTGGAGACGCCCGCCTCGCTCCGGGAGGTCAACTTCCAGGAGGAAATCACGCTGCACAACATCGTCGTGGGCGGCAAGCAGCTGACCAAGACGGTGTTCGGCAGCGGGCTAACTGTCGCGATCCTGCTCTACCTGCTGGCGTTGCCGGCGCTTTACGGCAGATCCCGCCTTGTCACGCGCATCGCGGACCGCCTGGCTTGGCCGGTGCCGTCATGGCGTCACGGAATCATGGGCATTGTCGCCAGCGTGGTGATGCTGGTGGTCGAGATCCCCCGGCAGTGGGAGGTTTACGAATTCGTCTTCAGCCTGCTGACCACGTCGATCTTTCTTGCGCCGGCCAACACCGCGACGTTCGGACGGCCAGACGCGGCCTGAGCCGCATCCACACGCCCGCCCCGGACCGGGCCAATGGAACTCAGGCCGCTGACGTGCTGCGCATTTCGCGCACTTCGCGGTCATGCGCCGCCAGCAGCCGCTTGGCCTTTTCACTCAGTTCGGATTGCCCGTCGCGGGTCTGCACGATCACGCGTACCATGTCTCTGCCTCCTGGGTTGCCGCCCTTTCCGGGCCGTTGTGTCAAAAGGCATCGCACAACTTTGCGGAGAAAGTATGTCTGATTTTAGAAAATTGTTAACGATCCCGGCACAAAGAAAAACGCCGCCGGGGTGACCCGACGGCGCTCGTTTCTTGTCCCTCGAACGGCAGGCTTACGCGGTCAGCGCGCCTTTTGCCTGTTCCACGATGGCGCCGAATGCGGCGGGTTCGTGCACGGCCAGATCGGCCAGGACCTTGCGGTCCACTTCGACACCGGCCAGCGACAGGCCGTTGATGAACCGCGAATAGGTCAGCGATTCGTCATGGGCGCGCACGGCGGCGTTGATCCGCTGGATCCACAGCGCGCGGAAGTTCCGCTTGCGGTTCTTGCGGTCGCGCGTGGCGTACTGGTTGGCCTTGTCCACGGCCTGTGCCGCCACCTTGAAGGTGTTCTTGCGACGGCCGTAATAGCCTTTTGCGGCGTTGGTGATTTTCTTGTGACGGGCGTGGGTAACGGTCCCACCTTTGACTCTCGACATGTCTCGAACCTCCTCAGCGTGCGTAAGGCATCATCGGCTTGATGATCTGCTCATCAGCCTTGCTCAGCGTCGTGGTGCCACGCGCGTTGCGGATGAATTTGTTGGTGCGTTTGATCATGCCGTGGCGCTTGCCGGCCTGGCCAGCCACCACGCGGCCCTTGGCCGTCACCTTGAACCGCTTCTTGCAGCTCGATTTCGTCTTCATCTTGGGCATTTCCGGCTCCTCTTGATGGTCGGTCTTATGCGCGACTCGGCATGCCACTTCGGCCGGCCGCGCGAATGAGAGCGCCGTATAGGACGACAGCGTGCGTAAAGCAAGGGGGTTTGCCCCGGTTTGCGGCCGTCCTGGAAAGGGGGCGTGCCCCGGGCGCTTGCCAACACGCACCCGCAGGGCTAGACCGAATTTTCCCAACCCACGGGAGGCGCCAGTGTCCACCACCCTCCGGCTCGCCATGGCAAGCATCTTCGTCGGTGCGATCGTGCTCGCGATCAAAAGCCTGGCGTGGTGGCTGACAGGCTCGGTGGCCCTTCTGTCGGATGCCCTGGAAAGCACCGTCAACGTGGCCACGGCCATCGCGGCGCTCATCGCGATCCGCATCGCCGCCATACCGGCGGATTCCTCGCACCCCTACGGCCACCACAAGGCCGAGTTCTTCAGCGCCGTGCTCGAAGGCGTGATGATCATCATCGCCGCACTCGTCATCCTGCGCGAGGCCTATCGCGGCTTTCTCGATCCCGCAGCACTCGACATGCCGGTCGAGGGGCTTCTGATCAACGGCGCCGCCACGGTCTTCAACGCGCTCTGGGCCTGGGTCCTGGTCACCCGCGGCCGAGCCAATTCGTCGCCCGCGCTCGTCGCCGACGGACGCCACCTGTGGACCGATGTCGTCACCTCGGCGGGCGTCGCGCTTGGCGTCCTTCTGGCGATGATCACCGGCTGGTGGATGCTCGACCCGATCATGGCCGCCATCGTCGCGGTCAACATCCTCTGGTCCGGCTCGCGCGTCGTGCGCGAATCGCTCAGCGGCCTGATGGACGAGGCCGTATCCGACGAAACGCTCGACACCGTGCGCGAGATCATCGCGACCGAGGCCGGCGGCGCGGTCGAGGCGCACGACCTGCGCACCCGCCATGCCGGGCCGGCGATCTTCATCGACTTTCACCTCGTCGTGCCCGGCGACACCACGGTCTTCGACGCGCACGAGATCTGCGACCGGGTCGAAGCCGCCCTGAAACAGGCGGTCGAGGGCGCACGGATCACCATCCACGTGGAGCCCGAGCACAAGCAGAAGCATTCCGGTATCGTCGTGCTGGACTGACCCCCGACCCCGCCTCGCGTCAAAGCGCCATTTGCGCGGAAATCCGATTGCCGGTAACATCCGGCCCAGGGAGGATCGGCAGGCTGGACAGGAAGCGCCATATCGACAAGGTCGTGAACGCGGTGAACTCGCCCAGCGCCGCCGCGCGCTCGGCACTGGCCGCGTCCTGGCACCGCTCGATGGAACGGCACGGGCTCGATCCCGCCGCCCCGGCACAGGGCCAGCGCGTCGATCACAGCGTGGCCGACGAAAGCCGCGCCCGCCTCGACCGCTTCATGACCATCGCCGCCCCCAAGCTTGACCAGCTTTTCGGTCTCGTGGGCCTCTCGGGCTGCGGCGTCCTCTTGACCGACGAAAGCGGCGTCATCCTCGACCAGCGCTGTTCCGACGGGGACCGCACCACGTTCGAGGACTGGGGCCTCGCCGTCGGCGCCGACTGGTCCGAGGCCGCGGAGGGCACCAATGGCATCGGCACCTGCCTGACCGAGAAACGCCGTATCACCATTCACCGCGACGACCACTTCCTCGCCCGCAACATCGGCATGAGCTGCATGGACGCGCCCATTTTCGGCCCCGATGGCGGGCTTCTGGCCGCGCTCGACGTCTCCTCGGCCCGTGTCGACCAGACCGAGGCCTATAACCGCCTCATCGCCGCGATGGTCGATCAGACCGCCCACGCGATCGAGGCAGATTTCTTTCGCGCCTCCTATCCGAAGGCCCGCATCGTGGTGGCCGATTCTGCCGAAGGCAGCGCGGCGACGCTCTTGGCCGTGGATGGCGACGACATCGTGGTGGGCGCCACCCGCGAGGCCCGCAAGGCGCTCGGCCTGTCGCCCAGCGGCGTCTTCACGCCCCGCCCCGCCTCGGACATCTTCGGGCGCGAGGACGGCCCCCGCGGCTTCGAGAAGGCCGAGCGCGCCGCCGTCGTGCGCGCCCTCACCCGCGCTGGCGGCAACGTGTCCGAGGCCGCCCGCGCGCTGGGAATCGGCCGCGCCACGCTCTATCGGCGCATGAAACGGCTGGGTCTGGACGACACCTGACCCGACCTGTCTCAGTTCTGAGACACCCCCGCGCCACCACCGCTTGCCCCCCTCCTGACGAATCGCTCTTCGCACGTCACCCCTGTCGTCACGACTTCGGGCGGAGGACCCGAGGCGACCAGGAGGAACCAACATGAACGAACAGACGCAACTCTCGGCGGAATTCCAATCGCCGTTCAAGACCCGTTACGACAACTTCATCGGCGGCAAATTCACCCCGCCCGTGAACGGCAAGTATTTCGACAACGTGACCCCGATCACCGGCCAGCCGGTCTGCGAAATCGCCCGCTCGGATGCCGCCGACGTGGAGCTGGCGCTCGACGCCGCCCACGCCGCCAAAGACGCGTGGGGCCGCACCTCGGCCACCGAACGCGCCAACATCCTGCTCAAACTCGCCGACCGGATCGAGGAAAACCTCGACCTGATCGCCGTGGCCGAGACATGGGACAACGGCAAGCCGATCCGCGAGACCGTCAATGCCGACATCCCGCTCGCCGTCGACCATTTCCGGTACTTCGCCAGCGTCCTGCGCGGCCAGGAAGGCGCGATGTCCGAAATCGACGCCGACACCGTCGCCTATCACTACCACGAGCCGCTTGGTGTCGTGGGCCAGATCATCCCGTGGAACTTCTCGGTGCTGATGGCCGCGTGGAAGCTCGCCCCGGCGCTGGCCGCCGGCAACTGCATCGTCCTGAAACCGGCGGAACAGACCCCCGCCGCGATCATGGTGCTGATGGAGGTCATCGCCGACCTGCTGCCCGACGGCGTGCTGAACATCGTCAACGGCTACGGCGCCGAGGTCGGCGCGGCGCTGGCGAAATCCAACCGCATCGCCAAGATCGCCTTCACCGGCTCCACCCAGACCGGCCGCACGATCATGCAATACGCGACCGAGAACCTGATCCCCGTCACGCTGGAACTGGGCGGCAAGTCCCCCAACATCTTCTTCTCCGACGTGATGGCCAAGGACGACGCCTTTCTCGACAAGGCGATCGAGGGTTTCGTGCTCTTCGCCTTCAACCAGGGCGAAGTCTGCACCTGCCCCAGCCGCGCGCTGATCCAGGAAGACATCTATGAAGAGTTCATCGCCCGCGCCATCGAACGCGTGAAGGCCATCAAGCAGGGCGACCCCCGCCTGATGGACACGATGGTGGGCGCACAGGCCAGCCGCGCACAGCAGGACAAGATCCTCAGCTACCTGCAGATCGGTGTCGAGGAAGGCGCCGAGGTGCTGGCCGGCGGTGCGGCGGCCCAGATGGAGGGCGAGCTCTCCGAGGGCTACTACATCCAGCCCACCATCCTGAAAGGCCACAACAAGATGCGCGTCTTCCAGGAGGAAATCTTCGGCCCCGTCGTCTCGGTCACCACCTTCAAGGACGAGGCCGAGGCGCTGGAGCTCGCCAACGACACGATCTACGGCCTTGGCGCCGGGGTCTGGTCGCGCGACGCCAACACCTGCTACCGCTTCGGGCGCGGCATCCAGGCCGGGCGCGTCTGGGTCAACAACTACCACGCCTACCCGGCGCACGCGGCCTTTGGCGGCTACAAGCAGTCCGGCATCGGGCGCGAGAACCACAAGATGATGCTGGACCACTACCAGCAGACCAAGAACATGCTGGTCAGCTACAACCCCAACAAGCTGGGTTTCTTCTAGGATCGGATCGGGGCGGCACGATGTGTCGCCCCTTTTTCACGCCAGGGCCGTCCAAGCGGCCTCAGGTCAGGTACCTTGCCACCACCTGGACAAAGACGTCGGGTATCTCGCTGAAATCATACCCGCCCGGCTTGTTCTGCACTGCCCAAAAGATCATCACAGCGGATGCGATTATCGTCAGCGCCGCAACCCGCGGCGCATGCCCGTCCGACAGCGCCGACAGGATCGACGGGATAGAGAAGACACCCAGCACCAGACCAATGACGAAAAGAAGATCGGGATCCATTCAAAAGATCCTCCGTTAACTGCTCTGCGGAATAGTATAGCGCAGTTCAGTCTTGGTCAGTCGAAGAAAGTTCCTTTTGATTACAGGGCGCTACTCGCAGGATATTGGTCGTACCCGGCACGTTGAACGGCACGCCCGCGGTGACGATCACCAGGTCGTCCTCGGTGGCGTATCCCTGCTTCAGCGCGGCGCGCGTGGCGTTCTGCACCGCCATCTTGAACCGCGACAGTTCCGGCGTCATGACGCAGTCGGTGCCCCAGTTCAGCGACAGCCGCCGCGCCGTGTCGCGCACGTTCGTCATGGCGATGATCGGCACGCGCGGCCGCTCGCGCGCGGTCAGCAGCGCGGTCGTGCCGCTTTGCGTAAAGCAACAGATCGCCGCCACATCGGTGGTTTCCGCGATTTCCCGCGCCGCGGCGACGATCCCGTCGGCCACCGTGGTGCGGTCGGCCTTGCGCGAGGCTTCGATGATCTCGGTATAGGTCGGATCCTCCTCGACCTCGCGGGCCACGTTGTCCATCGTCTGCACCGCCTCGATCGGGTACTCGCCAGCCGCCGATTCCGCCGACAGCATGATCGCGTCCGCGCCTTCGTAAATCGCCGTGGCCACGTCACTGACCTCGGCGCGGGTGGGCATCGGGCTGGAAATCATCGATTCCAGCATCTGCGTGGCGATGATCACCGGCTTGGCCGCCGCGCGGCACTTGCGCACCATCCGCTTTTGCAACGGCGGCACGTTCTGCACCGGCAGTTCCACGCCCAGGTCGCCGCGGGCCACCATGATCCCGTCGACCTCTTTCAGGATGGCATCGAAATCCGTCACCGCCGACGGTTTTTCCACCTTCACCATGATCGCCGCGCGCCCGCGCACCAGCGCGCTTGCCTCGATCACGTCCCGCGCCCGCTGCACGAAGCTCAGCGCCAGCCAATCCACGCCAAGCTCGCAGGCGAACTCCAGGTCGGCGCGGTCCTTATCGGTCAGCGCTGCCAGCGGCAGCACGACGTCAGGCACGTTCACGCCCTTGCGATCCGAAATCGTGCCGCCGGTGACAACCTCGGTTTCGGCATAGTCATTGCCGCATTTGGTGACCTTCAGGCGGATCTTGCCGTCATTGACCAACAATCGCGCGCCGGGTTTCAGCGCCTGGAAAATCTCGGGATGCGGCAGGTTCACACGGTCGATCGTGCCTTCGGCGTCATCCAGGTCCAGCCGGAACGACGCGCCCTCTTCCAGCTCTTCCGACCCGTTCTTGAATGGCCCGACCCGCAGCTTCGGCCCCTGCAGGTCCGCCAGGATGGCGATCGGACTGTCCAGGTCCTGCTCGACCTTTCGAATGATCTCGTGCTTGGCGCGGATATCGTCCTGCGTGCCGTGGCTCATGTTCAGCCTGAACACATCCGCCCCCGCCTCATGCAGAGCCCGGATCGTCTCATAGGTGTCCGATGCCGGGCCCAGCGTGGCCACGATCTTCACATTGCGATAGCGTCTCATGTCTGTCCTTACCTTATTGTCCAGCCGGCGTTAGCGCTAAACTTACGCAGGGTTATTACTTAATTCCCATTCCCTGACAACTGACATAAAAGTGGCGGGCAAGAGATGACATCACCATGACATATCGACCGTTTTTCACCGAAGGGGCAGATCGCCCCACCCGATGGCTCGTCACCTGCGACCACGCCGCCAACACCGTGCCGCCCTTCGTGAACGGCGGCTCGCTCGGGCTCGACCCGGCGGACATGGCCCGCCACATCGCCTACGATCCCGGCGCCGCCGGGGTGGCGCGGGCGCTGGCCCGTGCGCTGGACGCGCCCTGCATCATGACCAACTTTTCCCGCCTGGTGATCGACCCCAACCGAGGCGAGGATGATCCGACCCTGGTGATGAAGCTCTATGACGGCACCATCATTCCCGCCAACCGCCATGTCGGCCCAGCCGATATCGAACAGCGCCTGAACGCGCTCTACAGACCCTATCACAGCGAATTGGCTCGATTGGCCGCGCGGCAGGACGACACAATCATCGTCTCGATCCACTCCTTCACGCGCCAACTCCGGAACCGCCCGCCCCGGCCCTGGCACATCGGCGTGCTCTATGCGACCGACGAACGCCTGACCCGCCCGCTGATCAACCGCATGGCGCAGGAACCCGACATCTGCGTCGGCGAGAACGAACCCTATGGCGGCCATCTGCCCGGCGACGCCATCGCGCGCCACGGCATCGCCTACCAGCGCCTGAATGCCCTGATCGAACTGCGCAACGACCTCATCGTCACCGAAGACCAGCAAACGGCCTGGGCCCAGCGCCTCGCCCCCATGCTGGTCGAGGCGGCGGGTCATGCCGGAGTCGATTCAGAGACTGTTTCACTGCAATCCGGGTGATTTCATCAAAAGACCGCCACATTCACCGACCAAGAGGAGGCGCGCGTGCCGCACATCGTCATCGAACATTCCAGCGGCCTGGAAGACAGCCACGACCTTCAGGCTCTCTGCGACGCGTTGTGGCAGAAATTTGCGGATCACCACAGCGTCACCAGCCCCGACACTGTGCGCACCCGCACTCTCGCCGCCACCGCCTCGCGCATCGGCGTCGAGCCGCAAAGCTTCGCCCACGCCACCCTCCTTCTCCTGCCCGGCCGCAGTGACGAGGTCCGCACGGAACTCGCCCAACTGGTGCTGGACACGCTTCAGGCGCACCTGCCGGACGTCGGCAGCCTGACCGTCCGCTTGGATGATATCCAACAGCCCTATATGAAACGTATGCTCTGACCGAATAAGGGAGACCCGAAGATGGACGACCAGACCCGCATCGAACTCGAGGCCGCCGCGTTCCGCACCCTGCGCGAGCACCTGATGGAAAAGCGCACCGACGTGCAGAACATCGACATGATGAACCTCGCCGGCTTCTGCCGCAACTGCCTCAGCCGCTGGTACCAGGAAGCCGCCAACGAACGCGGCATCGACATGACCAAGGACGAGGCGCGCGAAATCTTCTATGGCATGACGATGGACGAGTGGAAGGCGAACTACCAGACCGACGCATCGGACGACAAGAAAGCGGCCTTCGACAAGTCCTTCGCCGAAAACGTGGGCCCCAAGACCTGAACTCATGACACTCGACATCGCCCGCCTGCGCGCCGACACCCCCGCCTGCGAAACGCTCCTGCACTTCAACAACGCGGGGGCGGGCCTGATGCCCTTGCCGGTGCAACAGGCCCTGTCGGATCACCTCGCGCTCGAGGCGCGCATCGGCGGGTACGAGGCGCACGCCGAAGCCAAGGCACAGGCCGACGCCTTCTACACCGAGATGGCGGCGCTGCTGAACGCCAAGCCATCCGAAATCGCCTATATCGAGAACGCCACCCGTGCCTGGGACATGGCCTTCTTCAGCCTGCCCTTGCAACCCGGCGACCGCATCCTGACCCATGCCTCGGAATACGTGTCGAACTATCTCGGCCTGCTGCTTCAGGCCCAGCGCCGCGGGCTGAAGATTGACCTTATCCCGTCGGATGACAACGGGCAGGTCGATGTCGACGCGATTCAGTCTCTGATGCAGCCCAAAACGCGTCTCATTGCCCTCACCCACGTCCCCACCCAAGGCGGTCTCGTGAACCCGGCGGAAGAGGTCGGGCGCATCGCCCGCGAGCATGGCCTGACCTACCTGCTGGATGCCTGCCAGTCGGCGGGCCAGATCGACCTCGACGTCGAAAAGCTCGGCTGCGACATGCTCTCTGGCACCGGCCGCAAGTACCTGCGCGGCCCGCGCGGCACCGGGTTTCTCTACGTACGCGACGGTCTGGTCGAGGATCTCGATCCGCCCTTCATCGACCTGCTCTCAGCCACCTGGACCGGCCCTGACAGCTTTGAACTCGCCCCCGATGCCAAGCGCTTCGAAAACTGGGAGCGCTATGTGGCCGGCCAGATCGGCCTCGGCACCGCCGCCCGTTATGCCCGGGAGATCGGGCTGCCCGCCATCGAGGCCCGCGTCGCCGATCTGGGCGAGGCCCTGCGCAGCGCGCTTCGCGATATCCCCGGCGTGACGGTCCACGATCTGGGCCAGCGCAGATGCGGCATCGTGACCTTCACCCATGACGCCCGGACGCCGCGCGAGGTGACCGGCGCCTTGCGGGCACGGAATATCAACATCTCCGTTTCCAACCGCACCAGCGCCCAGCTCGATCTCGGCGCCCGCGGTCTCGACCATCTCGCCCGCGCCTCGGTTCACGCCTACAACACCGAGGACGAGATCACGCGCTTCGCAGCCGCCGTCGCCGCGCTCTGACCCCGAAGCACCGGACGGCCGGTCAACGAACGCGATTTGCGGATGGTACCGACGCGATACCACTCGAATACCGACGCAATACTGACGTGCGATTCCAGCGTTAACCCGCGATTCGCTCAGACAGCGACCTTCCGGCTTTCCTCGATGTAGATTTCGCGCAACCGCGTCGCCACCGCTCCCGGCGTCCCTTCCCCCAGGCTGGCCCCGTCGATCTCGACCACCGGCATCACGAAAGCACTGGCCGAGGTGACGAACGCCTCGTCGGCGTCCTTGGCTTCCTCGACGCTGAAATTCCGTTCCTCCACCTGCATTTGCGCCTCTTCGGCAAAGCGCAGCACGGCGGCGCGGGTGATTCCGTGCAGGATGTCGTTCGACAGCGCCCGGGTGATGATCTTGCCGTCCTTGACGATATAGGCGTTGTTCGACGTGCCTTCGGTCACACACCCGTCCTGCACCATCCAGGCATCGTCGCACCCCGCCTTCTTGGCCATCATCTTGCCCATCGACGGATACAGAAGCTGCGTCGTCTTGATGTCCCGACGGCCCCAGCGCAGATCTTCCAAGGTGATGATCTTGATGCCTTTTTTCGCCACCGGATTGTCGGCCAGCCCGGGCTTCGACTGGGTGAACAGAACCACGGTCGGCGGCGTGTCGGGGTCCGGGTAGGCAAAGTCCCGGTCGCCCGGCGCGCCCCGCGTGATCTGAAGGTAAACCAGCCCGTCCTCGATCTCGTTCACCCGCACCAGCTCGCGGTGGATCTCCAGCAGATCGCCCATCACCGCCGGGTGCGGCATGTCCAGCTCGTCCAGCGACCGTTGCAGCCGGCGATTGTGCCCCTCGAAATCGATCAGCTTTCCGTCCAGCACGCTGGTCACCTCGTAGACCCCGTCGCCCATCAGGAACGCCCGGTCGAAAATCGAGATTTTGGCTTCGTTCTCAGGCAGGTAATCGCCGTTCACATACACGGTTCGCATCGTCATCCCCATAGCTTGGCCGAGGGCGGATGCACCCCGGCCGCGTCGAAAATCAAAGGTTCGTCCCGGTCTTCGGCCAACAGCAGCGGCCCGTCAAGGTCGGTCACCGTCGCACCCTGCGCCACCAGCACCGCGGGCGCCATCGCAAGGCTCGATCCGATCATGCAGCCCACCATCACGTCGTACCCTTCGGCCAGCGCCGCCGCGCGCAGCGCCAGCGCCTCGGTCAGCCCGCCGGTCTTGTCCAGCTTGATGTTCACCATGTCGTACTTGCCCTTCAACCCTGGCAGGCTGGCGCGGTCGTGACAGCTCTCGTCGGCGCAAACCGGCACGGGCCGCTCCACCCCCAGGAGCGCGTCATCCTCCGCCGCCGGCAAGGGCTGTTCCACCAGCGCTACGCCCAGGCGTTGAAGGTGCGGCGCAAGGTCGGCATAGACCTCGGCGCTCCAACCCTCGTTGGCATCAACTATGATCTTGGCCTCGGGCGCGCCCGCGCGCACGGCCTCCAGCCGCGGCATGTCATCGGGCGTGCCCAGCTTGATCTTCAGCAAGGGCCGATGGGCATTCTTCGCTGCCTGCTCCCGCATCTTCTCGGGGTCGTCCAGCGACAGCGTATAGGCCGTGATCTCGGGCCCCGGCGCGTGCAATCCGGCCAGGTCCCAGACCCGCTTTCCGGCCTGTTTCGCCTGCAGATCCCACAGCGCGCAATCCACCGCGTTCCGTGCCGCGCCCGCCGGTAACAAATCGTAAAGCTTTTCGCGGGAAACTTCCTCGGGCAGGCTCTCGATCTGCGCCGTCACGCTGTCCAATGTCTCGTCATACCGCGCATAGGGCACGCATTCGCCCCACCCGGTGACGCCGCCTTCGGTCACGCACACGGTCAGAACCTTCGCCTCGGTGCGCGAGCCCCGGCTGATGGTGAACACCTGCGCCAGCTTGAACACATCGCGCGTCACGGAAATCTGCATGAAGGATCGCCCTCTCTTCTTCTGGCCATAAATATCCCCGCCGGAGGCATCCGTCACTCGCCACCGGCCCTCGCAGTTGGATCAGAGCGCTTCCAGCGCGTCCACCAGCTTGGCCGAGCCAAAGCGATACGGGTCCGTCGCGGGCAGCCCCATCTCGTCCTCGACCCTGGCGAGATACGCCTTGGCGTCGTCCTCGCTCATATGCTGGGTGTTGACCGAAACGCCGACAACGCGGCACGCCGGGTTCGCGATCTGCGCCAGCGGCAGCGCGGTGTCCCGCAGGGTCTGCAGGCTGGGCAAGCTGTAATCCGGCAGGCCCCGCATATGCGTGCGTGTCGGCTCGTGGCACAGGATCAGCGCGTCGGGCTGGCCACCATGGATCAGCGCCAGGGTCACGCCGGAATAGGACACGTGAAACAGGCTGCCCTGCCCCTCGATCAGGTCCCAGTGATCCTCGTCGTTGTCCGGCGTCAGGTATTCAATCGACCCGGCCATGAAATCGGCAATCACCGCGTCCAGCGGCACGCCGTCGCCCGTAATCAGGATGCCGGTCTGCCCGGTGGCGCGGAACGAGGCCTTCATGCCGCGCTCGTGCATGTCGCGCTCCATCGCCATCGCCGTGTACATCTTGCCGACCGAGCAATCGGTGCCCACCGCGAGGCAGCGCTTGCCGCTGCGCTTCTTGCCATCCGCGATCGGATAGCGGACCGACGGCACCCGCACGTCGTGCAGCGTGCGGCCATGCGCTTCGGCCTTTGCCACGAGGTCTTCCTCGTGTTTCAGCAGGTTATGCAGGCCAGACGCGATGTCATAGCCCATCGCCAGCGCCTCCAGCAGCACAGCCTTCCATTTGTCTGAGATCACGCCACCGCGGTTCGCCACCCCGATCACCAGCGTCTTGGCGCCAGCGTCCCTCGCCTCGGCCAGGGTCATGTCCGTCAGGCCCAGGTCGGCGCCGCACCCCGGCAGCCGGATCTGCCCCACCGCGTATTCCGGTCGCCAGTCCCTTATGCCGATAGCCACTTTCGCGGCCAGCATGTCGGGGGCATCGCCCAGAAACAACAGGTACGGGGTCTCGATCATATTTTGGTCCTTTCCAGAATCGGTTCTGCGGAATGGTGCACCGAGTTCCCCGAAAATTCATACCGAATTGACGAGCCTCCAGGGAAGAGCGGCAAGATTCCCTGTCATCTTGCGAATTTTTCAGCAGATTCTTGCGCCGGAGGGTCGGGCGCCTCCGCCCTCTCTTCCATTTCCTCCGACACGGCCTCGGCCTGCAACAGGCCCGGTTGCGGCACCCCGAGCACGCCCATCGCCTGCACCGACCCGGTTTCTTCCGGCGGCTCGGACGAAACCCTGCGGACAACCGCGATTGCGGCGACCACAAGGCTTGTCGCCAGGATGAACAGTTGCAGTCCCCGCCCGTCGATCATCGAAATCAGGTTCGGACCCACCAACATGCCGCCGAACTGTCCCAGTTGCAGCAGAAACGCCATCGTTCCGCTTGCGGCCACGATCTGCCCGGGGCTCAGGTGGTCATTGGCGTGCGCCGCCAGCACGGAATACACCGGCAAGGACACCGCCGCGATCACCGAAAAGCCCAGCACGATCCGCGAGGGCGCCGTATCCACCGCCATCCAGAGCGCCGCCGCCGCGGTGACCAAGGCCAACCCCATGACCACGAAGCGCCGGTCCACGTGGTCCGCAATCCAGCCGACCGGATATTGCACGAACGCCGCCACGATCATCGCGACAACGAGCGCCCCCGACGCTTGCGCGTCGGAAAACCCGCTGCGCAAGGCATAGAGCGGCAGAGCGATGAACCACGAAACCACGCCCGCACCCATGATCACGGTTCCCAGCACCGCCATCGGCGACACGCGGTAGAGTCGGGCCACCGGCATCCGCTCGGGCGCGGTGTAATCCGGGGCGCGATTGTTGGAAAGAAGCAGCGGTACGAACCCCACAGACAGCAGGATCGAGGCCAACCCGAAAAGCATGTTTCCCGTCGGGTCCGGCAAGGCCACCATGGCTGTGCCCAGCGCCGGACCGGCCGTCTGGATGATGAAATAGACCGACAGTATCTGCGCCCTTAGGCGGTTTTCGGCCTTGGCGTTCAGCCAGCTTTCGGTGATCACGTAGAGGCCCGGAAAACAGAACCCCGCCAACAGGCGCATGACACTCCAGCTGACCGGATCACTGGTCAGAAGATGTGCAATCGCGGCCACGGACACCATCGAGGCCAGCGCCGAAAACACGCGGATATGGCCCACCTTCTCGATCAGTCGCGGCGTGATGATCGTCCCGGCCAGCGCCCCCAAGGGATAGCAGGCCTGCATCATCGCGATGGAAAAATCCGAGAACCCGATTCCCGCCCCGCGAATGGTCAGCAACGTCACCAGCAGCCCGTTCGCCACCATCAGCATCGTCATGCCCATGAACAGGGCCCGGTTTTCCACCAACGCGCGTCTCATGCGGCCATGCTAATCGGTGGGCGATGCCGTGACCGCGCGTTTGCGACGCATGCAGGTCGTTGTCATCTGCTTGCCATTGTCCGCGCAATTTTATAGCTGGTCTGCGACGTGGTTTCGCAACAATCTGACCAAAGGATCACAATATGAGTTTCCGCCCGCAACCTCCGGCGCCCGCGCGTCCCAACCGTTGCCAACTCTTCGGACCGGCCTCGAACACCAGCCTGTTCGAGAAGATGGCCAAGTCCAAGGCCGACGTCGTCAACCTCGACCTCGAAGATGCCGTCGCGCCGTCGGACAAGGACCAGGCCCGCAAGAACGCGATCGAGGCGATCAACGACATCGACTGGGGCAAGAAGACCCTCAGCGTGCGCATCAACGGCCTCGACACCCAGTACTGGTACAAGGATGTGGTCGACCTGCTGGAACAGACCAACGGTCGTCTCGACATGATCATGATCCCAAAGGCCGGTTCGGGCGATGATATCTACGCCGTCGACGCGCTGGTCAGCTCGATCGAGATGGCCATGGGCCACAAGAAGCGCATCGCGTTCGAATGCATCATCGAAACCGCGATGGGCATCTGCCACGTCGAGGATATCGCGCAAGGCAGCCCCCGGATGGAGGCGATGAGCCTCGGCGCCGCCGACTTCGCCGCCTACATGGGTATGCAGACCACAGGCATCGGCGGCACGCAGGAAAACTACTACATGCACCGCAAGGGCGAGAATTACTGGGTCGATCCGTGGCACTGGGCCACCGCCAAGATCGTCGCCTGCTGCCGCACCCACGGCCTGTTGCCCGTCGACGGCCCGTTCGGCGATTTTTCCGACCCCGAAGGCTTCCGCGCGCAGGCGCTGCGCGTGCTGACGCAGGGCATGGTCGGTAAATGGGCGATCCACCCCAGCCAGGTCGAGGCGTGCAACGAGATCTTCACCCCGACCGAGGAAGCCGTCACCGAGGCGCGCGAGATCCTCGAAGCGATGGAAGAGGCCAAGAAAAAGGGCCTGGGCGCCACCACCTACAAGGGCCGCCTGATCGACATCGCCTCGATCAAGCAGGCCGAGGTTATCGTCAAATCGGCGGAAATGATCGAAGACTGACATCTCTTGATGCTCTCAAGAACGGCCTCCGACATCGCGGGGGCCGTTTTCTTTTGCAAACGGGAAAGACTGACGCAGCTGTGATGCAACTTGCGCAAAAGCAGCGGGACACGGCGTTGCGAATGTGGCTAGGGTCCGTGTCAACGACGACAGACCTCGGGGACAGACCATGACCAACTCACCGCTACGCGCCGCCGACGTCCTGGCCCAGCGCCTGTATCAGGCCGGGTGCCGCCATGCGTTCGGTATGCCCGGGGGCGAAGTGCTGACGCTCGTCGACGCGCTGGAAAAGGCCGGTATTCGTTTCACCCTGGTCAAGCACGAGAATGCCGGTGGGTTCATTGCCGAAGCCGTGCATCACCGCGACGGCGCACCCGCAATCCTGGTGGCCACCGTCGGGCCCGGCGCGATGAACGGGGTCAACGTGGTCGCCAACGCAG
This sequence comes from Roseovarius sp. THAF27, assembly GCF_009363655.1. Classification (NCBI taxonomy): domain Bacteria; kingdom Pseudomonadati; phylum Pseudomonadota; class Alphaproteobacteria; order Rhodobacterales; family Roseobacteraceae; genus Roseovarius; species Roseovarius sp. THAF27. The sequence continues at coordinate 3,986,891 of NZ_CP045393.1, forward strand.
AGCAGGATCGCGTGCCGATGATCGTGCTTTCCGGCTGTGTCGATGCCGACGAGGCACTGACCTATACCCACCAGATCCTCGATCATCGCGCGGTCTTCCGGCCCATCACAAAGGCCACGTTCGAGCTGACCGCCGCAGGCGCCGGTATCATCGCCGACAAGGCCGTCGCCCTCGCGACCGAGCCGCGCTGCGGCCCGGTGCATATCGACGTCCCGATCAGCGTGGCGGACACCCAGGTACCCGCCGACGCGCCGCGTCCGGTGCGTGTGCCAGCGTCGCCGACCGCGCCCTCCGGCGCCGACGCGGCCCGTGCCCGCGAGGCGCTTGCCACGGCATCCCGCCCTATCGCCGTGGTCGGTCTCGATGTCCTGCAAGACGCGTCGCACACCGTCCTGCGCGCGTTTCTGGAACAGTTCGGCATACCTTTCGTCACGACCTACAAGGCAAAGGGCGTGCTGCCCGAGGACCACCCGCTTTGCCTTGGCGGTGCGGGCCTGTCGCCGCTTGCGGACACGCACCTGCTGCCGTTGATCGCAAAGGCCGACCTTGTGCTCTGTATCGGGTACGACCCGATCGAGATGCGCACGGGCTGGCGCAACGCCTTTGATCCCGCCCGCCAGACGGTGATCGACATCGCCGCCGTGCCGAACACGCATTACATGCACCAGGCCTCGTTGAACTTCGTCGGGCATACCGGCGAGACGCTGGAGATGCTGGCCCAGGGCACGCCCGTCGGCACGACCTGGCCCGACGACGAACCCGCGGCTGCGCGAAAGGCCCTGGCGAGCGCCTTCCCCGATACCGACAAATGGGGGCCTGCCGGTGTCATCGCCGAAACCCGCGCGGTGATGCCCGACGACACGCTGGCCACCGCCGATAGCGGCGCGCATCGCATCCTTCTCAGCCAGATGTGGCGCTGCACAGAGCCGCGCGGACTGATCCAGTCCTCGGCGCTTTGCACCATGGGGTGCGCCGTTCCGATGGCGATGGGCCTGAAGATTGCCGAGCCCGACAGACCTGTCGTCAGCTTTTCCGGCGATGCCGGATTTCTTATGGTGGCCGGGGAACTGGCAACCGCCGCCGAACTGCGACTGACGCCCATCTTTCTTGTTTTCGTGGATGCAAGCCTGGCGCTGATCGAGCTGAAGCAGCGCCAGCGGCAGTTGGCCAACAAGGGTGTCGACTTCGCACGACACGATTTCGCGGCGATGGGGCGCGCGTTTGGCGGGGCGGGCCATACGGTGCGCACACGAGCCGAATTGCGCACGGCTCTTCAAGCGGCGCTGCACTGCGATACGTTCAGCGTGATCGCTGCCGAGATCGAGCCGGGGGGCTATGACGGCCGAATCTAGGCGCTGCGGCACCTTTGCCGTGTAACATTTGCTGAAGAATCCGGCGCCAAGACCCACCTTTCGGGGTAAATCCGCCGAATGGTTCGTTTTTTAGGCGAAATTCCGCATGGGCCCATCAGACACTCTACACGAAGCTTCACCAATACGTTAGCGCAACCGATACCGTTATGTGACTGACTTACCTTTTTGTTAAGCAAGTGCAGCGGGTTGGACTCGCGGCAACAACGGAAGTGGCAATGAAATTCGATATCTTCGGAACTCCGACCAGCCTGAGTAACGAAAAGGCGTTGCTCGCGTGGAACGACACGATGCTGGGCTTCCTCGCCCATGCCGCCGTGACGCCCGAACACCTTGGGAAGGTTCTGGAGGTCGAGCCAGGCTTTGCGCACGCCCACGCGCTGAAAGGTCTGTTCTACGTTCTGTTGGGCCGGCGGGAATTGCTTGAAACCGCGACGGACAGCTACGTGACCGCACGGGGCGAGCTTGCCCAGAACGACGCCACCGCCCGGGAGCGCAAGTATGTCGATGCGCTGGGCGCCTGGCTGGACGGCAGCCCCAGTGGCGCTGTGGCACTTTTCGAAGATATCCTGCAGACCCATCCCCAAGACGCCTTGGCGATGAAACTCAGCCACGCGGTGCGCTTCGTACTTGGCGACGCCGCCGGGATGCGGCGCTCGATCGAGCGGGTCTTGCCTGCCTACGGCACCGACCATGCCGCCCGCGGTTACCTGCTGGGCTGTCATGCCTTCGCGCTTGAGGAAACCGGCGACTACGAAAAGGCCGAGATCGCGGGACGACAGGCGCTCTGGATGGCGCCCGACGACGCCTGGGGCCTGCACGCGGTGGCCCATGTTCACGATATGACTGCGAATTCCCGAAAAGGGCTCGACTGGTTGACGGGGCGCGAGGCTGCCTGGTCGCACTGCAACAATTTTCGGTACCATGTGTGGTGGCACAAGGCCTTGATGCATCTCGACCTCGGGCAGCTGGATACGGTGCTCGATCTCTATGACACCCAGGTACGCAACGATCAGACGGACGATTACCGCGACATCTCGAATGCGACGTCTCTGTTGATGCGGTTGGAACTGGAAGGCGTGAATGTCGGCGACAGGTGGGAAGAGCTGTCCGATATCTGCGAGACCCGGACAGAGGATGGCTGCCTGATTTTCGCCGATCTGCATTACCTGATGGCCCTGACCGGCGACAGGAAACCCGACGCAACCGCACGCCTGGTGCAACGTATCGCGAAGGACGCCAAGTCGAATTGCGAGATGGGCAGCCGCATGAGCGACCCGGGCATGGCCGCGGCACAGGGGCTTGAGGCTTTCGGCGAGGCGCGGTTCGACGAGGCGTTTGCCAATCTCGCCCAGGCCCGCGACGGGATGCACCGCGCCGGAGGCAGCCATGCCCAGCGCGACGTGTTCGAACGCATGACAATAGATGCCGGAATCCGCGCCGGGTACTTGGATCAGGCCGAAGCAATCCTAGATGATCGTCAATCCAAGCGCGCGGGGCGCGAAGACGGATACGCCGCCAACCGTCGCGCGCTTATCGCGTCAGGCCGAACTGCGTATGACTCAACCTCCGTACCGGCCGAATAGACCAAAATCGATTCCCGGATCAGAACAGAAAGACCAAAGCCATGGCGGCAATTTCGCCATCATCCGATTATCAAGAAACTGTCGAGGCCCCAGCTGTCAGTGCGACACCTGCGGCCACGGTGCGTGACCCGCGGCTGGACTTCTTCCGCGGCATTGCGATGTTCATCATCCTTCTGGCGCACACCCCTGGCAACCTTTGGACAAAGTGGATCCCGGCACGCTGGGGGTTTTCCGACGCGACCGAGATGTTCGTGTTCTGCTCTGGCATGGCGTCGGCCATCGCCTTCGGCAAATTGTTCCAGACCAAGGGGCTGGCGCTGGGAAGCGCCCGGATCGCCTTTCGCGTCTGGCAGGTCTACTGGGCCCACATAGGTCTTTTCTTCGTCGTCCTGACCTGCATGTTGGCGCTGCCGTATCTGGGCTTTACCCTGCGCGACTACGTAAGTCAGCTGAACCTGCCGCCGTTCCTGGACAACATCGAAGGCAACATGATCGGCCTCATGACGCTGACCTATGTGCCCAACTACTTCGACATCCTGCCGATGTACCTGGCAATCCTTGCGATGATCCCGTTCATGATGGCCCTGTCGCGCCTGCACCCGATGGCAGTTCTGGGCGCAAGCGTCCTGATCTGGTGCACCGCGAATGTCGAGATGCTCGAGCTTTTCAGCGACACGGATGTCACGCCGCTGCAACTTCCCGCACAGCTCTGGTTTCCGGAGGGCCAGGATGAACGCCCGTGGTTCTTCAACCCGTTCGGCTGGCAGCTTTGTTTCTTCACCGGGTTTGCCTTGATGATCGGCTGGTTGCCGCGCCCGCCGGTCAACATGACCCTGATCGGCATCGCGCTTGCGTATGTGCTTTTTTCCTTTGTCTTTTCATCCGTCGGGATGCGCGCCTACGACTGGCAGCCGGCCTGGTGGGCGGATACGATCCGCAGTTGGCAATGGGATACTTACCGCGACTTCGGCGTCCTGCGCAGCAAGACGGAGTTCGGCTTGTTTCGCTATCTGCACATGCTTGCGCTTGGCTATCTGGGATGGGTCGCCGTCGGCGAAGGCGGCAAGTACCTGCGGGTCGGTCAGGTTTGGTCCTGGGTGGTCAACAACATCATCATGAAGGTCGGCCAGCAATCGCTTGCCGTGTTCGTGTTCTCGATGCTGCTCGCCCGGTTCCTGGGGGTGTGGCTCGACGAGACGTCGACGCTGGACGGAGATGATCTTGTCCGCAACCCCTGGACCAATGCGTTCATCAATCTGGTTGGTTTCGGCTTGCTCGTTGCCTGCGCCTACACGGCGGCGTGGTTCAAGTCGACGCCGTGGAAACCCCGCAAACCCACAAGGTCGCCGATATGAACCGACTTCTCTCGCTTTCGCGTCGCCAGCTTCTGGGCGGAGTTGCGGCGTCGGCCCTGTGGCCCGTCGCGGCACGTCAAGCTGTCGCCACCGACGAACCCGTGCCATTCAGCCGCGAGATGGTGATCGAGCTGGCGCGCCAGAGGTCGCAGCAGGATTACACACCGCGTGAAACGGTGCCCGAGGATTGGCGCGCCCTGACCTATGATCAGTATCGCGACATCCGCTTTCCCCGCGACCATGCGCTCTGGGCGGACACGGGTCGGTCCTACAACATAGATTTCTTCGCGCCGGGCCTTTATTTCCCGCGCGCCGTCAAGGTCTTCACGGTCGAAGACGGTATGGCGCACCCGGTGCCGTTCGACCTTGCGATGTTCGACAAGGGCGACCTGGTGCCGGACCTGACCAAGACCGGCGAAAGCCTGGGGTTTTCCGGCATCCGCCTGCGCACCGACTTGGGGCACCCCGAGTACAAGACCGAGTTCTGCGTCTTTCAGGGCGCCAGCTACTTCCGAGCCATCGGCATCGGGCAGACCTACGGATTGTCCGGTCGTGGCCTGGCGGTGAACACGGCCGACCCCGAAGGCGAGGAATTCCCCGAGTTCATCCAGTTCTGGCTGGAAGCGCCCGGACCGGACCAGGCAAACATGGTCGTACATGCGCTGATGGACAGCCCCAGCGTGTCGGGCGCCTATCGTTTCGATATCACGCCCGGACCGGCCAGCGTGATCGAAGTCGAGGCCACGCTTTTTCCGCGTGTCGAATTGAACAATGTCGGCGTTGGGCCGTTGACGTCCATGTTCCTCTACGACCAGACCAACCGCAGCCGCTTTGACGATTTCCGCCCCGCCGTGCACGACACCGACGGGCTGCTGATGCTGAACGGCAATGGAGAGATGATCTGGCGGCCCCTCGCCAACCCTTTGCAGCTTCAGGTGTCCAGCTTCGGCGACACGAACCCGCGCGGTTTCGGGCTGATGCAGAGGGCGCGCAAGCTGTCCGATTTCGCGGACCTCGAAGCGCTTTACCACAACAGGCCCGGTCTTTGGGTCGAACCGAAGGGCGACTGGGGGCCCGGTGCCGTCACCCTGGTAGAGATCCCGACCGAAGAAGAGATCTACGACAATATCGTGGCCTATTGGCGGCCTGCAAATCCGATGACGGCAGGGTCGCAGGTTGACCTGGCCTATCGATTGACCTGGAGCGCCGACGCCCCGGTGCATCGCGATCTTCCAAGGGTTCTGAATACCGCGATGGGTAAGCGGGCCTTCGCCGAAGGCCGCGTCGTCGTCATTGATTTCGAGGACAGCCCCCTATTTGACGAAGGACCGGATGCGATCGACGTTCATACGTCTTCACCGCATGTCGAGGTCAGTGAGGGCGTTCTGCAACGCAACCCGTCGACAGGCGGGCTTCGCCTCGCGTTCAACTTCGAACCGGGCGAACGGCGGCACGTCGAGTTGCGCGCTCAATTGCGCAAGGACGGGCAAAACGCCTCCGAAGTGTGGCTTTACAGGTGGACTGCATAATGAACGATCTTCGGATAATGCCGCCGCGTGCGCCCCTGGAGATGCCTGAACAGGACCTTGACGCGATCTATGCCGACCCCAAGGCGCCCCCCGCCCAGCCCGGGGAAAACGTTACGCTGTGGCGCTGCGTCGTCTTCATACCCGCGATTTTCGCGACAATCGGATTTATCTGGATCATGTGGGACTGGCTCGGAGATGCCGGTCTGACGCTGATCGAAGCGACGCTTCTGGGCCTCATGTCGTTCAATGTCTTCTGGCTTTGCCTGACGGTGACGACCGTGACGCTGGGCCTGGGGTCCCTGACCCAGGCGCTGAAGCGTCCGGGCCATCCCCGGCCGCTCAAGGTTGCGCTGTTGATGCCGATCTACAACGAGGTGCCGTGGTACGTTCTGGGCAACGCGCGGTCCATGCTTGAAGAGTTGCGCGCGCGCGGCGGCCCGCACGACTTTGCCATGTTCATCCTCAGCGACACGCGCGACGACGCGATTGCCAAGGCGGAACAGGACAGTATCCGCGCGTTGCAGGCCACGCTGTCGCCGGGGCTGAAGATTTACTACCGGCGCAGGGCTGAAAACACTGATCGTAAGGTCGGCAACATCACGGACTGGGTGCAGAACTGGGGCGCGGACTGGCCCGCGATGCTGGTTCTCGACGCGGACAGCCTGATGTCCGGTCGCGCCATCGGTCGGCTGACCGACGCGTTGGCGCAAGATCCCGGCGCAGGATTGATCCAAAGCTGTCCGCAGCTTATCGGCGCCAACACCGTGTTTTCCCGGATGCAGCAATTCGCCAATGGCGTGTACGGAACCGCCCTCGCCGAAGGCCTGGCGCGCTGGACCGGGCAGGAAGGCAACTATTGGGGCCATAACGCGATCATTCGAACCGAGGCCTTTGCGGCCAGCGCGGGCCTGCCGCATCTGCGGTCCTTCACCGGGCGCGATCAACTGATCATGAGCCATGATTTCGTCGAGGCGGGCCTGTTGCGCCGCGCCGGCTGGGGCGTGCGGGTGCTGCCGCGCATCCGTGGTTCGTACGAGGAAACTCCTCCGACGCTGATCGACCATATCCAGCGCGACCGCCGCTGGTGCCAGGGCAACCTGCAACACTTGCGCCTCTTGTCCACGCGCGGGCTGCGCACCGCCTCGCGCTTTCACATGTTCCATGGCGCGATGAGCTATCTCGCCTCGCCGATCTGGTTCGCTCTGTTGGTCATGTGGGCTTTGATGGGGCACGGCGGCGACAAGTCCGTGCTGACCTATTTCCGCCCCGACAACCCGCTGATGCCGACCTGGCCCGAGATGACCGAGGCGCGGCACGTGCTGATCATCGCGCTGATGTACTCACTCCTGCTGGCGCCCAAGCTTTTGGGGATTCTCGTGGTACCTTTGACCCGCTCGCGCTTCGCCGAGTATGGCGGCACCTGGCGCTTCGCCCTGTCGTTCCTCTCGGAACTGGCGCTTTCGGTGGCCTATGCCCCGATCCTTATGGTGCAGCAGATGATCGCCGTGTTCCGTACCGTCTTCGGCCTGCAAAGCGGGTGGAGCCCACAGCAACGCGAAGGCGGTCGCTATGGTCTTGGTACTCTGGTGATCTGCCATGCCCTGGAAACGGTCAGCGGTGTACTTCTGGTGGCGGGCATGGCGGCCGGTGTGGTGTCGCTCTGGCTGCTTCCGATCGCCGTCAGCCTCTTGCTTGCAGTGCCGCTTTCGGCGCTGAGTGGCGTGTCGCTGAAAGGTCTAGTGTCCAAGTGGATGGGCACAAAGGAACTGTGGCGCGAACCGCCGATCACGCAGGCAGCGCGGCACTACCGCGCGGAACTGAAACTGGCGCTGGAGGGCAAGGCATCGAGCCAACAGGCCGCGGAATAGCGCGGCTTACCCGTCGTAGCTCGTGACCGGAAGTCCGCTGGCAATCCAACCGGGCCCGGCGCGGGAGCCGAGCATACCTTCCGGCACGTTCACGATATTCGTGTAACCTGCATTCACCAGGGCGCGTGCCAACCTGGCGGACCGCACACCGCGTGCACAGATCAAGGCGATCGGCGCGTGTTTCCGCGCGCCCGTCAAACAGTCGAGAGCTGCAATAAAATCGCTGCGGCGCATGTCAATCGGGTGCGCGCCCTGCCCGACGCCGGTCTGACGCCATTCCTCGGGCGTGCGGATATCGACCAGAACGACATCTCCAACCTGCGCCGCTTCGAAGGCGTCTCGTACGAAAAGCTCCGACCCGTCGAAGCGCTGATGTGACGCAACGCGGTATCCCGCGCCGACAGCGGCCGCCGTAATCAGGCCCGCGCCAATGACGGTCCGTCGCGACATGGTCCGCTTGGGCGTTCCGGGCATCATTTCATCCTCACTGATTGCATCCATAATACGCCGCGTTCTGTCACCTGTCATGGGCGAGCCGGCTGGCGTGATGAGATGTTACAGCGCCTTGGTGCGTGCCAGCCAGCCAAGGGTCGCTTCCGTATCACCCTCTGGCTTGTATTCCACGCCAAGCGGACGCTGCCAGCCCAGCGCATCTATCTCACGGAACAGCGCCGCGTAGTCGAGCGTGCCTTGGTCAGGCGGGCCGCGGTCGGGCACCGCCGCCACTTGGATGTGTCCGACATGCTCGAGCACGTCGTTCAACTGCATCAGAACATCCTGTCCGAGCCTGCCCACGTGGTAGCAATCGAACATCATCCGGAGGTTCGGCGCGTGCACATCCGCAATCACACGCCGCGCGTGGTCCGGCGATTGAAGAAAATAGCCCGGGGCGTCGAACGGGTTGATCGGCTCGATCAGGATCATTCGGTCGCGTGCCCGATCACATGCATATTCCAGGTTGTCACGAAACGTCTTTTCCGCCGCCCGACCCTCTGCTGTGCCCGCCATGACATGAACGGACTCGGCGCCTGCGATCTCGGCGTAGTCCAGGGCCGCGTCGATCGCGTCGCGCGCCTCGGCCTCGCGGCCGGGAATGGCGGTTAGACCGAAATCGCCCTTCTCGTGGTCGCCGCGCGTTGTATTCAGCCCCAGGAGCGGCAACCCAGTGGCATCCAGCGCAGCACGCAGGCTCTTGGGCGGCGTCTCATGGGGCCAATGGCACTCGACCGCGTCGAACCCGGCCTTCGCCGCGGCATGAACCGCTCGCGGCAGGTCCAGACCCGTCCACAGGAACCCCAGGTTGGCGGAAAAACGTGGCATCGAAGATGTCTCTATCGGCTGTTGCAGTCGAATGCGACCTGCTAGACCGCCAGTATAGATCACTCCTGCGCAGAAGGGAAAACAGCATGAAAGCCGTGATGTTCGAGGTCTTCGGGGCGCGACCGGAAATCGTCACGGTTTCGGACCCGGAACCCGACGCGAAAGGCGTGGTGATCGAGGTCGGCGCAACCGGCGTCTGCCGCAGCGATTGGCACGGCTGGATGGGCCATGATCCCGATATCGTCCTGCCGCATGTGCCCGGCCATGAACTTGCAGGGCGCGTCGCCGCCACCGGGCCTGACGTCACCCGCTGGAAGGTAGGAGACCGGGTGACTGTTCCCTTCGTCGGCGGTTGCGGCGCTTGCCCCGAATGCCATGCGGGCCACCAGCAGGTCTGCCACCAACAGTTCCAGCCGGGGTTCACCCATTGGGGCTCGTTCGCTCAGTACGTTGCCATTGCCCAGGCCGATCTGAACCTCGTCGCCCTGCCCGATACCCTGTCCTTCGAGACCGCGGCGAGCCTGGGATGCCGTTTCGCGACAGCCTTTCGCGCGGTCGTCGACCAAGGACGCACGCGTGCGGGCGAATGGGTTGCGGTGCATGGATGCGGCGGCGTCGGGCTGTCCGCATTGATGATCGCGCGCGCGATCGGCGCGCAAACCGTTGCCATCGACATTTCGGACGAGAAACTGTCGCAGGCCAAGGCTTGCGGCGCGACCCACACCGTCAATGCCACCAAGGTTCAGGATGTGGTGAGCGCCGTCCGCGACATCAGCGGCGGCGGCGCGCATGTTTCGCTCGACGCGCTCGGCCATCCCACGACCTTCTTCAACTCCGTCATGAACCTGAGGAAGCGCGGACGGCACGTGCAGGTCGGGTTGCTTCTGGCGGATCAGGCCACGCCCGCCGCCCCCATGGCCCGGGTCATCGGCGACGAGCTGGAAATCCTGGGCAGTCACGGCATGCAGGCACACCGCTATGACGCGATGCTGGCAATGATCCAATCGGGCGTCTTGAACCCTGAAAAACTGATCGGCGATCTCATCACGCTCGAAGCCTCCATCGATGCCCTCACGGAAATGGACAGCTTTGCCGGCGTCGGCGCCACGGTGATCACTGAATTCTGATCTCTGCCCGCCGCGGCCGGCGCTCCCCGACAGGCGCGACTCCCCAGGTGACAACCTGTGCGCCTTGCTGGCCAAAGCCATTGCGGCGCAAGGCCAATAAGATTTTTGAAGTGAAAACATGATCTTATATAACTTGACGCGATTGCTTGCACTTCTATGTGGTTTATCCGATGGTCTGACCCGACACGGGGATCATGGTTTCCAGGCACCATGACATTCGCGGATCACTCGGGAGGAGGCAATTCTGTGTTCTTGGTGCGTGCCATTGATAGCTTGAATGAAATCGTCGGGAGGATCGTTTCGGTTCTGGCCATCGTCTTCGCCGCAATCATCATCTACGACGTGGTTTTGCGCTACGTGTTCAGCGAACCGACCCGCTGGGCCTTCGATGTCTCGAAACAGTTGTTCGGCTTCTACTTCGTTCTGCTTGGGGGCTACGCCTTGCGGCACAACGCGCATGTCCGGGTCGATATCCTGACGGAACGGTTTGGCCACGGTGCGCAACGCATCATCAGCCTTGTGGGCTACGTTGTCTTTTTCTTCCCGTTCGCCTGGGTCTTTCTGACCCGCTCGTGGGAGTTTGCGATGCGCTCTTTCGCGCAGGGCGAAGTTACATATGGCGCCATCCAGATGCCGGTTTATCCGCTGAAGCTGGCGATGTGCGCAGCGGCAGGCCTCTTGTTGCTGCAGGGCATCTCAGAAGTCCTCAAGATCACGTTCGACCGGCAGGAGGGCAATCAATGAATCCCGAGTACATCGCGGTATTGATGTTCGGCCTCCTGCTGGCGGGCCTGTTCCTTGGTCATCCTCTGGCTTTCGTACTGGGCGGGACGGCCGTGCTGACTGCGATCATAGCCGGCAAGCCCATGGTTCTGGGCATCGTCATCAACCGCATTTTCGGTGATGTCCTGGACAACTACACGCTTATCGCCATTCCGCTGTTCGTCCTGATGGCTCGGTTTCTTTCGGATTCCGGCGTGACGGACCGAATGTTCGAAACCCTGCGCCTGCTGCTCAGCCAGGTCCGGGGCGGGCTTGCCTTGGCGGTCGTTTTCATCTCGATTCTTCTGGCCGCCACGACGGGCATCATCGGGGCCTCGATCACGGTGATGGGCGTCATGGCCCTGCGTCCGATGCTTCAATACGGCTATGCGCCTTCGCTGACAGCCGGGGTTATTGCCGCCTCGGGCTGTCTCGGCATCCTCATTCCGCCGTCTATCATGCTCATCCTCATGGCCAGCTATTCGCCCCTTTCCGTTGGCGAGCTGTTCGCAGGCTCCATGGTTCCCGGGGTCCTTCTCGGGCTGAGCTATGCGGTCTACGTCTATATCATTTCCGTCCTACGACCGGATCTCGCCCCGGCGGTAGAGCCCGACGAGAAGGTCGAGCGCTCGACCCTTCTGCGGATGCTGCTGGTCGAGGCGCTGCCGCCTCTGGTCCTGATCTTCGGCATCCTCGGCTCGCTTCTGGCGGGGATCGCCACGGCGACCGAGGCGTCGGCAATCGGTGCCGCCCTGGCCCTTCTCATCGTGATCGCGCGGGGCCGGTTCCAGCTTGGCAGCTTCTACGGCGCGATGCTTGAAACCGGGCGTACCTCTGCAATGATCCTGTTCATCGTGGTCGGGGCGACGGCGTTCACCGGCGTCTTCAACATCACCGGCGGCTTGCGCGCGACGCAGGAGATCATTCGCACCCTCGACATGGAACCCTGGATGCTGATCACCATGATGATGGTGATCGTGTTCATCCTTGGCGCATTCCTCGACTGGACCGGGATCGTGCTTCTGTCCTTTCCGATCTTTCTGCCGATCATCCAGGAAATGCCCGATGTGAACCTGCTTTGGTTCGTCGTCCTGATGGCGGTCGTTCTGCAGACCTCGTTCCTGACCCCGCCATTCGGATATGCGCTGTTCTACCTCAGGGCCATTGCGCCACCGGAGCTTCGCACCGGCTCGATCATCAGCGGCGTCTTGCCGTTCATCGCCCTGATCGTCGTGATGTGCTTGCTGGTGGCCGTGTTCCCGGCACTGGTCACGTGGCTGCCCGACGTCATTTACACTCAGTAAACCAAACCATGGAAAAGGGAGATACCATGACTACCAAGGCATTCGCACTTGCGGCCGCAGTCGCGACGGCGCTGGCCGGACAGGCCACGGCGCAGGAAAACTGGACGATGACCACCACCTGGCCGTCCTCCCTGGAACTGATAGAGACCGACAAGCATTTTGTCGATCTCGCCAACAAGCTGACCCAAGGGGAACTGACGATCGAGTTCTTCGACGGCGGCGCGCTTGTGCCGTCGGGCGAGGTGTTCGGCGCGGTGGAATCGGGAACGATTCAGGCCGGCGCCGACTGGCCGGGCTACTGGGCGGGCCGCGATGCGGCATTCTCTCCGCTGGCCACCACGCCCAGCCTGTTCAACGCGGTGGACTACGTGAACTGGATCCAGCAATGGGGTGGCGCCGAGCTCTATAACGAGATCTACGGCCAGTTTAACATGGTCTACCTGCCCTACGGCGTGACCAACAACGAATCCGGCTTCCGTACCAACGAGCCGATCGTCACGCTGGAAGACCTGCAAGGCAAGCGTCTGCGGCTTTCCGGCCTCGAGCAGGGCAAACTGCTGGAGCGTCTGGGCGGCAACCAGGTTTCGATGGCCGGTGGCGAAATCTACCAGTCGCTCGAGCGCGGCGTGATCGACGGTGCTGAATTCTCGACACCCAACGTCGATTGGTCCGGCGGCTTTCAACAGGTGACCCAGTACTGGGCGACGCCCGGTTGGCACCAGTCTGCCTCGGTCTTCGGCGTGATGATCAACAAGTCGGCCTGGGACGCGCTTAGCCCCGAGACCCAGGAGAAACTGCAGATCGCGGCGGACGCCACCCTGCTGTGGTCGCTGGCCTTCACCGAAAAGCGCGCAACCGAAGCCTATGCCAAATTCGACGACGCGGTTGAGATCAACCGCTACGACGACGCGACCCTGGAGAAAGTCCAGGAGATGGCCAACGAGGTCATCGTCGAAACCGCGTGCGAGAACCCGAACTCGGCCAAGGTCTATCTCAGCATGGTCCAGTACCTGGAGGACTACGCCCAGTGGCGCGATGCCTCCGCGCCGTTCAACCTCGGGCGCACACCCAACGGTCCGGACGTGGCTGCACTGCAAGACTGCGCAGGCTGACCGCCTGAACCAGACTGAACGGAATGCCCGCTGCCCGGCGGGCATTCCCAGCGCTGCGAAGCGAGAGGTCGCGCCCGGCCTGGGTCACTGGTCGCACAAAGGCCTCAACACCGTGCCGAAATCAGCCATCTGTCTAACGTCAGCCCCCACCGGACAGATTTAGGGGTTTGAGCAACGGAGGATTTCTGGTTAATCGAAGCCATTATGGCGCGAAGAGGAACAGGAAATCCGGAACATCGAAAGACGCCGCTGACAGGCTGGTCAGGGGCATCAAACGAAAGACCCGCAAGCAGTACTCGGCCGACGAGAAGATCAGGATCGTCTTGGCCGGTCTTCGGGGCGAAGATAGCATCGCCGTGCTTTGCCGCCGTGAGGGCATTGCCGAGAGTGTCCGTCGTCAGGCTTTTTCGGGCTTCGCGGGCCGTTTTTTAACGGAGGCTCTGGTTCGGTTGCTGTTTGAGTTTATGCAGCTGCGGCTTGGTGCTACAACCGTCGTTGTCGGATTGTCTGCTTCTTGATCTCCTCTCTCATCTTCAGGATCTTCGCGCCGCGACTGTGGTAGACGTCGGCTGGGGTCAGGTTTGCCAGGCTCTCATGATAGCGGAGGTTGTTGTCGTGGTCGACGAAGGCGCCAATCTGGCGTTCCAGGTCGCCGGGTAGGACGTAGTTTTCCAGCAGAACCCGGTTCTTCATGGTCTGGTGCCAGCGCTTGATCTTGCCCTGCGTTTGGGGATGTTACGGGGCACCACGGACGTGATCCATGCCTTTCCCGTCGAGGTACTCTGCCAGCTCGGCCGCTACACAGGATGCGCCGTTATCGCTGAGCAGCCTCGGCTTGTACATCACGATCGCGTGGCTGCAACCCGAAGCGTCCAGCGCCAGTTACAGCGTGTCGGTCACGTCACCGGCCTTCATCGTCTTGCAGAGCTTCCAGGCGATGATGTAGCGGCTGTAGTCGTCGAGGATCGTACTGAGGTAAAACTAGCCCCAGCCGATCACCTTAAGATAGGTGAAGTCGGTCTGCCACATCTCGTTCGACCGGCTGGTCTTGTCGCGGAACTCATCCATTGCCCGGCAGGCAATTGCAAAGCAATCTGCCGAGAGGGGGCAGCCCGGATCACCACGTGAGCCGGGGCGGTGATCAGTTCCTCGGGGCCGAGGATGCGGTACACGGAAGATTCCGAGATGAAGCAGCGCTTCTCATCGGTGTATTTGACCGCCAGTTTCCAGGGCGTCAGGTCTTCGTACTCCAGCGCAAAACCGACGACATCCTCGCGCACCTTGTCCGGGATGCGGTTCCAGACCGACCGCGCTGCGTGAGTCAACAAACACCCTTGCTGACCGAATATTTTCCGAGTAAAACAGTCAGAAATTCATGGTGCGCTATGACCTTAGCATTCAGCATCCCAAAAGATAATTGGCGTTTCACTAACGACTTCTCTTACAATCCTTGTAGGGAAATTTTCTTTGGTGGATACGATATAGTTTACACTGACCTGCTCCCCTGAAATGTCCTCGATTTAAGGTTAGCCTGTTTTCCAACGAAGGAGACAGATGATGAAGAGAAGCCGTTTCAGCGAAGAGCAGATCATAGGCATCCTGAAGGAGCACCAGGCTGGTTTCGGTGCGAAGGAGCTGTGTCGCAAGCACGGGATCAGCGACGCCACGTTCTACAAGTGGCGGTCGAGGTATGGCGGCATGGAGGTGTCTGACGCCCGGCGTCTGAAGGCATTGGAGGCTGAGAACGCGAAGCTGAAGAAGATGCTGGCGGAGCAGATGCTCGACGTTGCCACCCTGAAAGAGATGCTCGGAAAAAACTTCTGAAGCCCGGTTCGAGGAGGAATGCCGTGGGCTGGGCTATGAAGACCAAGGGCTACAATCAGCGACGCGCCTGTGCGCTGGCCGGGATCGAACCGCGTGTGTATCGGCGCAAGACGAAGCGACCGGAGGACACAGAGCTGCGCGCTCGGATGAAGGAACTGGCTTCTGAACGGCGGCGGTTCGGGTATCGTCGGCTGCATATTCTGCTAAGGCGCGAAGGCTGGGAGCTCAATTGGAAGAAGCTCTATCGTGTCTACCGCGAAGAAGGGTTAACCGTTCGTAAACGGGGCGGTCGCAAGCGTGCGGTGGGCACCAGAACGCCGATGGCGATACCGCAGGGACCGAACCAGCGGTGGTCACTCGACTTCATGTCCGACGCGCTTGAGGACGGTCGCAGGTTCCGGGTGCTGAACGTCATTGACGACTTCACCCGGGAATGCCTGGCAGCTGTCGTCGACACATCAATCGGCGGTGCACGTGTCGCCCGCGAGCTGGACCGTATCGCAGAACTGCGCGGCTACCCTTGCATGGTGGTCAGCGACAACGGCACCGAGCTGACCTCGAATGCGATGCTGACCCGGATACCGGAATCGGCTTTGGCTACGTCTGCAATCACCTCTTTCAGCCTGATTCAAAAACACGTTCCATCATCGGGGAACGAGCCGCCCATCTCGCCAAGATTCTTTACGATTGCCTACCGTAACCTCAGGGAGTTCATTCAATGACCGAGGGGGCTGTTGCGCTAGTAGTTCCAGGGTGCATCTGTCCCTTCGCATCAATGGCGCGCCACAGAAACCGCCACTTGCCACCGACGCGAATGTAGGTCTCATCTGCATGCCTATCGACGCTCGCACGGCGCTGGTGCTTCTCCGACAGAAACCTGTCGCGCGCAGTTGATCAATGCAACAGTCCCGTTCGGTCATTTGCTCTGTTGAACCTTTCGCCAAGCGGTGAAAGTTTGTGCGCAACTTGCCGGGAGGCGTGTCGTTGCACATTCTGAAATCACTTGGACCTGCGGTTGCGCATGTTTCCGGCATCGAGGCCTTTCGGGCAGGGCTTGGTGCCCTGATCGGGCTCGGGCTGACCGGACTGTTCGTGCTGTCGCCGACTGTCGACCTGGAACTGGGGCTGTACCTTGTCGCACCCTTCGGCGCCACATCCGTTCTGTTGTTCGCGGTCCCGAACAGCCCGCTCGCGCAACCCTGGTCCGCGATTGTCGGCAATACGATAGCCGCACTGGTCGGAGTCGCCGTTTGCCTATGGGTCGACGATCCCGCCTTGAGAGTCGGCCTTGCCGTGGGGTTGGCCGTAACCGCGACGATGCTGTGTCGCGCGGTCCATCCGCCGGCGGGTGCAGTGGCCATGACGGCGGCCCTGTCGCCCGATGCCACCGCGCATCTGGGGTTCTGGTTCGCGATTGCACCGATTGGCGTGGGTACCGTCGCGCTTGTGGTTCTTGCGACGGTCTATGCGCGTTTGACGGGGCGGCACTACCCCTTTCGTCAGTTCGATGATCCAAGCAGACACGGGACTGGCGACCGAAATCCGACCGAACGGCTGGGGCTGTCCGAGGAACAGCTGACAGAGATCCTGGAACGCTACAGCCAGTCTTTCAACCTTGGCGTCGAGGACCTGGCGCGCCTGATCGGGGCAGCGGAGATGCAGGCCGCGGCACATCACTCCGTTCCGGTGACGGCGCAGGACATCATGTCCCGGGACCTTGCCACGATCCGCCCCGAAACGTCCCTGAGCGAAGTCGCAGACATTTTCCGGAGGCATCGATTCACTTCCCTTCCCGTCGTCGAACGGGATGCAAAGTTCCTGGGGGTCATTTTCCAGATCCATCTGATCCGCCAGGCAAGAGAGGATGCCTTGCGTTTTGACCGCGGATACGCTGCCGCCTTGCGGCGACTGCTGGACCGAAACCGCGAAAACCCGACAAGGGCCGGGGACATCATGAGTGTCGCCGGTCCCCGTGCGATGGCCGATACGCCAATCGGGGCGTTGCTGCCGATGATGGCCGATGGGGATACGGATGCCGTTCCGGTTCTGGAAAAAGACAAGATCATTGGCATCGTGACACGAACAGACCTTGTCGCGGCACTGGCTAGAAACGTGGCGCGAACAAACCCGAATTAGGTAGACGCGCGGCTGCCCAATTCGGTTGCGGCAAAAATACTTGCTCTACTCAATGTTCATGGTGGCTCAAAGCTGGCTGAACGCCGCGAGCGATCCGATGCGCATGTCGGCGGGCTCATCTCATGTAGCGTCGTTTGCTCGTGCGCATGTTACAAATGTCATTGATGTAACCCTTCGCGCGCCGACGAGACAGGTCGTCGGTTTCGGATTCAATGGCCCTAATTCACTGGCGAGTCCAAGTTTCTGGAGAGATCTCTATTAGGTAACTGGTCCTTGCCGCTCCATCCTTGCTACACTGGATCAGGCCTCCCAGTAATACGCGCAATATCCCTTGTCCGCATCAAGCCCGAGCGTGTGTCGAAACCTTGCTTTCGCATCTCGGACAAGGGCTTTTTCGGCGGCAACCCAGACGTAACGGTAGGGTTCCGGGGGCAAGGGCGCTTGCGACAGATGATCCCACAGCCTCTCCTGCCGCTGTCGCACGCACCAGGTCAGGGCGATCCCGTCGGGACGCGGCAGGTCGCAGATGTCGGCGTCCGTGCCCACCTCGAGAATGGCGTGACCTCGCCGGTCGGGTTCTGAGGTCTCAAGGATACGTCGGATCGCCGGAAGGGCCGTCTCGTCTCCGGCGATCAGAAGATATCGCGCGCGCGGAAATCCACCGCTGCCGGGGCCGCTGATGCCGACGATATCGCCGGGACGCGCCGTCCGGGCCCAGTGTGTCGCACGCCCGCCCTCATGTTCGAACACGTCGAAGGTGACAGGCAGGAATCAAGGATGGCACGATCTGGACTCAGCTCGGCAAGCTGCGGACCTGTCTGAACTGGGCGGTTAAAACCGGGCTGATCGATAGGGCGCCCTACATCGAACGTCCCAGCAAGCCTGCCCCGAAGGAGAGGTATCTGACGCGCCGATAGACAGGCCATTTACTATCGGTTGATTGTGCACCGCATACCAAGCTCGCTATACGGCTGGTGTTGTCGACGGCGGCAAGGGTGACGGCAGTTCTGGAGCTCACGTGGGATCGGGTCGACTTCGAGCGCGGTCAGATTAACCTTCGCACCGGCGAAGGTCAGCGGAAAGGTAGAGCTATCGTGCCGATGACTGAGAGCTTACGTGTGGCGCTCTTGGAAGCGCGTAATGCCGCGTTGTCGGACTACGTTGTGGAATGGGCAGGTGGCCCCGTGAAGTCCATCAAGAAGAGCTTCAAAGTAGCTGCAGGTGATGCTGGACTGTCCGAAGTATCGCCACACGTGCTGCGCCACACGGCAGCAGTCCATATGGCAGAAGCAGGCATCCCAATGGACGAGATCGCTCAGTATCTGGGTCATTCGGACTCGCGGATCACGGCTTCTACCTACGCACGCTACAGCCCAGAGCACCTTCGCAAGGCCGCCAGTGCGTTAGAGTTCGGGTAGATATCAGGTTCAGTGAACCGAGGATCACTGTCTTTAAAACAACAAAGGCGCCCACGGGCGCCTTTATTCACTGGTCGGAGTGAGAGGATTCGAACCTCCGGCCCCTGCCTCCCGAAGACAGTGCTCTACCAGGCTGAGCTACACTCCGTCCGTGAGACAGCCGATTACATAAGCGCCCTTTCATTTGCAAGGACGGAATCACCCTACGGAGAAAAGTCGCGCCAGCCAGAGCGTCGCTTCAGCCTGGCTTTGCGCGAACCACACCCGACCGCCTAGAGACTATCGGACAGTGCCGAGACGATCGCGTCGCCCATTTCGCTGGTGGTGACGGGTTGAACCCCCTCTTCGCCCAGCAGGTCCGCCGTGCGCAGGCCGTCGGCCAGCACCTTCTCGACCGCCGTTTCAAGGCGCTTGGCCTCGTCCCCCTGGTCGAAGCTGTAGCGCAGCGCCATGGCGAAGCTGAGGATACACGCGATCGGATTGGCCTTGCCCTGCCCCGCGATATCCGGTGCCGAGCCGTGCACGGGCTCGTACAGCGCCTTGGGCCGTCCGTTGGCCATCGGCGCACCCAGGCTGGCTGAGGGCAACATGCCAAGGCTACCGGTCAGCATCGCGGCGGCATCCGACAGCATGTCGCCAAACAGGTTGTCGGTGACGATCACGTCGAATTGCTTGGGCCAGCGGCAGAGCTGCATCGCGCCGGCATCGGCGTACATGTGGGTCAGCTCGACATCGGGGTAATCCTCGTCATGCACCTTCTGAACCACTTCGCGCCACAGGATGCCCGATTCCATCACGTTGGCCTTTTCCATCGAGCAGACCTTGTTAGAGCGCCGCCGCGCCAGTTCAAAGGCCGAGCGTGCAACCCGGTCGATCTCGGACTCGGTGTAGCGCTGCGTATTGATGCCGACCCGCTCGTTGCCTTCCTGGATGATCCCCCGCGGCTCGCCGAAATAGATGCCGCTGGTCAGTTCGCGCACGATGACGATGTCGAGGCCCGCGACCACGTCGCGCTTGAGGCTCGAGAAATCCGCCAGCGCGTCGAAGCACTGCGCCGGGCGCAGGTTCGAGTACAGGTCCATCTCCTTGCGCAGACGCAGAAGGCCACGCTCCGGCTTGACCGAGAAATCGAGGTTGTCGTATTTCGGCCCGCCCACGGCGCCCAGCAGAACGGCGTCCACCTCCTGCGCCTTGGCCATCGTGTCGTCATGCAAAGGGCTGCCATGCTTGTCATAGGCCGCGCCGCCGACCAGATCCTCGCTCACGTCAAAGGCCATCCCGCGGTTGGACCCGAACCAGTCAATGACCTTGCGCACTTCGGTCATGACCTCGGGGCCAATCCCGTCGCCGGGCAGAATGAGAAGCGAGGGAGTGCTCATGCGGAATCCTTTCCAAATCCTGACTGTTGCCACCGCGTAGCCTGACGCGCGGGAAGGGTCAAGAAAGGTGGGGCTTCAATCCCTTGGCCAGCGCCTCCCAGACCACGGCGATACGGGGCGTGTGCCGAAGCGCCTGGTGGGTGGCGAGCCAGACCGGGAGGCTTGGCAGGTCGATGTCGAAATCCAGGTCCTCTACATCGTCGTGCAATGCGCCCAGCGCCTTCATCCCAAACCCGACGCCACATCCGGCGCGCACCATTTCCCAGCCGACCGTGTGGCTGTCGCAGCGAAAGGCGAACATATCGCGCGAGGCCGGCATGTTGCGCTCCTGCATGCCACGAATGATCTCCTCGTTCCGGTCGTACCCGATGACCGGGTGATCGAAGACGTCCGCGATCGTGCGCGGGCGCCCGGCCTTTCGCAGGTAGCTGCGCGAGGCGAAAAGACCGAGCGGGAAGTCCCCCAGATGCCGGGCAACAAGTTCGAGTTGCTCGGGCCGATACATCCGCACCGCGATATCGGCCTCGCGGAAAAGCAGGTTCTCGCTGCTGTCAGACGGCACGACGTCGATGCGGATTCCGGGATGATCTGCATGAAGCGCGGCAAGGATCGGCGGCAGAATGTAGACCGAAACCGTATCGCTCGCCGTAATCCGTACGGTCCCGGTTGCCTCGGTCTGCTGGCCGGCAGCGGTCAATTCGATCTCGATCATGGCGCGATGCATGTTCCGTGCGGGCTCCAGCAGGGATTGCCCGTTTGCCGTCAATTCCAGCCCTTTGGGTTTTCGATGAAACAGGACCTGGCCCAGCAGGTCTTCCAATTGACGGACCTGGCGGCCCAGGGTGGGCTGGCTCGTCCCCAAAAGGCGACCGGCCGCCGAAAGCGACCCCTTTTCCGCCACCGCAAGAAAGGCCCGGACAAGGGACCAGTCAATATCTGACATGCGACTTACCATTCACGAATGAATAGCGAATGCGCAAATTTTGGCAATTCCTATTCCTAGGTATTTATCTAACCTTAGGTCGATCCAAGCAGCACGAGGTGCGATCTGATGCAGAAGACCGTTCTTGTTCTCGGCGCCACCGGACGGTTCGGGCGTCACGCGGCCGAAGCGTTCTGGAACGCGGGCTGGACCGTGCGGCTGTTTGATCGCGCCCATGACGACCTGATGACGCAGGCGCAGGGCACCGATATCATCGTCGCCGCCTGGAACCCGCCCTATCATCTCTGGGAGCAGGAGCTTCCAAGTCTTCACGCGAGGATCCAGGCCGCCGCCCGTTCCAGCGGGGCTGCCGTGCTTCTTCCCGGGAACGTGTATATCTACGGGCGCGACACCGCAAAACCATGGTCCGAAACGACGCGTCAGGCGCCTCCTACAGCGCTGGGGCGTATTCGCAAACAGGTCGAGCAAAGCTACCGCGACAGCGGCGTACAGACGATTCTTCTGCGTTCCGGGGATTTCCTCGACATCGAGCGTGACGGCGGATGGCTCGACAAGGTCTTGATGTCACGCACAAGCCGGGGTCAGCTGCTTTATCCGGGTGACGCGGACGCCTTGCACGCATGGGCCTTCCTGCCCGATCTGGCCCGCGCCGCGGAACAACTTGCCCGTCGCAAGACCAGTCTCGGCCAGTTCGAGGAGGTCGTATTCCCCGGCTACGCGATAACCGGCCATCAGTTCGCGCAGCACATATCGCAGGCTCTCCACTACGATATCAAGGTACACCGGATGAGCTGGCTTCCCCTGCGGTTGGCTGCGCCGTTCTGGCCGCTGGCGCGCGGGTTGCTCGAGATGCGATATCTCTGGGACCTGCCGCACAGCCTGCAATCCGAACGCCTCGCCGAACTATGTCCGGACTATCGGGATACACCCTTGGACGAGGCGCTGACCCAGGTCGTCGCGCCTTGGCGCAGAACAGCCCGAGCGACACGATGCCGCTCGTGTCACTTCAGCAAGAGATCGACCCAGACAAGTCCGTGACGACTGGCGTCCTCCACGGACCTATTCGTAGCGTCAGTGACGATCCCCGCCTTCAGGACCTCCAGATCCGCCGAAGGCAAAACATAGCTGACCCTCAAAGACCCCGGATCGGGACCTGGCCAGTCCACCGTATCAAGTCGTGGGTCGCCGTCATGTCCGTTGCCCTGCGCCACACCGGCCGGTCGCATCGGCTTGGGGTCGACCATCCGATCGTCTGCAAGTAACCGCCGGATCGCTGCTTTGCGTCCCGCCCCATCGATCGGGTCGAGATTGGCATCCCCCGCCAGCACGAAGGGCGGCTGGGGCCGGGCACCGAAAGCGCCATCGAGATATTTCAGCCAAAAGACGATTTCGTCATGATTGCGCCGCCCGTTGCGATCTTCCGGCCCGTCGAACACCGGCGGGCTGGCATGAAAGGTCAAGAGACGCAGCGTTTGGTCCTCGATCCGAACCGGCACGACCCAGTGTCCCACGGTCGAGAGGTGCTGAACCTTCTTTACACGATCCGGCAAGAGTGTCGTACCGTCCTCAAGTCGCAAAAGCGCTTCCGGCATGTCGCGCCACAGGATGTCACTGAAGTCGCGCACATCCTCGGTGACGACGGGAAACCGTGACAGAACCGCCATCCCGCCCTGCCCTGCGAATGTGCCGTAACCCTGCGCATCCTTGGGCCGGCCCTTTCGTCCATCCCCATCGAGATCCAGTCCGGTGGTCATGCCCGTATTGGGCCGCAGCGCAAAGACATGCGGCAAATCGTGCCCGTGCGCCGAGATCCGCCGCACTAGGGCGCGTGCTGAGATCAGATCGTGGTCGTAGTCGATACCTTGCAACGCGATGACGTCCGGCGTTGCCCGTGCAATCAGCCGGGCCACGCTCTCGACCTGCGGGTCGTCTTCGGACAGGATATCGCGCAAAAGCAATCCCGGGCCCTCGCGGGCGAGTTCGGTGTTGAACGTCGCGATACGAACGGTGGTTTCGGCCGCCGCGGGTGAGATCGCCGCAATCAGGGCCAGAAGCCCCGCGCTCAGGCGTTCTGCAACCCTTCCGCCTTTGCATAGACCCGGCGGCGCTTTTCCTCGATCAGCTCGGCCACGCGCATCAATGCGATACCACGCATGAGAATGCTTGCGGGAAGAAGAGCCCATACGGTCATCATCCAGATCAATGTTTGTTCGCTCTGAAACGACACCGGCTCGATCACCAGGGACGCCGCCTTCACGATTGCCGGAATCAAGAATGGCAGCAAAGCTCCTAACACAATGTTAAGACCCGAGTCGCGTCGCAGCCTGTCAACGATGTCGCCGCCGCGCGTCGGATCGAACAAGGGCAGGTTGACCCACACATTGAACGCGCCGTTGCGCATGGGCCATCCAAGAAGCCGCACCAAGATAACGAAGACCAGCACCATGACCAGTGACACGCTATAGGCCACGGCAGCCGCGATCCGCACGGAATTGGCAAGGTCCAGGCTGGCATCCGGCGGCAGCATCAGCACGACCAATCGCACCGGCGAGAACGGGAAATCCATCGCATTGCCGAGGGTCTGCGCGAAGTAGGTGAGGATCAGGGTGATCGGGCTGGGCTCGATCTTGCCGCGCGCGATCAACGAAAGCACCACCACGACAAGCGCCAGTGCGAGGAACTTCAAACGATTGAAGGGTGGAGCGAACCGGAATTCGACAATGCTCGGATAGCGGCCGAAATACTCGATGAAGGTGAGCAACGAGAACAGCAGCGCGATCACCACGACAATCTGTGCGGTGTCCGTCGCGACCGACGGCAGCACAAGCGCCGGTGTTGCCACCAGCAATGCCACGAGTATTGCACGCGTCAGCGCGCTGATGATCTGCGAAACCACTGCCCGGTTCCCTTACAACTGGCCTGCCACGGTTCGATGCCGCGACATTGTTCCAATTCGGGTCCGTCGATTATGACGGCTTGCCTCATTCTTGCCCAATTTCTGCCTTCTTTCACCATCCGGCTCAAGACACCAGTTCGTTAGACTTAGAATTTTCGGCGATTTGATGGTGAGGGTGGTGCCGGTTTGCATCAATAAGCTGACGGATTTGAGGCGCCGTTGTGTTCACACGCAAGATGTGGGGGGTTCAAGCTAAGCCCCCACAATAATTCATTAATATTAGATGTGCTTTTGATTAACCTCTTAATCTCAAGATTGCACCGGCCGCGCATGGCAGCCGGTACATCGCTTTCCTTGCGGGGTCAAACCCAGGGGCGTTGCGTCGCGGCCTTGGCCTCGAACGCGTCGATCGACGCGGCTTTTTCCATCGTCAGTCCGATATCGTCGAGCCCGTTCAGCAGGCAGTGCTTGCGCCAGGGGTCGACGTCGAAGCCGATTGTGCCGCCATCCGGGCCGGTGATTTCCTGGCGCTCCAGGTCCACGGTCAGCACCGCGTTCGATCCGCGCTCCGCATCGTCCATCAGCTTGTCGACCTCTTCCTGCGGAAGAACGATGGGCAGAATGCCGTTCTTGAAGCAGTTGTTGTAGAAGATGTCGGCGAAGCTGGTGGAGATCACGCAGCGGATGCCGAAATCCAGCAGCGCCCAGGGCGCATGCTCGCGGCTCGACCCGCAGCCGAAATTGTCCCCGGCCACGATGATCTTGGCCTCGCGATAGGCCGGTTGGTTCAGCACGAATTCCGGAATCTCGTTTCCATCGTCGTCGTACCGCATCTCGTCAAACAGGTTCACGCCCAGGCCCGACCGCTTGATCGTCTTCAGGAACTGCTTGGGAATGATCATGTCGGTGTCGATATTGACCAGCGGCATCGGCGCCGCGACGCCGGTCAGTTTCACGAATTTTTCCATCACACGATCTCCCGGATGTCGGTCAGTTTGCCGGTCACCGCCGCCGCCGCGGCCATCGCCGGGCTCATCAGGTGGGTGCGCCCGCCACGGCCTTGCCGGCCCTCGAAATTGCGGTTCGACGTGGCCGCGCACCGTTCACCCGGCTGCAACTGGTCGGGGTTCATCGCCAGGCACATCGAACAGCCTGCAAGCCGCCACTCGAAACCGGCCTCGGTAAAGATCTCGGCCAGCCCTTCTTCCTCGGCCTGGGCGCGCACAAGCCCCGATCCGGGCACGACCATTGCCCGCTTCACCTTGATCTTCTTGCCTTTCAGGATCTCGGCTGCCGCACGCAGATCCTCGATCCGACCATTGGTGCAGGACCCGATAAAGACCGTGTCGATCTCGATATCCTTCAGCTTTTGACCGGGCGTAAGGCCCATGTATTCCAGCGCACGCCGGGCCGCGTCGGTCTTGCCGCCGGTAAAGCTTTCGGGGGCAGGCACCTCTCCGTCGATCGGCAGCACGTCCTCGGGGCTGGTGCCCCAGGTGACCACCGGCGCGATATCCTCGCCCTTGATCGTGATCACCTTGTCCCAATGCGCATCGTCTTCGGAATAGAGCGTCTTCCACCAGTCCATGGCGGCTTCCCACTGTGCGCCCTTCGGCGCATGGGGCCGGCCCTTGATGTACTCGAAGGTCTTTTCATCGGGCGCGATCAGGCCTGCGCGTGCGCCGCCTTCGATCGCCATGTTGCAGACGGTCATCCGCCCTTCCATCGAAAGGTCGCGAATGGCCTCGCCGCAATACTCGATGACATAACCCGTACCGCCCGCGGTGCCGGTGCGGCCAATGACCGACAGGGTGATGTCCTTGGCGGTCACTCCGGGGCGCAGCTTGCCGGTGATCTCGACCTTCATGTTCTTTGACTTGGTCTGGATCAGCGTCTGGGTGGCCAGCACATGCTCCACCTCGGACGTCCCGATGCCGTGAGCCAGCGCACCGAAAGCACCATGTGTGGCCGTATGGCTGTCGCCGCAGACCACGGTCATGCCCGGCAGTGTCCAGCCCTGCTCGGGGCCGACGATGTGGACGATGCCCTGCCGCACGTCGCTGACCGGGTAATAATGGATGCCGAAATCCTTGGCGTTCTTGTCCAACGCGGCCACCTGGGTGCGGCTGTCCTCGGGCATCGCCTCGGGATTCTCGCGCCCCTCGGTGGTCGGCACGTTGTGGTCCGGCACGGCAATGGTCTTGTCCGGCGCGCGCACCTTGCGGTTCGCCATGCGCAGCCCTTCAAAGGCCTGCGGGCTCGTCACCTCGTGCACGAGATGCCGGTCGATATAAAGCAGGCAGGTGCCATCCTCGGCCTCGTGCGCAAGGTGGGCATCCCATATCTTGTCATAAAGTGTCTTGGGGGACATCGGTCCTCTCCCGTCGTGTCAGTGGAAATTCATAACAATTCGTCGAAGGGCACCGCCCTATAGACGCGCCAGAACCGTGCGTGCCGCGCCAAAAAACCGCCATGGCAGGCGCGCACGATCGTCCATGTCGAAAACCCGTATCATGAGTGTCAGATACAACCCCGCCCCGAGTCTATCAAGAGCACAACGGGCCCGCGGACCGAACCGCTTCTTCCTCTGGCCGTCAATATCCCGGGGGTTCGGTTGAAGCTGCGCTTCAACCCTGGGGGCTGGCCCCCAATTCATCAAACCTGCGCGGCGCAGCCGCACGACCAGATCACGTCTCAGTCCGGCGCCAGCATATAGCCTTCGCCACGCACGGTTTGCAGGTATCGCGGCTGTTTCGGATCGGACTCGATCTTGCGCCGCAGGCGCGTGATCTGGACGTCCACGGCCCGCTCCTGCGCCTGGCCCCTGTCGCGGCCCAGGTCTTCGACCAGCTTGGTGCGGCTCACCGGCTCGCGCAGGTTCTCTGCAAAGATCCGCATCAGCTGGACCTCCGTCGCCGTCAGCCGGATCATGTCCTCGCCGCGCATCAGCTCGGACCGCTCTATGTCGAACCGCACAGGCCCCATGCTCAGAACCTTGGGGGCTGCATGTTCGGGCTCGGCCTCCGGCATCCGGCGCAGGATCGCGTTGATCCGCAGCAGTAGTTCCTTCGGCTCGAAGGGCTTGGGCAGATAGTCGTCCGCACCGGCCTCCAGTCCGGCGATGCGCTCCTCCGTCTCTCCCTTTGCAGTCAGCAGAAGGATCGGCGTGTCGATCGTTTCGCGCAACGATCGCGTCAGGGAAACGCCGTCCTCGCCCGGCATCATCACGTCCATCACGATCAGGTCGAACTCCAGCCCCGACAGCACGCGGCGCGCATGATCCGCATCACGCGCCACGGACACCAGGAACCCGTTTCGCGCAAGAAACTTGCGCAACAGGTCGCGAATGCGCTCGTCGTCGTCGACGATCAGAAGGTGCGGCGCCGGATCGTTCATGAGTCAGCCTCCCGGATCGCATGATACTTCCGCCGCATATCCGGGTCCATCATCGCTTCGAGCACCTGCCGGAAACCCGCCACGGCCTCCGGTCCCGCCTTGCGATAGGCCGCCCGCATCCGGGCTCTTTGTGCATCGGACAGCGTCTGTTCCAGTCCGCGCCCCTTGTCCGTCAGCGTCAGATGACGCTCACGCCTGTCCGTCTTGCCCTGCTGGCTTTCGACCAGTCCATCCTCGATCAGTGTACGCAAGACCCGATTCAGAGACTGTTTCGTGACCCCCAGAATACCCAGAAGATTGTTCACCGTCGTGCCGGGACGGCGCGCGATGAAGTGAAGCGCGCGGTGATGCGCGCGGCCATACGCCATCGTGGCCAGGATACGGTCGGGATCGGCGGTGAAACCGCGATAGGCAAAGAACATCGCCTCGATGCCCTGTCGCAACTGTTCGTCGGTCAGGAACAACAGATTTTCGCCGCCATGCGCTTCGGCCATCTTCGCCCTCCCGTCACGTACGACGCCAAGATAAGTCAGCCTTGTTGACATTCCAAGATCAAACTGGTAGCGAATCGCAGTTTATGCGCAATTTTATGTCCACTTCGGACGTTTCCAGCGCAACAAATGGAAAGAGGCCAGGCTGAGGAGGCGGAAATGGCAGCGTATGATGATCGCGACGGCAAGATCTGGATGGACGGCAAACTGGTCGAATGGCGGGACGCGAACGTGCACATCCTGACCCACGGCCTGCACTACGCCAGTTCCGTCTTCGAAGGCGAGCGGTGCTACAACGGCAAGATCTTCGAGAGCCGCAAGCACTCGGAACGCCTGCACTATTCCGCCGGCCAGCTTGATTTCGAGATCCCCTACACCGTCGACGAGATCGAGGCTGCCAAGATGGAGGTCCTTCAGGCCAACGGCTTCGACAACGCCTATGTGCGCGCGGTCGCGTGGCGCGGTGCCGGCGAGGACATGGGCGTCGCATCGGCCCGCAACCCCGTGCGCCTGGCCATTGCCGCCTGGGAATGGGGCGCATATTACGGCGACGCCAAGATGAAGGGCGCCAAGCTCGACATCTCCAAGTGGAAACGTCCCAGCCCCGAAACCATCCCCAGCCATGCCAAGGCCGCCGGTCTTTACATGATCTGCACCCTTTCCAAGCACGCCGCCGAGGCGAAAGGCTGTTCCGACGCGATGATGTTCGACTATCGCGGCTACGTGGCCGAGGCGACCGGCGCCAACATCTTCTTCGTCAAGGACGGCGAGGTGCATACGCCCGACCCCGACTGTTTCCTCAACGGCATCACCCGGCAGACCGTCATCGGCATGTTGAAGGACCGTCAGGTCAAGGTGCACGAACGTCATATCATGCCCGAGGAGCTGGAAGGCTTCGAGCAGTGCTGGCTGACCGGAACCGCCGCCGAGGTGACGCCCGTTGGCCAGATCGGCGACTACAATTTCGAGGTCGGCGCGCTGACCCGCGACATCGCGGAGAGCTACGAGAAACTGGTGCGCGCGTAGGTCTTGGCCTTCGCGTGGCATGACGGAGCGTGAGCGTGCGTACCGCAATCGGGGCCGCTGGCCTGCGGGACGGTGCGACGCTGTCGTTTCACCATCACCTGCGGAACGGCGACGACGTGATGCGCGAGGTCTTGCAGACCTGCACCGAAGAGGGCCTGCGCGACCTGCACATCGCGCCATCCTCGCTCTTTCCCTGCCATGCGGCCCTGATCCCGTTCCTTGAAGACGGGATCGTCACGCGGATCACCACGTCCTACATCAACGGGCCCCTCGCCGAGGCGGTGCAGCGCGGTCTTCTGCCTCATCCAGTCCGCCTGCAAACCCATGGTGGCAGAGCCGAGGCCATTGCCTCAGGCCGACTGAAAATCGACGCGGCCTTCATCGCCACACCGGCGGTGGACACCGAACGCAACCTCGGCGGCGCTGCGGGCCCGAACGCCTGCGGGCCGTTGGGGTATGCCATGGTCGATGCCGCCCACGCCCGCTTCGTCACCGCGGTCACCGATCACGCCGTGGACGACCTACCACGTGTCTGCATCCCAGCCGAGCAGGTCGATCTCGTGGTCACCGTCGACAGCATCGGTGACGCGCAGCAGGTAGCCTCTGGTACGACCGCCCGGGCGCCGTCGGCCAAGGGGCAGGCCATCGCCGACCTGACCGCCCGCCTCATTGCCTGCAGCGGCCTTCTGCGGGACGGTTTCAGTTTCCAGACCGGGGCCGGCGCGACATCTCTTGCCGTCGCCCGCAGCCTGGCGCCGGTCATAGCCGAACGCGGCGTGGTTGGCGATTTCGCGGCGGGCGGCATCACCGGGCCACTGGTGCAGATGCTGCATTCCGGTCTCTTCCGACACCTGCTCGACGTTCAGGCTTTCGACGGAGCCGCCGTGACCTCGTATGCCAATGACACCGCGCATCGCGCGATGTCCGCGTGGGATTACGCGAGCCCTGCCAATCCGGACAGCGCCGCGTCGCGCCTCGACGTGATGATCCTCGGCGCGGCAGAGGTCGACATGGATTTCAACGTCAACGTCACCTGTGCCAGCGACGGGCGTATCATCGGTGGCTCTGGCGGCCATGCCGACACCGCGGCGGGCGCGAAACTGGCCATCGTGACGACCCCGCTGTGCGCCGGCGGATTTCCCAAGCTGATCGAACGGCTGACCTGTCTCACCACGCCGGGCGACACGGTCGGCGCCGTGGTCACGGAAGAGGGGATCGCCATTTCCTCCGCTGCCCCAGAGCTGGCCCGGGCCGCGAAGAACGCCGGGTTGCCGCTTTCATCGCTCGACGATCTGCGCCGTAAGGCCGAAGCGCAGGCGACGCAACGTGCAACGCCGAGATTCGCTGAACGCGTTATTGCCGAATGCGAAGCGCCAGACGGCACGGTAATCGATCACGTGCGCGCTCTTGTACCTTGAGCAAAAGAAAAGCCGGGCAGGCAGGCCCGGCTTTCCGTAAAGCTATCGTCAGGTTCAGCCCGGACTCAGCCCGCGCAGGCGCTCCGACCGGCGGCGCAACAGCTCTACCGTCGTCAACAACAGGATCGAGATCGTCACGAGAATCGTGGCCGCCGCAAGGATCGTCGGCGAGATCTGCTCGCGCAGGCCTGTGAACATCTGCCACGGCAGGGTCTGTTGCTGCGCCGAACCGACGAACAACACCACCACCACCTCGTCAAACGATGTGATGAAGGCAAAGAGCCCGCCCGAGATCACCCCCGGCAGGATCAGCGGCATCTGAACCCGGAAGAAGGTCGTGACCGGGTTCGCCCCCATGTTGGCCGACGCCCGCGTCAACGAGCGGTCGAAGCCGACCAGCGTGGCCGTCACCGTGATGATCACGAACGGCACGCCCAGCGCCGCGTGTGCCAGGATCACCTTCACATACCCGACAAAAGCCTGGTCCAGCCCCAGGTTCGCTTCCAGCCAGTTGCCCAGAGGTGCATAGAAAAAGAACATCCCGGTGGCCGAAATGATCAACGGAACGATCATCGGCGAGATCAGGATTGCCATGATCGCCTGCCGCCCGGGCACATGGCTTTGCGACAGGCCGATGGCCGCCAGCGTGCCGAGGCTGACCGAGATGAACGTCGCGAAGGGCGCGATGATCAGCGAGTTCTTCAGCGGCGTCATCCACTCGTCGGTGCCCAGGAAGTCGCGGTAGTGCTTCAGCGAATAGCCCTCGGCCTGGAAGTTCAGCATTTCAGGCGTGAAGGTAAAGAAGTTCTCGGCGTTGAAGCTCAGCCACATCACCGGAATGAGCGGAGCGATCAGGAAGAAGAACACGAATCCGCAGATGAAGAGGAACGTGTTGTGCCACAACACCTGGCCCGGCGTGTAATAGATGGGCACGTTCTTGCGGTAATCGCCGGTGTCGAGCCAATACGCGAACCAGCTGAGCACGGCTCCGATGATGACACCGGATATCGCCGCACCCAGACCGCCTGCAAAAAAGCCCGCAATGGCGAAGGCGGCGATGATACCCCACCGGGTCTGCGTGCGCTGGCCCGACATCTGGTGCGCCAGTGCCGCAATGCCGGCGCCGATGACCGCGCCGACAAGCGCGCCAAGCCAGGGCTGGCCATAGACGTTGCCCGCGACAAAGCCGAACATGGCGCCCAGAACCGCCGTCAGCGGCAAGGTGAACCCGGTCAGCGGCGGGCGCGGAATGGTGACTGTGTAGCCATCGTCTTGATCGGTCATGACCTAGCCCCCCAACTTGACGTTATCGATGCCCACGATCCTGTCGTAGCACCAGTAAAGCACCAGAACGACGACCAGCAGGATGGTGCCCAGAGCAGCCGCCAGACCCCAGTTCAGCGAGCTGGAGATATGATAGGCGATCCGGTTCGAGATGAAGACACCGTCGGTGCCGCCCACGATCTCTGGCGTGATGTAGTACCCGATCGACAGGATGAACACGAGGATCGACCCCGCCCCGATACCCGGCACCGATTGCGGAAAATAGACCCGCCGGAAGGCCGTGACGTTCGTCGCGCCCAGCGACTTCGCCGCGCGCAGGTAGGACGGCGGGATCGTCTTCATCACCGAATAGAGCGGCAGGATCATGAACGGCAGCAGGATATGCGTCATGGCGATGATCGTGCCGGTTGCGTTGTTCATCAATATCAATCGGTTCGCGTCATGGACGAAGCCCAGCCACACGAGGATCTCGTTGATCACCCCCTGCTGCTGCAACAGTACCTTCCAGGCCGAAGTCCGCACCAGAAGCGAGGTCCAGAACGGCAGCAGCACGAGGATCATCAGCACGTTCGCCGTGCGCAGCGGCAGGTTGGCCAGGATCCACGCCACCGGATAGCCCAAGAGGATGCAGCTGCCGGTGATGATCAGCGACATGTAGAGCGTGCGCATGAACAGCTTGATGTAGATCTGCTGGTTCGCGGGCCGCGCCTCGACACCGTCAAAGCCCAGCTGGTAATCCGCCGCATTCAGGAAATACCCCGGCGTGTAGGACGCCTTGTAAACGCTCAGCGTCTTCCAGGTGAGCGGGTTGCCCCAACCCTTGTCGATCTCCAGAAACGCGTCCTTGAAATTCGGCTGCGGCTGTTCCGCCAGCATCTCCTGCGCCGCAACAAGCTGCTCTGCTCCGAAGCCGCTGTAGGAGGCCACATCGGCACCGGCCTGCAACTCTTGAATCAGAGCGATCTTGACCGCTTCCCAGGGTTCTTCCTCGGCGACGACATCCTCTTCCGCGATGGCGGTATAGACGGCAAAACTGGCGTATTCATAGGCGGTGCGCGGCAGAAGCGCGGAAATCTCCGCCCCCGGCAGGAAGCCGGTTCCGCCAGAATAGCTGTCGCCTGTCAGGACCTGAAGCCGCTTCCGGGCGTCATCCAGAACGGACTGGTCGCTCTCCTCGGCGTTCTCTCCGCCCCGCATCAGGTCGAACCAGAACGTCTCGTTGTCCCAGGTGTCCTCGGCCAGGTCTTCCAGCGCGTCGATCTGGTCTTCGCCGATCTCGTCAAGGTCGCGTCCGACAGACCGGAACTGCGAGGACAGGCCCGTTAGTTCGTAGTTCAGGCGCGTGCCCAGCTTGGTGTGCTCCTTGGCCTCGGAGGCCAGGAACAGGTCGTAGTAAAGCGCCTCGTAGACAGGCTCGTCCGGCAGGTCGCTTGCGGTCGGGTCCCACTCTGCAATCGCGCTGACCGTCTGCGGCAGGGTATCGGGCACGATCGTGTTGTCGACCGACCGCAGCAGCATCGAGACAATGGGAACGATAAAGGTTACGAGGACGAAGATCAGCAGCGGAGCGATCAGCAGCAACGCCCGCATCTTCTGGCGGCGCAAGGTCCGCGAAAGGCTTTTCTTCAGCGGCGTACCGTCGGCAGCCAGAACAGGCCCGCCCTCGTTGCTGTCCGCAATGCGCAGCCCGTCATCGGGCGTGGGCGCCGCCTTGCCGGTCGTGGCGTCAGTCACATCGCTCATAAAGTCCCCGTCGGCAGTTTGTTGTTTTGTTTATTGTCCGTGTGGAAGGGCCGCGGACGGCCCTTCCAGGTATCTCTAAGCGAACCGCTTATTGCGCCAGCCACGCCTGGAATTTGGCGTCGATGTCGTCGCGGTAGTCAGCCCAGAACTCGTAGTTGTAGAGGAACGTGTTCTGCGCGTTCTCCGGGTCGGTCGGCATGTGCGGCGCCATGTCGATGCCCAGTTCCGCGTGCTGACCCACCAGCGGTGCCGAGGAGGCACGGGCCGGACCGTACGAGATGTACTTGGCCTGGTCCGCCAGACGCTGCGTGTCGGTCGCGAACATGATGAAGTCCTTGGCGCGTGCCAGGCGATCTTCGGGCAGGCCCTCGGGGATGATCCAGCCGTCCAGGTCGAACACCTGCGCGTCCCACATCATGCCGATCGGCTGATCCTGCTCTTCGATGGCGGCAAACAGACGACCGTTGTAGGTCGAGCCCATGAACACTTCGCCATCGGCCAGAAGCTGCGGCGTGTCGGCACCGGCGGACCACCAGATCACCTCGTCCTTGATGGTTGCCAGCTTGTCCAGTGCCTGTTGCTGGCCTTCGGCGGTCGCCAGGACGTCATAGACTTCTTCCTTGGCGACGCCGTCACACAGCAGCGCCCATTCGACGTTGTTGATCGGGCGCTTTTCCAGCGCACGCTTGCCCGGATAGGTTTCCAGGTCGAACACGTCGCAGATGTCGTTGGGCGCTTCCACGCCTTCCGGCACCATGTCGGTGCGATAGCCGAAGGTGGTCGAATATACGATCTGCGGGATGAAGCAGTCACCCACCAGCAGCTCGCCGAAATCTTCCTCGGCCGAGGTGCCATCGGGCGCGGCGGCCAGGTCTTCCTCGGGGTCGATTTCCATGGCCAGGCCTTCGTCGCACAGGCGCAGCGCGTCAGCGGCCACGACGTCGACCACATCCCAGGTGATGTTGCCGGCCTCGTCCATGGCGCGCAGCTTGGCCACGGCCTCGTTCGAGCTTTCGTCCCAGATCACTTCCAGGCCTTCGTTCATTTCCTTGTACGGCTCGGCATACGCTTTCTGCTGGCTCGCCTGGTAGGCGCCGCCCCAGGATACGATGGTCATCGAATCCGTCATTTCCTGTGCGTGAGCCGACGCAGCAGCAACCGTCAGTGCGGTCGTCGCCATAAGTGTTTTCGTCAGTTTCATGTCATACTCCCAAAAGTACTCCCGTTTACCTTTCGGGCCCCATGTCACGGGAACAACATGCGGACCTCGTTCTATCCGGGCCGGCGCACTGGCCCGCCCGAATCCCTAAAAACTCCTAGTTCGCATCCAGTGCGCGGCAATCCTCGGGCAGCCAGCCGATCTCGATGGTCTCGCCCGGTGTCAGCCGCGTCTGGTCCGGCGCGTTCCGCGACTTGATCACGAAATTGTCGTTGCCCGCCACGCTCAGACGGGTGCGGAAAATGTCACCCATGTAGATGAATTCCAGCACCTCGGCCTTGATCGTGTGGGTGCCTTCCTTGAGACGTTTCTTGTCGAATTCCACGCGTTCCGGCCGGATCGAGACGCGGGTACGCTCGCCCACTTCGCTGACGTTGACCGGCTTGCAATCGATGATTCCGCCATCGTCCAGTTGCACCTGCGCGAGACCGCCCTGGATCTGCTTTACGGTGCCCTCCAGCGTGTTGTTCTCGCCGATGAACTGCGCGACAAAGCTGTTTTGCGGGCTCTCGTACAGCTCGTCCGGCGGCGCCAGCTGCTGGATACGGCCATCGTCGAACACCGCGACGCGGTCCGACATGGTCAGCGCCTCCGTCTGGTCGTGCGTCACGTAAACCGTGGTGATGCCCAGATCATGCGCCAGTTTGGTGATCTCGAACTGCATGTGCTCGCGCAACTGCTTGTCGAGGGCACCAAGGGGCTCGTCCATCAGGACCAGCTCCGGCTCGAACACCAGCGCGCGGGCCAGTGCGATCCGCTGTTGCTGACCACCCGAAAGCTGTGCCGGGCGGCGGCCACCAAAGGCACCCATCTGCACCATGTCGAGCGCGCGCTTTACCTTGGCTTCACGATCGGACTTGCCGATCTTGCGAACCTCCAGCGGAAAGCTGAGGTTCTCGGCCACGGTCATGTGCGGGAAAAGGGCGTAGTTCTGGAACACCATGCCGATGCCGCGCTTGTGCGGCGGGATATCGTTGATCGACACCCCGTCGAGCAGGATGCGGCCATGCGTTGCGGTTTCGAATCCCGCCAGCATCATCAGACAGGTGGTCTTGCCGGACCCCGACGGCCCCAGCATCGTCAGGAATTCGCCCTTGGGCATGGAAAGGTTCAGGTCCTTCACGACCAGCGTTTCGCCGTCGTAGCTTTTCTGAACACGATCAAATGCGACGAACGCATCGCTCGCTTGCGATTCGGTCAAGAGTGTCTCCCCATATGTTTTTTCGTCGCGGTTGTTCCGCGTTTAGCTGGAAATAAAGCCAGTTTCCGCCGGCGATGCAAGCAAACTCATTGAGTTTTTCCACAGCAGGCATCTCCGAAGGAAAATTAACCAAGGTCGCCCGGATTTAAGTCAGATTTCCTGCCTGATGACGCATCGCTGGCCTGTTGGTCCCCTGTTCACAGTGCTTGCATCGGGCAAGGGCGCCCGCAAGCGTTCATTCCGGGACCCCACCAAGGTTCTGTCTATCAAGTTTTTTTTCGTGCATTCCTGTCGTCCAGCAGGCACCTTCGGGGCATCCCGGCACGTGCTGTCCGGCCCGACCAAGACGAGGAGCGATCAGACCATGAAAGACCTGCCCTTCACCCCCGTAGAGTACGACCGCCGCCTCAAGCGGGCACGGGCCGCGATGGAAGAACGCGGGCTTGATGCGGTCTTTATCACGGACCCGTCCAACCAGAACTGGCTGACCGGCTATGACGGCTGGTCCTTCTACGTGCACCAAGGCGCGATCCTGACGATGGACGGCCCGCCCCTGTGGTGGGGCCGACACATGGACATGCTGGGGGGTCGCAGGACCTGCTGGATGGAGAATGATTTCATCCTCGGATATGGTGACCATTTCGTGCAGTCGACCGAGCGGCATCCGATGCAGGACCTGGCAGAAGTGCTCAAGCGGTACGGGCTGGAGACGGCGACGATCGGGGTGGAGATGGAGAACTACTACTACTCCGCCAAGGCCCATGCCGTGCTTTGCGCCGAGATGCCGAATGCCAAGATCGTCGACGCTACAACGCTGGTGAACTGGCAGCGGATCGTGAAGTCCGAGGAAGAACTGGTGCTGATCCGCAAGGCGGCGCGCATCTCGGAAAAGGTCATGCGCACCGCCATCGACATGGCCGAGCCGGGACTGCGCAAGAACGACCTTGTGGCCAGCATTCTGAAGGCCGGGATCGAGGGCGTGGACGACGACTGGGGCGACTATCCGGCGATCATGCCGCTGACGCCCTCGGGCCTTGACGCCACCGCGGCGCACCTGACCTGGAACGGCAACCCGATGCAGCCGGGCGAGGCGACTTTCTTTGAGCTTTCAGGGTGTTACCGCCGCTATCACGCGCCTCTGTGCCGCACCGTGTTCCTTGGCGGCGAGCCGCCGCAGGACATTCGCGACGCCGAAAAGGCGCAGCTGGAAGGCATCGAGGCGGGGCTGGACGCGGCGCGGCCCGGCAACCGCACCTGCGACATCGCGCAGGCCCTGCTGGACGTGCTGGCCAAGTACGAGATCAAGCGGGAAGGGCGCATGGGCTACCCCGTCGGCGTCAGCTATCCGCCGGACTGGGGCGAGCGGACGGCGTCGATCCGGCTGGAGGACGAGACGGTGCTGGAACCCGGCATGGTGTTCCACTTCATGCCTGCGCTGTGGATGGACACCTGGGGTCTGGAGACGACCGAGACGATCCTGATCAACGAGGACGGCCCGGCGGAATGCCTGTGCAACATGCCCCGGCAGATGTTCGTCAAGGACTGACGCGAATCGGCCGGCGGAAACCCTGGTTAATGCCGGCGGGGTGCCGAAAACCACGTCGGTATCGCGTCGGTATTTGCGTGGTATGCCGTCGGTGGACCGCTTGGCGACCCGATCGTTACCGTGGCGCGCGGTGCTTCGGCGCGCCACGGCATGTCACACGGCTCAGCTCGCCGCCTTCATCAGACCTTCATCTTTCAGTTGCTTGTGCGCGAGGTCGAGCGCGAGGTTCGCGCGTTCGACCAGGGTGTCGATCTCGGACTTGGAGATGACCAGCGGCGGCGAGATGACCATGCGGTCGCCCACGTGGCGCATGATCAGGCCGTTCGAGAAACAATGCTCGCGGCAGATAAGACCGGCGGTGCCGGCCTCGGCGGCGAACCTGGCGCGGCTGGCCTTGTCGGGGCTGAGCGCGATGGAGCCCATCATGCCGCAGATTGCCGCCTCACCCACCAGCGGGTGGTCGGCCAGGGTTTCCCATTTTTCCTTCAGGTAGGGCGCGGTTTCCGCGCCGACGCGGGTGACGATGCCTTCCTCGTCGAGGATGCGCAGGTTTTCCAGCGCAACGGCACAGGTCACCGGGTGGCCCGAATAGGTGTAGCCATGGGCGAATTCGCAACTGTTCAGCACCTCGGCCACCTCGTCGCTGACCAGCGAGCCGCCGATGGGCGCGTAGCCCGAGCTGACGCCCTTGGCGATGGTCATGACGTCGGGCTTGATGTCGAAGGTTTCCGAGCCGAACCACTTGCCGGTGCGCCCGAAGCCGCAGATCACCTCGTCGGCGATCAGAAGGATGTTGTACTTGCGGCAGATGCGCTGGATTTCCGGCCAGTAGGTTTCGGGCGGAACGATCACGCCACCGGCGCCCTGCACCGGCTCGCCGATGAAGGCGGCGACCTTGTCTTCGCCCAGTTCGAGGATCTTCTGCTCGAGTTGGCGGGCGCGTTCCAGGCCGAATTCGACTGGATCAGTGTCTTTTCCCTCGCCGTACCAATAGGGCTGGTCGATATGGTGGATGTCCGGGATCGGCATACCGCCCTGCGCGTGCATCGCGGACATGCCCCCCAGCGAGGCGCTGCCCATGGACGAGCCGTGATAGGCGTTCTTGCGGCTGATGATTGCCTTTTTCTCGGGGTGGCCCTTTTGTTCCCAATAGGTGCGCACGAGCCGGATATTGGTGTCGTTCGCCTCGGACCCGGAAGAAGCAAAGAACACGTGGTTGAGGTCATGCGGCGTCAGTTGCGCCAGACGGTCGGCCAGCGCGATGGCGGGCACATGGGTCGTCTGGAAGAACGTGTTGTAGTAGGGCAGTTCCTTCATCTGGCGGGCAGCGGCGTCGGCCAGTTCCTCGCGGCCATAGCCGATGTTGACACACCACAGCCCCGCCATGGCGTCGAGATAGTCATGCCCCTCGCTGTCGGTCAGGGTCACGCCCTTGGCGCGGGTGATGACGCGCGCGCCCTTCTTGTTGAGCGCGTGGCCGTGGGTGAAGGGGTGCAGGTGATGCGCGGCATCCAGCGCCTGAAGCTCGGCAGTGGGCATGTGATTGGTGATGGCGGTCATGGCGAAACCTTTCATGATCGGAGGGTCGGACGGGGCGCACCGGTCCGTTTGTCCCAGAATATGATCAAATTATTCAGAGTCAATCGAATCAGGCCGGACGCGCGTTCTGTTCCAGGGAAACGCGGACCTGCTCCATTCCCTGGATCACGTCCTCGCGGATGGCGCGGGCCGCGCCTTCGGCATCGCGGGCGTGCATGGCGTCCAGCATGTCCTTGTGCTTGTCCGGCAGGTTCTGGGTGCCCATCCGCCCGCAGACCACCCGAAGGGACGGGCCGAACCGCAGCCACAGCCCCTCGGCCAGGTCGGCCAGGATGGGGGCATCCGCGATGGTGTAGATATGCGCGTGGAAGGCATAGTTGAGTTCCAGATATGCGCGCAGGTCGCCGCCGTCGATGGCGGCATCCAGATCACGGTCGAGCGTGGTCAGGTGGTCAAGGTCTTCGAGGGTGGCACGCTCGGTCGCCCGCAGGGTAAGATGCGGGTCAAGCCATTGGCGGGCAAGGATAAGTTCTGAGATGTTGTCCGCGGTAAGGATGGGCACCACGACGCGGCGGTTGCCGCGGAATTCCAGCGCGCCCTCGGCGGTCATGCGGCGGATCGCCTCGCGCACCGGGGTCATGCCCGCGCCCAGACGTTCGGTCAGGCCCTGGATCGTCACCGCCTGCCCCGGCGCAAGGTCGCCGAAGAGCACAAGCGCCCGCAGCTCGCGATAGATCAGTTCGTGCGCCGGGACGCGTGCCGTTTGAGCGTCGTCTGTGCCGAATTTCTGGGCGTGTCTGCTCATTCGATGTGCTTTCTGTCGCGGCGACCCTCGCAATCGCCTTGCGAGTTTAGCGACTGCGTGAAAGCATTACCATATTGTCATGCCCGGTTTTGTTTGATCAAATCCCGGGTCAAGGCGTGACAAGCGCCGAACCAAGGGGAGATATCGAATGACACAGAAGTTTCTGACCATGACCGCCGTTCTGGCGCTGGGCGCGACAAGTGCCATGGCGCAGGAAGTACGCGTCTACAACTGGTCCGACTATATCGACGAAGACCTGCTGACCAAGTTCGAGGAAGAGACCGGACTGGAGCTGGTCTATGACGTGTTCGACAGCAACGAAGTGCTGGAGACCAAGATGCTGGCCGGCGGCTCGGGCTATGACGTGGTGGTGCCGTCTGGCACCTTCCTGCAACGCCAGATCGCGGCGGGCGCATTCCAGAAGCTGGACAAGTCGCAGCTGCCGAACCTGGACAACATGTGGGACGTGATCGAAGAGCGGACGGCGAAATACGACCCCGGCAACGAATATGCCATCAACTACATGTGGGGCACCACCGGCATCGGCGTGAACACCGCGAAGGTGGCCGAGGTGCTGGGCGAGGATGCGCCCGTGGACTCGCTGTCGCTGATCTTCGACCCGGCGAACATGGAAAAGCTGCAAAGCTGCGGCGTGCATTTCCTGGACGCGCCGGTCGAGCTGATCCCCGCCGCGCTGCAATATATCGGCGAGGACCCCGACAGCCACGATCCCGACGTGATCGCCAAGACCGAAGAGGTGCTGATGGGCGTGCGGCCCTACGTGCAGAAGTTCCACAGTTCGGAATACATCAACGCGCTGGCCAATGGCGACATCTGCGTGGCCTTCGGCTGGTCGGGGGACATCCTGCAGGCGCGCGACCGTGCGGCGGAGGCCGACAACGGTGTCGAGATCGCCTATAACGCGCCCAGCGAGGGCGCGCTGATGTGGTTCGACATGATGGCGATTCCGGCCGATGCGCCGAACCCCGAGGGGGCGCACACGTTCCTGAACTTCATCATGGATGCCGAGAACATCGCGGCGGCCTCGAACTATGTCTACTATGCCAACGGCAACAAGGCCTCGCAGGAATTCCTGGTCGAGGACGTGATCGACGATCCGGCGGTCTATCCGAACGAGGAGACGCTCGAGAACCTCTACACCACCACGCCCTATCCGGCGAAGGTGCAGCGGGTCGTGACCCGGATGTGGACCAAGATCAAGTCCGGCACCTGACGCAGGACATGACAGGACCCGCGCGGCGCACCCGCGCGGGTTCATTCCTTCAAGGGGACAGCAATGCCGGAATGCAAGTTCGCGCCGTGGGACGATCCGAATGAAAAACCGCTCATCCAGTTCAGGAATGTGACCAAGCGGTTCGGGACGTTCACCGCCATCGACAACCAGTCGTTCGATATCTACGCAAAGGAGTTCTTTGCGCTGCTGGGCCCGTCAGGCTGTGGCAAGACGACGATGATGCGGATGCTGGCGGGGTTCGAGGCGCCGACCGAGGGCACGATCCTGCTGGGCGGGCGCGATATCGCGCCGATCCCGCCGAACAAGCGCGAGGTGAACATGATGTTCCAGTCCTACGCGCTGTTTCCGCACCTGTCGGTCTGGGAAAACATCGCCTTCGGCCTGAAGCGCGACAAGCTGCCCGCCGACAAGATCGCGGCGCGGGTGGACGAAATGCTGAAGCTGACGCGGCTGGAGCGGTTCGCAAGCCGCAAGCCGCACCAGATTTCCGGCGGCCAGAGACAGCGCGTGGCGCTGGCGCGCAGCCTGGCCAAGGGGCCGAAGCTGCTGCTGCTGGACGAGCCGCTGGGGGCGCTGGATGCCAAGCTGCGGCAGGACACGCAGTTCGAGCTGATGGATATCCAGGAAAAGACCGGCACGACCTTCGTCATCGTCACCCACGACCAGGAAGAGGCGATGACCGTGGCCAGCCGCGTGGCGGTGATGG
Source organism: Roseovarius sp. THAF27 (assembly GCF_009363655.1). Classification (NCBI taxonomy): domain Bacteria; kingdom Pseudomonadati; phylum Pseudomonadota; class Alphaproteobacteria; order Rhodobacterales; family Roseobacteraceae; genus Roseovarius; species Roseovarius sp. THAF27. Next base: position 4,028,449 of record NZ_CP045393.1, read on the forward strand.
ATGACGGGCGGATCGTGCAGATCGCCACGCCCGACGAGATTTACGAGGCGCCCAACACGGCCTACGTGGCGGATTTCATCGGCGACGTGACGCTGTTTTCCGGCACGGCGATGAACCGCGCGCCCGACGCCGGGCCGGACGCCAGTCCGGTGGCTGCCGAGACGCCGGAGGGCACGGCCGAGACGCCGGAGGGCACGGCCGAGGCGGCGCCGCAAGAGGCGGAAACGCCTGAAACAGAGACTGTCGAGACACCCGAGGCGGTTGCCGAAATCGGGGTTCCGGCTGAGCCCGAGGCGCCGGTCGCGGATGAGCCCGCGCCGGAACCCGAAAGCGCAAAGCCCGCCAACCCCGCGCCGGAACCTGCGGAGGACAGCGCAAAGCCCGCCACACAGGCGCCGCAGGGACCGCAACCCAACCGGATGGGCCTGTGGCTGCATGACAAGGTCTGGGCCAGGGTGTTCGGCCCGCGCACCGACATCGTGCGGCAATTGCCGCCCCCGAGCCCCGCCGCCGCGACGGTGCCAAAGACAGAGGCAAGGGCGGCGCACCCAGAGACTGTTCCAGCGGAAACCACCGAAATTCCCGACGGTGGCATTACCATCGACTGGGCCGAGGGTCAGCCGCCGCTGATCGCGCTCGACGGGCCGAGGGTGGAGGACGGCCAGCACGTTCAACTGGCCCTGCGCCCCGAGAAGATCGGGATTTCCAAGACCAAACCCGATGCGGTCAACGCGCTGAAAGGCAAGGTGATCGACATCGCCTACCTGGGCAATCTATCGACCTATCACGTCGAGCTGGAAAACGGCACGATGATCAAGGCGCAGCTGGCGAACACGCGGCGCATCTCGCGCCGGGATATCACCTGGGAAGACGAAGTCTGGGTCAGCTGGACCGGCACGGCGGGCGTGGTGCTGACGTCATGACCCGGCGTCTGATCCTCGTTCTCGTGCCCTACCTGTGGCTGCTGGCGCTGTTCCTGGTGCCCTTCGCCATCGTGCTGAAGATCAGCCTGTCGGACATCGAGCTGTCGATCCCGCCCTATACGCCGCAGCTGGACCTTTCCGAAGGGTGGGAGGGGATCAAGGGGTTCTTCGCCGCGCTCGACTTCGAGAATTTCGTGTTCCTGGCCGAGGATGACCTGTACTGGAAATCCTATCTTTCCTCGCTTCAGATCGCCTTTTTCTCGACCATCCTGACGCTTCTGGTGGGCTATCCCATCGCCTATGCCATGGCCCGCGCGCCGAACCACTGGCGGCCGACGCTGTTGATGCTGGTGATCCTGCCGTTCTGGACCAGCTTCCTGATCCGGGTCTATTCGTGGATGGGCATCCTGTCGACCGAAGGCTACCTGAACCAGCTTCTGCTGGGTCTGGGTCTGATTTCCGAACCGCTGCTGATCCTCAATACCAATGTCGCCGTCTATATCGGGATCATCTACACCTACCTGCCGTTCATGATCCTGCCGGTCTATTCGGCGCTGGAGCGGATGGATGACAGCCTGCTGGAAGCGGCCGAGGATCTGGGCTGTTCGCGGCTGACGGCCTTCTGGCTGGTGACGTTTCCGTTGTCGAAGAACGGCATCATCGCGGGCTGTTTCCTGGTGTTCATCCCGGTGGTGGGCGAGTTCGTGATTCCGTCGCTGCTGGGCGGATCGCGGACGCTGATGATCGGCAAGGTGCTGTTCGAGGAGTTCTTCAACAACCGCGACTGGCCGGTGGCGAGCGCGGTGGCGGTGATCCTGCTCTTGATCCTGATCATCCCGATCGTGCTGTTCCAGCGCAACGAGCAGAAACAGCGGGAGGCGGAAGGATGAGCGCGCGCAAAACTCTTCGGAAGAGTTTTGCCAAAAGCTTGGAGAAAGCTTTTGGCGACCGGGCACGGAAGGGGGCGCGATGAGACGGTTGACCTGGTTCAACGCCACCTCCCTGACGCTGGGCTTCGCGTTCCTGTACCTGCCGATGATCATCCTCGTGATCTACAGCTTCAACGCGTCGAAACTCGTCACCGTCTGGGCCGGGTTCTCGACCCGGTGGTATGGCGAGCTGTTGCGGAACGAAGCGTTTCTCGATGCCGCCTGGGTGACGTTGCAGGTCGCCGTGGTCAGCTCGACCATCGCGACGGTTCTGGGCACGATGGCGGCCTATGTGCTGGTACGCGCGGGGCGGTTCTGGGGACGGACGCTGTTTTCGGGCATGATCTATGCGCCGCTGGTGATGCCCGAGGTGATCACCGGTCTGTCGCTGCTGCTGTTGTTCATCGGAATTGGGCTGGACCGGGGGGTGCTGACGATCATCCTGGCGCACACGACCTTTTCGATGTGCTTCGTGTCGGTCGTGGTGTCCTCGAGGCTGGTCAGCTTCGACAAGTCGCTGGAAGAGGCCGCGCTGGACCTGGGCTGTTCCGCGTTCTCGGCGTTTCGGCTGGTGACCCTGCCGATCATCGCGCCGGCTGTGATATCCGGGTGGCTGCTGGCCTTTACCCTGTCGCTGGATGACCTGGTGATCGCCAGCTTCACCGCGGGTCCGTCGGCCACGACCCTGCCGATCAAGATCTGGTCGTCGATCCGGCTGGGGGTCAGCCCCGAGATCAACGCCCTGTCGACGATCCTGATCGCGATTGTCGCGGTCGGCGTGATTTCCGCCTCGCTGATCTCCAAGCGCCAGTTGCTGCGGCAGGAGGCCGACGAGAAGGCCGCGGTCAGGGCCGAAGCATGACCATGCTCAAGCGGATCTGGGAAGAGGGCGCGTATGGCGCCGCGCCGGTGGCCGATTGCTGGTGGGCGGATACCGTGCCGCCGGGCGACTGGCCCGCGCTGGAGGGGGACACGACCAACGATGTCGCCATCATCGGCGCGGGGTTTACCGGGCTGAACGCCGCGCTGGGCCTAGCCGAGGCGGGCGTCGACGTCACCGTGCTGGAGGCGCAGCACCCGTTCTGGGGCGCGTCGGGGCGCAATGGCGGGTTCTGTTGCCTGGGCGGGGCCAAGGCCAGCCATGCCGAGATAAAGGCGAAGTTCGGCGAGACCGAGGCGCGCGGCTTTGCCCGGGCCGAGATGGCGGCGGTGGATCACGTGGGCGGGTTGATCGAGAGGCTGGGGCTGGACGTGGACCGCCATTCGGAGGGCGAGACGCAGCTGGCGCATCGCCCCAGGGATTTCGAGGCGATGCGCGCCGAAGTCGGCGCGACGCAGGATCTCTATGGCGTGACACCCACCCTGACCCCGCGCGAGGAGCTGGTGCAGGCGGGGTTCAAGGGGCCGTTTCATGGCGCTTCGACCATACCGATCGGCTTTGCCCTGAACCCGCGGAAATATGCGCTTGGCCTGTGCCAGGCGGCCGAGGCAGCGGGGGCCGTGGTGCACGGGCAAAGCACGGTCACGCGGATCGAGAGCCTGGCCGACGGGCGCTATCGGCTGCACACGGAAACAGGCTCTGTTACGGCCGAAAAGTTCATTATCGCGACGAACGGCTACAGTGCGGACAACCTGCCGGACTGGATGGGCGCGCGCTATCTGCCGACGCAATCGAGCGTGATCGTCACCCGCCCGATGAGCGATGAGGAACTGGCCGCGCAAGGCTGGACCAGCAGGCAGATGTGTTACGACACGCGCCACTTGCTGCATTATTTCCGGCTGATGCCGGACAACCGGATGCTGATGGGGATGCGCGGCGGGCTGCGCCATTCGCCCGGCACCGAAGCGCAGATCCGGGCGATGATCCGCGCCGATTTCGAAAAGATGTTTCCCGCCTGGGCGCATGTTGAGACGCCGCATTACTGGTCGGGGTTCGTCTGCGTGACGCGCGACCTGGTGCCCTATGCCGGGCCGATCCCGGAACTGCCGGGCGGGTTCGCGGCGTTCGGCTATCATGGCAACGGCGTGTCGATGGGCAGCTATGCGGGGCGGCTGTTGGCCGACCTGGTGCGGGGCGAAACGCCCGACATGCCCTACCCGGCGCCACTGAGCCACAAGCCGCGGAAATTCCCGCTGGGGCGATTCCGGCGCATGCTGATGCGACCCGCATACCTGCATTACGCGTGGCTTGACGGCTAGCCCTGGGGCGTCTTCGCCTCCTTGGCGCGGCCGCGCTGCAGGCCAAGCTGACGTTCGCGGACGATGATGATGATCCCGGCCAGCACGATCAGCGCGGCCCCGATCAGCATCTGCCCGGTCGGCACCTCGTCGAAAATGAAGTACCCGATGGCGATGGCAAAAAGCATCGAGGCATAGTCGAACGGCGCGATGACGCTGGCATCGGCAAAGCGGTAGGCCGAGGTCAGGAAGATCTGCGCAAGCCCGCCAATCAGACCGGCGAGCACCAGGTAAACAGTCTCTATTCCGCCCGGAATGACCCAACCGAAGGGCACGGTCAACAGCGACAAGAGCGTCGAGGTGAGCGAGAAGTAGAACACGATCGCACTGGTCTGCTCGGTCTGCACCAGCTTGCGGATGTAGATCTGCGCCAGCGCGGCGCAGACCGCGCCCAACAGGACCAGCACCGCGCCCACGGCCTGTGCGGTTTCCACCGTCGGCCCGCCCAGCGTGGTCAGGCGCGGGGCCAGAACCACCAGCACCCCCACAAGGCCCAGCGCCACGGCGCCGAGGCGGAAGATGCCAACCTTTTCGTCCAGGAACATCGCCGCGAAGACCACCACCAGAAGCGGCGCGGCATAGCCCAGCGCCGTGACCTCGGGCAGGGGCAACAGACCCAGGCCGGCGAACATCAGGCCCATGGCCGTGGTGCCCACGAACCCGCGCCAGAAATGGCCCAGGCGGGATTTCACCCGCAGGCCGGTCGACATTTCGCCCCGGATCGCCAACCAGGCCAGGATCACCGGAATGGCAAAGAACGAGCGGAAGAAAACCGCCTGTCCGGGCGGAACAGTGTCTGCTGCGGCCTTGATCAGGGCCGACATGACGATGAACAGCGTCACCGCGACAAGCTTGAGCAGAATACCCGTGAGAGGTTTCATGGAGCGTCTCCGTCCCCCTGACCTGACGGAAAGCGGCAGCAAAATCAATCGCCGTCAACGCAAGGCCGGTATGACCGAAGTGATCCGTGCTGGGCCGCGGCGCGTACCGCCCTATAGTTACGGAGTATGATCATGCGCTTTCTTCTTGGCTTTCTGGCCACGGTTTTCGCCCTTCCCGCGCTTGCGCTGGACCTGCAATCCACCTTCACCAATATCGACGGCGGCACGCACCGATTGTCGGACTGGCAGGGACAGCCGGTCCTGGTGGTGAACACCGCGTCGATGTGCGGGTTCACCGGGCAATATTCGGATCTGCAGGCGCTTTACGACACATATCGCGACCGGGGGCTGGTCGTTCTGGCGGTGCCGTCGGACGATTTCAACCAGGAGCTGGCGAGCGAGGAAGAGGTCAAGGATTTCTGCGAAGTGAACTATGACCTGACCCTGCCGATGACCGGCATCACGAACGTGCGTGGGCCCGATGCGCACCCATTCTATCGCTCGGTGGCGCAGGAGGCCGGGTTCACGCCAGCGTGGAACTTCAACAAGATCCTGCTGAGCCCCGAGGGCGAGGTGGTGGGCACCTATGGTTCGCCCGTCAAACCGATGTCGTCCACCATCACCGGCGAAATCGAGAAGCTGCTGGCCCGGACGGGCGGCTGACGGGGGTGGTCGCGTCGGCCTCCTTGCTGGGGGCGATGCTGTAAAGCTTGCGATAGGCACGCGAGAAATGCGTGGGGCTGGTAAAGCCGCAGAGCACGCTGATATCGGTGATGCTCATCTCGGTCTGGCGCAGCAGGTTTCGAGCCTTTTCCAGCCGGATTTCGAGGTAATAGCGGCTGGGCGAGGTGTTCAGAAAGGCCATGAAGAGCCGTTCCAGTTGGCGTACGGAAACGCCAATCAACGCCGCCAGCTCGCTGAGTTTCAGCGGATCCTCGATATTGCCGCGCATGATCTCGATCGCCTGGGTCAGGCGGCGGTTGCCGCGCCCGACGCGGGCGGGCAGCGACAGGCGCTGAGACTGGCTGTGGTCGCGCGGGGCGGTATAGACCATCTGTTCGGCCACGTATTCCACCAGCTTCGGTCCGTAGTCTTCGCCGATGAGGTGCAGCATCAGGTCCATCGAAGAGGCACCGCCAGCACAGGAAAACACGCGGCCATCGACCGAATAGATCGTGTCTTGCACCGTCACCTGCGGCAAAGCCTCGGTTAGCGCATCAACATATTCCCAATGGGTGCTGACGCGGCGCCCGGCGATCAGGCCGGCGAGCGCAAGGGTATAGGCCCCGCTGGACAGAGAGCCGAAAGTGATCCCCTTGCGCGTCTCGCGCCGTAGCCAGGCCAGAACGTCCTTGGTGCTGCCCGCAGCGGCGGCGTGACCGGCACAGACCACCAGCGTATCCTCGCGGCGCAACTCTTCCAATGCGCCGTCGACGGTGACGGTCACGCCGTTCCAGGCCCGGGCCGGTGCGCCATCGGCGCTGAGCAACCGCCATTCGTAATAGACGCGGTTGCTGGAATGGCGGTTGGCGAGGCTGAGCGATTCCAGCGCGCAGGTGAAGCCCAGCATCGAAAAGCCCGGGATCAGAAGAAAGACATAGCGTTTCGGAGGCTGGTCGGTGTCGCGCATCAAGAATTCTTTGGCTGTGGGTCACGCAAGGCCCGTGGACGGGGTGCGTGGGCGGTACCAATCACCCGGACCGGCCCTGCCTGTCGCGCGGGTTTTCGGCAGAAACAGGTCCGCAGGCGACACGATTTGACCCGATCCGCCACATCCCCTCGACGGGTCGGATAACGCGCGCCGGGCCCTCAGGCCACGCCCCAGTCCATCACCACCTTGCCGGAATTGCCCGAGATCATCGCCGCGAAGCCGTCCTCGAAGTCATCGATGCCGATCCGGTGCGTGATCAGGCCCGAGACGTCCAGCCCCGACTGCACCAGCGCGATCATCTTGTACCAGGTCTCGTACATCTCACGGCCGTAGATGCCCTTGATATGCAGCATCTTGAAGATGACCGTGTTCCAGTCGACCGGAAATTCGCTGGGGGCGATGCCCAGCAGGGCGACCTTGCCGCCGTTGTTCATGCGCGAGATCATCTGCTGCATGGCCGCCGACGCGCCGGACATTTCCAGCCCCACGTCGAAGCCTTCGGTCATGCCAATCCGGTCCATCACGTCGCGCAGCTGTTCGCGGCTGGTATCGACCACGTGCTGCACGCCCATCTCTCGGGCGAGGTTCAGGCGATACGGGTTGATGTCGGTGATCACGGTCTTGCGCGCGCCGACCTTCTGCGCGACCAGCGCGCCCATGATTCCGATGGGGCCGGCGCCGGTGACCAGCACATCCTCGCCCACCAGGTCGAAGGACAGGGCGGTGTGCACGGCATTGCCGAACGGGTCGAAGATGGCGGCGATCTCGTCGGGGATATCCTCGGGGATCGGGACTACGTTGCTTTCCGGGATGCACAGATACTCGGCAAAGCTGCCGGGGCGGTTGACGCCGACGCCCTTGGTGTTGCGGCACAGGTGCCCGCGCCCGGCGCGGCAGTTCCGGCAGGCGCCGCAGACGATATGCCCCTCGCCGCTGACCCGCTGGCCGATCCGGTATTTCATCGCGGCACGGCCCATATCAACGATCTCGCCGACGAATTCGTGGCCGACGACCATGGGCACGGGCACGGTCTTGGCGCTGAATTCGTCCCATTTCCAAATATGCACGTCGGTGCCGCAAATGGCGGACTTCTTCACCTTGATCAGCACGTCGCTCGGCCCCGGTTCGGGGACCGGGACATGCTCCATCCACAAACCCGGTTCGGGCTTGGCCTTCACGAGGGCTTTCATCTGGTTCTGCATGGTCTAGTCCCACAAATGGGTGCTGAGGTATTTGAGGCCGCTGTCGCACATCACGATAGCGATTTTGCCGCCCTGTTCCAGCCCGCCCAGCAGCTGGATCGCGCCGGCAAGGTTGGCGCCGGCGGAATAGCCGGCGAATATGCCTTCGGTGCGGGCCAGCAGGCGGGCGGCCTCGGCGGCGTCGCGGCCGGAAACAGTGACTGTTCCAGCCAGATCGGCGGATTTCAGATGCGTGAGGTCCGGCATGGAATAGCCGCCACCCTGGATCGGATGGCCGGGTTTGTCGGGGGCGATTCCGTAACAGCGCACACCTTTTGGGCCAAGATAGGCCGTCACCCCGGCCAGCGTGCCACCCGAGCCGATGAAGTCGCAAAACGCGGTGACCGTTCCGCCCGACTGCGCCCAGATCTCGGGGCCGGTGCCCATCTCGTGCGCCAGGGGGTTGCCGGCCCGCTCGAACTGGTCGGCGCGGTAGGCATCTCGCTCTGCCGTGATCTGCTGCGCGGCGGCATCGACCAGAGCGAGGTCCGCGCCGGAGACCTCGCCCTTGCGGCTGCCTTGGGCCTGCGGGACGAGGATCACCTCTGCCCCCAGGGCCCGCATCATCCGGGCGCGCTCCTCGGAATTGCCTTCGCTCATCACCGCAACGAACGGGTGGTCCAGCACGCCGCAGACGATGGCAAGCCCCGTGCCCATGTTGCCGGAGGTCAGCTCCACCACGGTCTGGCCCGGTGCAAGATCACCTGTGGCGCGCGCGCCTTCGATGATCGCCCGTGCCGCGCGGTCCTTTTTGGAAAAGCCGGGCATGAGGTAATCGAGCTTGGCGAGGATGCGGCCGTCGAGGTGCAATGCGTCTCTGATGCGGCTCAACTCGACCAGAGGCGTGTCGCCCATGGCCTCGATGACAGAGGGTAGGACGGTCACGAGATCACCTCCAGTTCGCGGCCCACCGCCTCGAAGGCGTCAATCGCGCGGTCCAACATGTCCCGGGTCAGCGCGGCGCTCATCTGGGTGCGGATGCGATCCTGTTCACGCGGCACGACCGGAAAGCTGAAGGCGGTGACATAGACGCCGCGGTCATTGAGCCGCTTGGCCATCTCCTGCGCCAGCTTGGGGTCGCGCAACATGACGGGGATAATCGCGTGCTGCCCGGGCAGGAGTTCGAAGCCCAGCGTGCCCATCCGCTCGCGGAAATAGGCGGCGTTGTCCCAAAGCTGACCGCGCAGGGCATCGCCGCGTTCCTCCAGCAGGTCGAAGACGCGCAGGGAGGCGGCGGCAATGACCGGGGCCAGCGTGTTGGAAAACAGGTAAGGCCGCGAACGCTGCCGCAGCCAGTCCACCACCGGCGCGCTGGCCGCGGTATAGCCGCCCGACGCGCCGCCCATCGCCTTGCCCAAAGTGCCGGTCAGGATGTCGACCCGCCCCATGACGCCGCAATGCTCGTGACTGCCACGCCCGGTGTCGCCAAGAAACCCGGTGGCGTGGCAATCGTCGACCATGACCATCGCATCGTACCGCTCGGCCAGGTCGCAGATCCGGTCCAGCCTGGCGATATAGCCGTCCATGCTGAACACGCCGTCAGTGGCGATCAGGCGATGGCGCGCGCCTTCCGCCTCTTTCAGGCAGCGTTCAAGATCGGCCATGTCGCTGTTGGCATAGCGATAGCGCTGCGCCTTGCACAGGCGCACACCGTCGATGATGCTGGCATGGTTCAGGGCGTCGGAAATGATCGCGTCCTCGGGGCCCAGAATCGTCTCGAACAAACCTGCATTCGCGTCGAACGCGGCGGCATAAAGGATGCTGTCCTCGGTCCCCAGGAAGTCTGCAATTCGCGCCTCCAGCGCCTTGTGCTCTTCCTGCGTGCCGCAGATGAATCGCACGCTGGCCATGCCGAACCCGTAACGGTCGAGCGCGTCATGCGCGGCGGCAATCACCTGCGCGTCGTCGGCCAGCCCGAGGTAGTTGTTGGCGCACAAGTTCACCACCTCGTGCCCGCCCTCCAGCGTCACCTCGCCCGCCTGCATCGAGGTGATGACCCGCTCGGTCTTGTAAAGGCCGTCGTCGCGCAGCCCGTCGAGGCGCCCGGCTATATCCGCGTCAAATTTCTCAGCTGCCCGCATGGTGCGCCCCCCTCGCTTTCACTGTTCTTCACATTCTCAATGTAACAGCCGCCGATCACAAGCGCAGCCGTCAGATGGGTGGCCCGGTCACGAGGCGATGCGGGGCCGCCCGCTGACCTCGACGGTGATGGTGGCTTCGAGGAATACGTCCCGTCCTTCAGCCTGTGCGGTCTTAATGTCGCGGGTAATGTCCGTCTGAAGGTCCTCGGCGCCGGCGGCGAGGGCTGTCTGGCGGGCATCGGATTTCAACACGTCTTCGAGTTTTTCCATGGCTTTGTCTGACTCAACGAAATCCTCCGGCCCGGTTTCCAGATGCACGCGGAACCGGCCCTCGGCGGGGCTGGTAATGGTGCCTTGCCGCCGGATCGTGACGCGCCCGACCACCGCGCCGATGGCATTGGCGACCCCGGCATGTTCAGGCAGGATCATGTCGCAGCCCAGGCGCGCGCCCACCGCCGGATAGTAGCTGCTGGCCGAGGCACCCAGCCCGATCACCGGCACGTTCAGGCCGGTGTCGAGACGCACCAGCCCGCGATGCCGGTCCAGCCCCTTCTGCATCAGGACATGCCGTGCCAGTTGCGCCGGGGGCAGGCCGAAGTCTTCATCGTCCTCGGCAAAAGCAGTCTCTAACAAGGCCAGACTCGTCTGGTCGGTCAACTGATCGACAATCATCTGCGCCATCGCCTGAGGCTCGGAGCACAGACGGTTGCCATTGCCGGTGCGCTTGCGCCCGACCAGTTGCACGGCCTTGCGCGCCGCCTCGGCATCCCAGGCATCGAGCCGCCCCAGAACGTGGCTGGCATCGGATGGTGTCACGCCCGCGACCTGCACAAGGCCCCGTGCCACAAGCCGACGCAGCGCCGCGCTGTCCATCCGGTTGCGCAGCACCGCGCCCAGCGGTTTCACACCCGTTCCGATCCGCTCCAGCAGGGCGGTGTCTTTCGACCCTAGCCCGTCGGCCTCGACCCCCGGCACGAGGCGCACGAAGCGCCCGTCATGTTCGCCCGGCGTGTCGTTGCGCAGCTGGTCGTCCAGCACCGCGTGCAGGGCGGCCGGATCTTCCAGCGCGATCAGGCTGACCGGGATCACCCGTCGCGGGCCGAGCGTGACGCCACCCACCAGCCCTTCGTCGATCACGTGCACCTCGCTGTCGCCGCCAAGGCCGGTGGTGCGCATGGCGACCGCCTCGACCATGGTGCGCCACGGCCCGACCTGCGCGCCCGCCGGGTCGATCATGGGACGACCATCGCGCAGAACGGCGACATCCGTGGTGGTGCCGCCAATGTCGGAGACCAGCGCGTGATCGGCGCCGGTCATCCAACGCGCCCCGACGATGCTGGCCGCCGGACCGCTGAGAATGGTCTCGATGGGGCGTTCCCGCGCCTGCGCGCTGGAGATCAAAGCACCGTCACCGCGCACCACCATCAGCGGCGCGTCGATATCGAACCGGGTGAGCGTGCCTTCGGCCTTTTCAATCAGCCGGGCGATCATGCCGACCAGGCGCGCGTTCAAGAGCGCGGTCAGTGCCCGCTTGGGCCCGTTCAGCTTGGCCGACAGGTGATGCGAGCAGCTGACGGGCTTGCCGGTCGCGGCGCGGATCATCTCGGCCACGCGCAGCTCGTGGCTGGGGTTGCGGGTGGCGAACTGGCTGGCGATGGCGAAGGCGGAGGCACCCAGATCAGTCTCTAACCAAGCCGAAAGTGCGGTTTCATCCAGCGCCGCCGCCTCGCTGCCCGCATGGTTGTGCCCGCCGCCGAGCACCAGGGCCGGATCCCCGGCCAGCGCCTCTGTCAGGCCGTGCATGTCAAGGTCGCGCTCGCGAAAGCCGATATAGACCAGCCCGACGCGCCCGCCCTGCCCCTCGACCAACGCATTCGTGGCCAGCGTGGTCGACAGCGAGGCAAGCCCGATCTGATTGGGCGTTATGCCGCTTCGGGTCAGCACGGCCTCGATCGCATCGCCGATGCCGATGGACAGGTCCTGCCGCGTGGTCAGGGCCTTGGCGCTGGCGATCACCTCGCGCTCGTCGCGCACCAGGACGGCGTCGGTATAGGTGCCGCCGGTATCCACGCCCAGAAGTATCGCCATGATGGTCCCTTTCGTCCGCGGTTCGGTTACCGCCAAACCGCGGGCTAATCGCGCCCGTTTGCGGCATGATCGAGCCGCTTTACCGCCCATCGCGCCGCATCGGCCACGGTTGCATCGGGGTCGTCGCACAGATCCTGCGCAACCGGCGCCAGGTCGGGCCGGCCCGAGTTGCCGATGGCATAGAGCACGTTGCGCACGAAACGGTCGCGCCCGATCCGCTTGATCGGGCTGCCCGAAAACCGCGCCCGGAACCCGGCGTCGTCCAGTTTTGCCAACTCTGCCAGCGGCGGGGCGACCAGATCGTCGCGGGCGTGATAGCGCAGCTCCGTCGCCTCGACCGCGAACTTGTTCCACGGGCAGACGGCAAGGCAATCGTCGCAGCCATAGATCCGGTTGCCCATCCTTTCGCGCAACTCTCCGTCCACCGGGCCCTTGTGCTCGATCGTCAGGTAGGAAATGCAGCGCCGTGCATCCAGCTGGTAGGGTGCCGGAAACGCATCGGTCGGACAGATATCCAGGCAGGCGCGGCAAGAGCCGCAATGATCCTCTTCCGCAGGATCAGTGTCTATTTCGAGCGTGGTGAAGACCGACCCGATGAAGAACCAGCTGCCCATCTGGCGGCTCACGAGGTTGGTGTGCTTGCCCTGCCACCCGAGGCCCGCCGCCTCGCCCAGGGGTTTTTCCGGGACCGGCGCGGTGTCCACGAAGACCTTCACCTCGCCACCCGCTTCGGCGATCAGCCAGCGCGCCAGGCGCTTCAGCCGCTTTTTCACGATGTCGTGGTAGTCGCGGTTGCGGGCATAGACCGAAACGGTGCCGACTTCCGGGTCGTCCAGCGTCGCCATCGGGTCGCTCTCGGGCGTATAGCTTTCGCCCAGCATGATCACAGATCGCGCCTCGGGCCACAGCACATCGGGCGCGCCGCGCCAGTGCGCCCGGTCGGCCAGCCAATCCATCTGTCCGTGATAGCCCTTGTCCAGAAAGGCCGCCAACCGCGCGGGCACTTGCGGCACATCGCCCGGACGGCACACGCGGCACAGGTCGAAGCCTTCGGCCAAGGCCTGCGCCACCAGTCTCTGTTTCAGCCCATCCATGGCTCTTTCTCTGGCCAGAAATATCCTGGGGTGAGGCCGCAGGCCGAGGGGCAAAGCCCCTTAAAAGTCAAGATCGGCATAATGCGCCGGCGGCGGGAAACCCGGCACCTGGTCGGCCAGGATGTTGCGGAACGCCGGGCGCGACTTGATCTTGGCGTACCAGTCCTTGACCACGTCCGAGCGGTTCCAGTCCACGTCGGAGATATAGTCGAGGCTCGACAGGTGCGCCGCGGCGGCGAAATCGGCCAGGGTCATCACGTCGCCGGCCAGCCAGCGGCGGCGGTCCAGCAGCCACGCCATGTAATCGAGGTGGAACTTGATCGCCTTGGCGCCCGCCTTGACGTTGGTGCTGTCGGGAAAGCCCTTGCCCATCACCTTCTTGTTCACCCGCTCGTAGAGCAGTTTCGACGTCACCTCGTGATGGAACTTGTCGTCGAACCACGCCACCAGCCGGCGCACCTCGTAGCGGCCCTCGTGCGCCTTGGGCATCAGGGCGGGCTCGGGGTGCTTGTCTTCGAGGTACTCGCAGATCGGCGTGCTTTCCGACAGGGTCATGCCGTCCAGCCGCAGCACCGGCACCTTGCCCGCCGGGTTGCGGCGCAGGAAATCGGGGTCGGCTTCCCAGTAGCGTTCCTCCACCAGTTCACATTCGATCCGCTTCTCGGCGAGGCATAGCCGCACCTTGCGGCAGAAGGGCGAGAGTGGAACGTGATAGAGCTTGGCCATTGGGGGTCCGGTCATCTTGCGAAATCAGTCCTTCAATGCCCTGTAAGCGCGTCCATTTCAATCCTCGAAACACGCCGCGCGCCCGTCACGGCGAATCGTGGCCGCCCCGTCCATGATGCCGGCGGCGCGCCGGCGCGTGGCATCGCTGGGCCGGGACGCAGAGCGGTCCTTGGGATTGGGCAGGACGGCGGCCAGCCGCGCCGCCTGCACGTCGCTCAGCGCGTCGGGGGCGACGTCGAAATAGTGCCGGGCGGCGGCATCGATGCCGAAGATCCCCTCGTCGAACTCCGCCACGTTCAGGTAGACCTCGATGATCCGCCGCTTGGACCAGAACAGCTCGACCACCGGCGTCAGCCCGGCCTCAAGCGCCTTTCGGGTCCAGCTGCGCCCGTGCCAGAGATAGACGTTCTTGACCACCTGCTGGCTAAGGGTCGACGCGCCGCGCCCGCTACCGTCTTCAAGCGCGTCGCGGATGGCGTTCATGTCAAAGCCCCAGTGCAGGCAGAAATTGGCGTCCTCTGCCGCCACCAACGCGCGCGCCATCACGGGCGCCACATCGCCGAGCGGCACCCATCGGTGCCGGATCTCGCCCAGGCGAAAGGCCTCCTGTTTCATGTAGAGCGTATCGGGCGGCGCGAACCAGCGATGCGCCAGGACCGTGCCGCAGACGATCACCACCACGATCAGGAACAGGCGCACGACCCAGACCCGCGCCCACAGGACGGGGGCGGCGATCCGGTCCATCACCGAGGGTCTGGATTTTCTGCTGCTCGTTTTCCTGGCCATCGCTGCCCGCAATAGTGCAAACCGGGGTCCGATGGTCAATCGGCACTTTGTTCCGGCGGACCATATCCGCGCCGGAGGCAAGGCGGACCCGCCCCCGGCCGGATACGATATCAGACCCTATTCCGCCGGAATGGCGCTGTCCTCGATGCCGATGGGATGCTCCAGCTTGCCCAGCATCTCCTTCGGGCAAACCTGGACGAACTTGTCCTTTTCGGCGTCCCAGTATTGCAGGATCTCGCGCGCCCTGAGGCTGCCGGTTTCCTCGGCATGGCGTTCGATCAGGTCCTTCAGCTCGGTCAGCCAGTGCAGTTCGGTCACCGGGCAGGTCACCACGGATTCACGGTTGATCAGCTTGTCGGTCGCGCCTTCGGGATCATAGAGGAAGGCCATGCCGCCGGTCATGCCCGCGGCAAAGTTCGCGCCGACCGGCCCGAGGATCGCGGCCATGCCGCCGGTCATGTATTCGCAGCCATTGCTGCCGCAGCCCTCGATCACCACCCTGGCGCCCGAGTTGCGCACGGCGAAGCGTTCACCGGCGCGGCCGGCGGCAAAGAGATAGCCCGCGGTCGCCCCGTAAAGGACGGTGTTGCCGATGATCGTGTTCTCCGCCGCCTCCAGCGGGCTGACCATGGGCGGGCGCACCACGATGGTCGCCCCCGACAGACCTTTGCCGACATAGTCGTTGGCATCGCCCGACACCTCGATCTTCAGCCCCGGCGCGGCGAAGGCGCCAAGGCTCTGGCCGGCAGAGCCGGTCAGCTTGACGGTCAGGTGATCGGGTTGCAGCGCGTTGCGCATTCCGAAGTTGCGGACGATATGGCTGCTAACGCGGGTGCCCACGGTGCGGTGCGTGTTCTGCACGGCGTAGTGCAGCTGCATCTTCTCGCCATCGTTTAGGAACCGCGCGGCGTCGCGCACGATCTCGGCGTCCAGCGTATCGGGCACCTCGTTGCGGGGCTTGTTGCGGTCATAGGTGATGTGCTGCGCGCCATCCACGGTGATCAGCATCGGGTTGAGGTCGAGATCGTCCAGATGCGCCGAGCCGCGGCTGACCTGGGTCAGCAGGTCGGCACGGCCGATCACGTCATCGAGGCTGCGCGCACCGATGCTGGCGAGGATCTCGCGCACTTCCTGCGCGTAGAAGGTGATCAGGTTCACCACCTTGTCGGCATTGCCGGTGAACTTTTCGCGCAGCGACTCGTCTTGGGTGCACACGCCCACGGGGCAGGTGTTGGACTGGCACTGGCGCACCATGATGCAGCCCATGGCGATCAGGGCGGCGGTGCCGATGCCGTATTCCTCGGCCCCCATCATCGCGGCCATGACGATGTCGCGCCCGGTGCGCAGGCCGCCATCGGTGCGCAGGGTGATGCGGTCGCGCAGGTTGTTCATCGACAGAACCTGGTGCGCCTCGGTCAGGCCCATTTCCCAGGGCAGGCCGGCGTACTTGATCGACGTGGCCGGGGACGCGCCCGTGCCGCCATTGTGCCCCGAAATCAGAATCACGTCGGCCTTGGCCTTGGCGACGCCGGCGGCGATGGTGCCGACGCCGGATTGCGACACCAGCTTGACGCAGACCTTCACGGTCGGGTTGATTTGCTTGAGGTCATAGATCAGCTGCGCCAGGTCCTCGATCGAATAGATGTCGTGGTGCGGCGGAGGTGAAATAAGCGTCACGCCCTCGGTCGAGTGGCGCAGACGCGCGATCAGCTTGGTCACCTTCATGCCCGGAAGCTGCCCGCCCTCGCCAGGCTTGGCGCCCTGGGCCACCTTGATTTCAAGCTCTTCGCATTGGTTGAGGTATTCCGCCGTCACGCCGAAGCGGCCCGAGGCGACCTGCTTGATCTTGGCGCTGGGGTTGTCGCCGTTGGGTTCGGGCACGAAATGCGCAGGATCCTCGCCGCCCTCGCCACTGTCGGAGCGCGCGCCGATGCGGTTCATGGCCACGTTCAGGGTCTTGTGCGCCTCGGGGGATAGCGCCCCCAGCGACATGCCCGGCGTGACGAAGCGTTTGCGGATCGCGGTGACGCTTTCCACCTCTTCCAGCGGCACGGCGTTGCCCATGGGCTTGATCGCCATCAGGTCGCGCAGGTGAATGGGCGGGTTGGCCTGCATCGCCTGGCTGTAGCGTTTCCACAGCTCGAAGCTGGCCTTGTTGCAGGCCATCTGCATCATGTGCATCGTCTGCGCGCCCCAAGCGTGGGTCTCGCCCGATTTGCGCGACTTGTAGAAACCGCCGATAGGCAGCACGTTCTTGCCGCCGCGGAAGGCGGTGGCGTGGATTTCCTCCAGCTTGGCCTGGATGCCGCTGATGCCGATGCCGGAAATACGGCTGGTGAGGCCCGGGAAATACTCGGCACACATGGCGCGGCTCAGCCCCACGGCCTCGAAATTCAGGCCGCCGCGATAGGACGAGATGACACTGATGCCCATCTTCGACATGATCTTCAGCAGGCCCTGGTCGATGGCGAGGCGATAGCGCGCCACGGCCTCGGTCAGAGAACAATCCAGCAGGCCGCGCTCGATCCGGTCGGCCAGGCTGTCCTCGGCCAGATAGGCGTTGACCACGGTGGCGCCCGCGCCGATCAGGACGGCAAAGTAATGAGGGTCGATGCATTCCGCCGAACGGACATTCAGGCTGGTGAAGGTGCGCAGGCCCTTGCGAGTCAGGTGGCTGTGCACCGCACTGGTGGCCAGGATCATCGGCATGGCGATGCGCGTCTCTGAAACGCCCTGATCGGTCAGCACGATATGCCCGGCACCCGAGCGCACGGCATCCTCGGCCTCGGCGCGGATACGTTCCAGTCCGGCCTTCAGCGCGCCCTTGCCGGATTCGAACGTGCAGTCGATCTCGCACAGGTCGGCGTTCAGGCATTCCAGCATGGCCTGCCACTGCGCGTTGCCAACGAACGGGCTTTCCAGCACCATGATCTCGGTCTGGGCGCTCGACTCGTCCAGCACATTCTTGAGGTTGCCGAACCGCGTCTTCAGGCTCATGACGCGAAATTCGCGCAGGCTGTCGATCGGCGGGTTGGTCACCTGGCTGAAGTTCTGGCGGAAATAGTGACTGAGCGGGCGGTATTTCTTGGACAGGACCGCGCTGGGCGTGTCGTCGCCCATGCTGGCCACGACTTCCTTGCCGTCCTCGGCCATGGGGGCGAGGACCTGTTCCAGCTCTTCCACGGAATAGCCCGCGGCGATCTGGCGGCGGCGCAGGTCGGTGCCCGAACATGTCGCCGTCTCGGTCACGCCGGCCAGTTGCTCGTCGAGGTCTGTGATCTTGCCCACCCATTCGTCGAAGGGCAGGGCGCGCGCCAGTTTGTCCTTGATCTCGGTGTCGTGGTAAAGAAGCCCCTTCTGGGTGTCCACGGCCAGCATCTGGCCCGGGCCCAGAGCGCCTTTTTCACGCACGGTGGCCTCGTCGATCGGGACCATCCCGGCCTCGGACCCGGCGATCACCAGGCCGTCGCCCGTCACGACATAGCGCATCGGGCGCAACCCGTTCCGGTCGAGCCCAGCACAGACCCAGCGGCCATCGGTCATGGCAAGAGCTGCGGGGCCGTCCCACGGCTCCATCACCGAGTTGCAGTAGGAATACATGTCGCGCCACGCGACGGGAAGTTCCTCGGCCTGCTTCGACCAGCTTTCCGGCACCAGCATGGTTTTCGCCATGGGCGCCGAGCGTCCGGCCCGCACCAGAACCTCGAAAACAGAGTCTAAAGCGGCGGAATCCGACGATCCTTGCGCGATGATCGGCTTGATATCCTCGGCCATCTCTCCAAAGGATTGCGAGGCCATGCGGATCTCGTGGCTTTTCATCCAGTTGGTGTTGCCCTTCAGCGTGTTGATCTCGCCGTTATGGGCCAGCATGCGGAAGGGTTGCGCCAGCCACCATTGCGGGAAGGTATTGGTGGAATAGCGCTGGTGATAGATGGCGAAATTCGACTTGAACCGCTCGTCCTTGAGATCGGGATAGAATTCCGCGACCTGCTCGGCCAGCATCATGCCCTTGTAGATGATACTGCGGCAGCTGAGCGACGCGATATAGAGCTGGCCCACGCCCGCCGCGGCGGCGGCTTTCTCGATCCGGCGGCGGATGACGTAAAGCTCGCGCTCGAAATCCTCTTCGTCGATGCCCTTGGCGTTGGAAATCAGGATCTGCTCGATCTCGGGGCGGGTGGCGTTGGCCTTTTCTCCCAGCACGCTGATGTCCACCGGCACGTGGCGCCAGCCATAGATGTAATGGCCCATGCGCAGCACTTCGGTTTCCACGATGGTCCGGCAGGTTTCCTGCGCGCCGAAATCCGTGCGCGGCAGGAACACCTGACCCACCGCCAGCAACTGGTTTTCGCGCGGCTCGTGGCCGGTGCGCTGCACCTGGTCATAGAAGAACGGCACCGGGATCTGGATATGAATGCCCGCGCCGTCGCCTGTCTTGCCGTCGGCATCGACGGCGCCCCGGTGCCAGATCGCCTTGAGCGCGTCGATCCCGGCCTCGACCACCTTGCGGCTGGCCTTGCCATTGACGGACACCACCAGGCCGACGCCGCAGGAGGAATGCTCTTCCTCTTCGGAATACATGCCGTTCTCGGCCATCCACTTGCGCTTTTGCTCTTCGCGCGAGGCCCAGTTTGCATCGAATTTGGTCATCACAATACCCTTTCAGTGGGTGCGGGCGTGGCCCGGAAAACAGTCTCTAAGCTAGCGAAATACGCTTATTCCGCCGCCACCGCCGTTGCGCCGGCGTCCATTTCTTCAAGGATTGCCGCAGCGGCGTCACGCCCGTCGCGGATCGCCCAGACCACCAGGCTCGCGCCGCGCACGATGTCGCCCACCGCATAGACGCCCGGCAGGGACGTCTTGCCGCTGGTGAACTCGGCGCGGATGGTGCCCCAGCGGGTCACGGTCAGCTCGTCCTGGCCCCACAGCGTCGGCAGCTCCTCGGCCTCGAAGCCCAGCGCCTTGATCACAAGGTCGGCGGGCTCGTCATAATCCGCGCCCTCGATCTCTTCGGGGCTTTGCCGGCCCGTTGCGTCGGGCGAGCCAAGGCGCATCTTCTGAACCTTGACGGAGGTCACCGGGTCGCCGTGGAACGCCTTGGGGGCGGAAAGCCACTCGAATTCCACGCCTTCTTCCTCGGCGTTCATCACCTCGCGCTGCGAGCCGGGCATGTTGGCCCTGTCGCGGCGATAGAGACACTTCACCGACGTAGCGCCCTGGCGGATCGCGGTGCGCACGCAGTCCATCGCGGTGTCGCCGCCGCCGATGACCACCACGCGCTTGCCTTCGGCATTCAATTCGCCGCTTTCGAATTCCGGCACATCGTCGCCAAAGCTCTTGCGGTTCGACGCGGTGAGGTAGTCGATGGCGCGCACGATGCCGGCGGCACCGGCGCCGGGGCCGGGCAGTTCGCGGCTCTTGTAGACGCCGGTGGCGATCAGGACGGCGGTATGCTTCTGCCGGATCTCGTCAAAACTGATGTCGGTTCCCACGTCGCAGTTCAGCACGAATTCGACGCCGCCTTTTTCCAGTTGGTCGTTGCGGCGCATGACCACGTGTTTTTCCAGCTTGAAGCCGGGGATGCCATAGGTCAGCAGCCCGCCGGCGCGGTCGTAGCGGTCATAGACCGTGACCTGCACGCCGGCATTGCGCAGCACATCCGCCGCCGCAAGGCCACCGGGGCCCGCGCCGATGATGCCGACGCTTTCCTCGCGCTCCTGGAGGGGCGCGATGGGTTGCACCCAGCCTTCCTCCCAGGCGGTGTCGGTGATGTATTTCTCGACCGCGCCGATGGTGACGGTGCCGTGGCCCGATTTCTCGATCACGCAATTGCCTTCGCACAGGCGGTCCTGCGGGCAGATGCGGCCACAGATCTCGGGGAAGGTGTTGGTCGCCTGGCTGACCTCGTAGGCCTCCTGCAGGCGTCCCTCGGCGGTCAGGCGCAGCCAGTCGGGGATGTTGTTGTGCAGCGGGCAATGGTTCTGGCAATAGGGCACGCCACATTGGCTGCACCGGCCGGACTGCTCTTTCGCCTTCTCGTCGGCGTATTCGGCATAGATCTCGTTGAAATCTTCCCGGCGCGCATCAGCGGTGCGCTTGGTGGGCATGTCCCGCTCGACGGACACGAATTTCAGCATCGGTGTTTTTGCCACGATTCTCTCCAAAGATCGCCTCGGTCTACATGGTCTAGTGCAAGGTCACGATAAAATAAAGTCAGCACAGTTGACCTATATTCCATTATTTTTATCTGCCGACCCTGCTCGCGTCAAGTTTGATCAAAAACTTAGGTCCGAACCGGACTTAAATGCGCGCTTTCCTCTGATCCACTTTGCAGTATAGCTAAGAAAAAAAGACGAAGCAGAGCAGATGCCGCTTTTCCACCTCATCCTTGTGGCCGTGATTCAGGGGATCACCGAGTTCCTGCCGGTGTCGTCCTCGGGGCACCTCATTCTATTGCCGGGCCTGACCGGACTGGACGACCAGGGACAGGCGATCGACGTGGCGGTGCATGTCGGCACGCTCTTCGCCGTGATCCTGTATTTCTGGTCCGATGTGAAACTGGCGCTGTCGGGCCTGCCCCGCGCCGTCACGGGGCGGATCGACACGGAAGGGTCCAAGCTGGCCTTCCTTCTGATCGTGTCGTCGATCCCCGTGGTGGCCTTTGGCGTGCTCTTGAAAATGACGGGGCTGGACGACGACATGCGGTCGATCGCCGTGATCGGCTGGACGATGCTGGTCTTCGGCATCGTGCTCTACTGGTCCGACCAGGCCGGCGAGGCAACGCGCGAGGCGCGCGACTGGTCGTTGCGCGATGCCATGGTGATGGGCGTCTGGCAGGCCATCGCGCTGATCCCCGGCACGTCGCGATCAGGGATAACGATCACCGGCGCGCGATTCATGGGCTATGGCCGGTCCGACGCGGCGCGACTTTCGATGCTGATGTCGATCCCCGTGATCATTGAAAGCGGCGTGTTCCTGGGGGCAGAGGCGGTCTACACCGCCAATATCGGGCTGATCCGCGACAGCGCCATCGCCGCCGCGTTCGCCTTCGTGTCGGCGCTGCTGGCGCTGACCCTGATGATGCGGCTCCTGCGCAGCGTGTCGTTTACGCCTTACGTGATCTACCGGATCGTCCTTGGCCTCGTGCTGCTGGTCGTGGCCTATTCGTAATCCGGCACGGCGCTATAGCGCTCGGGGATGAACAGCGCATAGGTCAGGAACCCCCAGTAATCGTCCCAGGCGGGATCGGTCACGCTGACCGTGACGGTTGAAAAGTGCCGCCCCGTCACCGTGTTGATCCCGAAGTAAAGCGCCGTGCCGCGCCACTTCTCGGCCATCTCGGGCGAGGCGCACCACAGGTGCAACGTGTCGCCCAGCGGCAGATCCAGCGACATGAGCACATGCCCCTTGCGCGCCATGGCTTTCTCGATCGCGCGAACATGGCCGCCGAATCCGTGGCGGAAGGCGCGCCACTGATCCGCCGTCGGCCCGGAGTCAGGGTCTACCTCACCCGGAAACAGGCGCATCACATCCTTGCGCGGATCGCCCGCGAAATCGGCCAGCCCCTGCTGTTCCAGCACCAGCGGCATCTCGAAGATGTACTTGTCCTCGATTCCAATCAGATGCCCCTGCGCGTCGAGCAGGCTGATGATCCCGCGCAGCGTGCGCTCGGGCGCCGGGGCGTCTTCGAGACCGTAAAAGCCGATGGTTTCCAGCGTCGTGGGCGGCGTTTCGATCAGCGCGCGGGTGGTGGACATGACCTGCGGGTCATTGCCCGACACGTCACGCGCGAAGTCGAGGAACAATTGCGCCTGCTGTTCCGGGATCGGTTGCGCCGCGGTGGCAAGCGCGGAGCACACAAGCAGGAGCGCCGCCAATATCGCGCGGCGGATCATCCCTGGCGCAGGTTGCGCGCCGATTCCTTGATGTCCGAATACTGGCCCGACGGACGGAACCGCCACAGGTAATCGGACAGCACCGCCTCCATCGCCGTGGGATGGATGCCCAGCGCATCGAGGCCCTTTGCGCCCTCCGACACCACGTTGTCGCGCTTCAGGCTGTCGACCTGGTCGCGCGTGATCTGTGCCGGGATCAGGCCGCCGCTGAGAAATTCCACGCCGTCCATCACGATGCCCATGGGCCGCGCCAGCGCGAAGGGAATGTTCACGATCAGGCGGCGGCGACGGATCACGTCCAGCATCTGCTGCATCAGCTCGCGGAAGGTGTGCACGTCCGGCCCGCCCAGTTCGTAGATGCCAGGCGCGGCGTCGCCCGTCGCACCCATCACCGCGGCCTCGGCGACATTGTCGACATAGACCGGCTGGAATCTTGTCGCGCCGCCCACCACGGGCAGAACCGGCGAGAATTTGGTCATGCCGGCGAACCGGTTGAAGAAATTGTCCTCGTGCCCGAAGATCACCGACGGTCGCAGGATCACGGCCTCGGGCATGTGCTCCAGCACCGCCTCTTCGCCTTTGGCTTTCGTTTGGGCATAGATGCTGGGCGAGTCAACGTCGGCGCCGATGGCCGAGATCTGGACCATGCGGCCAACGCCCGTCTCCGACGCCATCTTCGCGACGCGGCGCGCGCCCTCCACCTGGATGGCGTCAAAGTTGTTCTTGCCGCGCCGGTCGAACGTGCCGACGCAGTTGATCACCGCGTCCGCGCCGCGCATTACCGAGCGCACGCTGTCATCGTCGCGAAGGTTGCAGGCGACCGGCGCGACCTGTCCCACCACGCCATAGGGCTTGACGAAAATCGCCTCGTGCGGGCGGCGCACCGCGACCCGCACGCGCCAGCCCTTCTGCGCCATCCGCCGTGCGATATACCGCCCGACAAACCCCGATCCGCCGTAAATGGTGACAAGCCTGGACATGGTTGGTGCTCCCGTCTGCGCCTTTGGGTTCCATTCTACTAGACGTGATGGTGGAAATCGACAAGGCGAATTGACCAATCCGAATTATCCGCACGAATCGACGTTGACACGCCCCGGCCAGATGTCTAAATGCGCCTCCACGACACCTGCCCAGGTGGCGGAATTGGTAGACGCGCTAGCTTCAGGTGCTAGTGTCCGTATGGACGTGGAGGTTCGAGTCCTCTCCTGGGCACCATTCGTCAAACCCCAACATTCAGGGATGCCTTGTCGCTTCGGGGGTTTTCGACGGCGACACTCCCGAAATCTGAACCGGCAGACGCGAAACCGCGACCCATTTTGCAGGGGCGTGCTATGATACGCGCCGTCCTTCTGTCGGAGTACGTCGCATGAAATGTCGTATCCTTCTGGCCTTCGTGGCTGGTGCCCTGCTGCCGCTTGCGGGAGTCGCCTGTGAACCGCCGGCGATTTTCCACGTCCCTTACGAGCCGCGCCCGGGTACGGCGGCGCCGGACGAGATCGCCCGGTACGTGGCCCGGACCAAACCCGTGATCCGCAACGCGTCGCTGGCGCGCGGGGCGCCGGGCGAGTCGTCGCTCTGCGGGGGAATGGGCTATATCAGTGTCGAACTGGCACTGCCGCCCGGCGCGCCCTTCACGCTGGGCCAGGTCGGGGCGGAGGTGACGCTGGCCGAGGGCCGGTTCCACGATTTCGTGTTTCCGAAAGGGTCGGTCATGCCCGACGACGCGGCCGCCGACACGTTGACCCTTGGCAACGCGTGGTATGACGGACAGCCATCCGAGCAGCAGAGGATCGACGCGGTGTTCAACGCGGTGCTTGTCGCGCCGGACGGCACACGCGGGCCGGCCACGCGGATCGTGGTGAAAGCCGTTCCCAAACGGGGCGGGCGGGATCCCGGCCTGTCGCGCTGAGGCGTTGCACGCGAAAACGCCCGCCGAAGGGGCGGGCGCCTGACACTCTCGGCCGGTCTCAGCCGTAGGCCGATTCCTTGCCGAAATGCTTGGTCAGCATGTAATAGATCACCGCGCGGTACTTGTTGCGCTCGGACTTGCCGTAGGTTTCGATGCACTGGTTGATCGCATCCATCAGTTGCGGCCCGTCGGACAGACCCAGCTTCTTGATCAGGAAATTGTCCTTGATGGTCTCAAGCTCGTGGTCCTGGCCGGCTGCCACGGTCGCGGCGTCGGCGTTGTAAATCGCCGGCCCGCAGCCGATCGTGACCTTGGTCAACAGGTCCATGTCCGGGGTCATCCCGCATTTCGTTTTCAAATCGTCAGCATATCTTGCGATCAATTCGTCACGGCGTCCCATAAAGTCTTCTCCCACCTGTCCCGGCGTCCCACCGGGGTGTGTTTTCAGTTCCGGCGTGAAAGCCACGGGCAGGATAGCCACAGACGGACACCCGACAAAGGGAATTCTCGCCGGTATTCCCCGGAACGGACCGACACGGCACCCGATGCGGGCACGCAAAGGGCGCCCTCCGAAGGAGAGCGCCCAGCGCCTGCGTACCGATGCAGGGGTACGATTTACATCGCGGTGTCGAGCGGCACGTCGTCTTCCAGACCTTCCACGCCGGTCTCATCGAACTCGGGCTGTGCCTTCAGTTCTTCCTCGGTCCACGAGCTCAGCATCATGCCTTCGCCTTCGGGGGCCATCGAGAACTCTTCCAGCGGGATGGCGACGGTGTATTCGCCCAGGCCAAGGAAGCCACCGATGCCGATCACGGCAGCAAGGCTTTCACCCTGGCGCACGATGTAGTCGATCTCGCCGACGTCTTCACCGGCTTGGGTGGTCACGTTCTGGCCAAGGATGTCGCCGACCAGCATGCCGCTGAAGCTGCTGTCCATGCCACCTTCGGTGCTGGTGACCGCATTCCCGTCGTCGGCACCCATCTCGGTGTCGGCTTCGGTGTCGGCCGCCATGTTGTCGGACGACTCGGTTTCAGCGTTGGTTTCAGTGTCCGCAGCCATGTTTTCATCCGACGTCTCGGCATCGGCTTCGGTGTCCGTGGCAACGTCGCTGTCGGTCATGTCGTCAGCGGCTTCGTCGGTCGATTCGGCAACATCATCGGCTGCGTCCTCAGTCGCGTCGGCTGCGCCTTCGGCCATGTCCTCGGCACCTTCGGCCGCGTCTTCTGCCGTGTTTTCAACGGCCTGTGCCGAATCTTCGGCAGCGTCTTCGACAGCTTCGCCGGTGTTCTCGGCGCTCTGTTCCAGCTGCTCGGACGTGTCCTGGGTTTCCGCTTCAGCCGATTGCTCGGTGGTGAGCGTGCCTTCGGCATCCGTATCGGATTGGGCAATGGCTGCGCCGGTCATCAGGGCAATGGCGGCAACAGAAGTTGTCAGGGTCTTATACATTGGGTCTTCCTCCTTTGCGTTATGTCGCCTCAACATCGCCCGGACGAAGATAGTTCCCGCCGGAATCGAAAATGCCGCCCGGCGGGATGCGGGGCGGCATTTTTTTGCCGAAAAAGTCGGGTAGGACCCTGAATATTCGGGGTTTCCGCGAAACCCCGTTCGTTTTCAGTAGCGGTAATGTTCCGGCTTGTACGGGCCTTCGGGCGAGACGCCGATATAATCGGCCTGCTCTTTCGCCAGCTGGGTCAGCTTCACGCCGATCCGGTCCAGGTGCAGGCGGGCGACCTTTTCATCCAGGTGCTTGGGCAGGATGTAGACCTTGTTCTCGTACTCGCCGCCGTTCTTCCACAGCTCGATCTGCGCCAGAACCTGGTTGGTAAAGCTGGCCGACATCACGAAGGACGGGTGGCCGGTCGCGTTGCCGAGGTTCAGCAGGCGTCCCTCGGACAGCAGGATGATGCGGTTGCCCGAGGGCATCTCGATCATGTCCACCTGTTCCTTGATGTTGGTCCACTTGTGGTTCTTCAGGCTGGCGACCTGGATCTCGTTGTCGAAGTGGCCGATATTGCCGACGATCGCCATGTCCTTCATCTCGCGCATGTGCTCGATGCGGATCACGTCCTTGTTGCCGGTGGTGGTGACGAAGATGTCGGCGGTGGAAACCACATCCTCCAGCGTCGTCACCTGGAAGCCGTCCATCGCGGCCTGCAACGCGCAAATGGGGTCGACCTCGGTCACGATCACCCGCGCGCCGGCACCTTTCAGCGAGGCGGCCGAGCCTTTGCCCACGTCGCCATAGCCCATGACCACGGCGACCTTGCCGGCCATCATCGTGTCGGTGGCGCGGCGGATGCCGTCGACAAGGCTTTCCTTGCAGCCGTACTTGTTGTCGAATTTCGACTTGGTGACGCTGTCATTCACGTTGATCGCAGGGAACGGCAGCTGCCCGTCGCGCACCAGTTGATAGAGGCGGTTGACGCCGGTGGTGGTTTCCTCGCTGACGCCCTTGATCTGGTCGCGGACCTTGGTGAACCAACCGGGGCTGGCCTCCATCCGCTTCTTGATCTGCGCCTTGATGACCTCTTCCTCTTCCGAGGTCGGCGTCGGGATCACATCCTCGCCCGCCTCGGCGCGTGCGCCCAACAGGACATAAAGCGTGGCATCGCCGCCATCGTCGAGGATCATGTTGGGGCCGTCCTCGAACATAAATGACTTGTCCAGGTAATCCCAGTGCTCTGCCAGCGTCTGGCCCTTGATCGCGAAGACCGGCGTGCCGCCCTCGGCAATTGCCGCCGCGGCGTGGTCCTGCGTGGAAAAGATGTTGCACGACGCCCAGCGCACATCGGCGCCCAGTTCCACCAGCGTCTCGATCAGAACGGCGGTCTGGATCGTCATGTGCAGGCTGCCGACGATGCGCGCGCCCTTCAGCGGTTTGTCTGCCCCGTATTCCTCGCGCAGGGCCATCAGGCCCGGCATCTCGGTTTCCGCGATGTCCAGTTCCTTGCGCCCGAAAGCGGCAAGGCTGATATCCTTGACCACGTAGTCTTTTGCCATCTCGACGATCCTTGCATTCCAATGTTGCAAGGCAGATAGCACCCGACCCGCACATGGGCAATCCACAGTCGCGCGGATCGCGCCCTGGGTTGACGCCAAATTGACGAAAACCCGAGCTAGCTTGCCGATCCGAGGACCGGCGCGCCGGGCTCTTTCTGGTGCCAGTCGGTGCCCGATGCCACGATACAGGTCATGCCGTCGGGCATTGTCATCATCACGGTGAACGTTCCGGTGTTCTGCGACGACCATATCTCGACCAGCGCCTGCGAGTCGTCGTCGGTCTGCAGTCCGGCGGCGGTGGGCTGTTCGTCGTAATGGGCGGCAAGCCGCTCTACCACCGTTTCGCGGTCCGCGCATTGCGCGGCGATGGCGGGGGCGCCGATGACGATTGCGCCCGATGCTGCCCAGACCGCTGTCAGTTGCCTGATCATCTCAAGCTCCTTTCACAGGTTTATCAAAGGCAGGCCGCAGCAGACCCGGCACGCCTCGTTTTTTGTCGCGGTCACGTCGATGCGGGGCGGTGCTCGATTGTTATTATTGCCTCAAAAGCCCGGCATCGTTGGCAGCAGTGACGCGATGCGGTCAACGTGCGGCGCAAATGTGGCATTTGTGTGGCAACGGCCCTGCCAGCGAGGCTTTGCAATTCGGTCGGGCCGGGCCTAAACCATGAAAAAACGCCCTTGTAACGGAGCCCGCCGTGCCACCTCCCCGTGCCTGGCAAAAGATGCTGTCCGGTCGCCGGCTCGACCTGCTGGACCCGACGCCCGTCGATATCGAGATCGAGGATATCGCCCATGGCCTTGCCTTCGTGGCGCGGTGGAACGGGCAGACCGACGGCGATTTCGCCTATTCGGTGGCCGAGCATTCCCTGCTCGTGGAGAGGCTCTATTCCCGCCTGATTCCGCGCCCCGAGCCGAAATGGCAGCTGGCCGCGCTCTTGCACGACGCGCCGGAATACGTGATCGGCGACATGATCTCTCCTGTGAAGAACGCGGTCGGCCCGGCCTATGACGAGCTCGACAAGCGGCTGGCGGCAGCGGTGCATCTGCGCTTTGGCCTGCCCGCCGCGATCCCGGCACCGGTCAAGAAGATGATCAAGAAGGCCGACAAGATCAGCGCCTGGATGGAGGCCACGACCATCGCCGGCTTTTCCGAGGCCGAAGCGACTCGTTTCTTCGGCACGCCCCCGGCAGACATCATCGACGGCCTGCGCATCGTGCTGCGCCCGCCGATGGAGGCCCGCGCCGACTATACCGCCCGCCACGCCGAGCTGATGCGTCTGACCGAATGATCCATGTCCGGCAGGCCACTCCGCTCGACGCCCGACAGATGGCCGAGCTGTTGAACGAGATCATCGCCAAGGGCGGCACCACCGCGCGAACCGACCCCATCACGCCGCAAGAGATGCAGGCGGAAATGCGGCTCTATCCCGGCCAAAACGCGTGGAGTCTGGCCGAGGACGACGCCGCGCTTGTGCTCGGGTTTCAACATATCGGCCCGCATCCCGACCTGCCGCCCGAGGCCGCCGACATCGCCACTTTCGTCCGTCTGGGCCAGACAGGACTTGGCATCGGCTCGAAACTCTTCGAGGCCACCAAACGGCGCGCCAGGCGCATCGGGTACGCATGGATCAACGCCACGATCCGCGCCGACAACGACAGCGGCCTGACCTATTACCAAAGCAAGGGGTTCGAGGAGTACAGGCGCCTGCCCGACACCGTGCTGGCCGACGGCACCACCGTCGACCGCGTTTGCAAACGGTACGACTTATCGCGGTGAGCGTTTCGCCAGGATGCGCTGCAAGGTCCGGCGGTGCATGTTCAGCCGCCGCGCGGTTTCGCTGACATTGCGGTCGCACAGCTCATAGACCCGCTGGATATGCTCCCACCGCACGCGGTCGGCGCTCATCGGGTTGTCGGGCGGCGGCGGCATCTCGTCATCCTTGGCCAGAAGCGCGTTGGTGATGTCGGTCGCGTCAGCGGGTTTCGACAGGTAATCCGTCGCGCCGATCTTCACCGCCGCAACGGCGGTGGCAATCGCGCCATAGCCCGTCAGCACCACGACCCGGCTGTCGGGCCGCTTTTCGCGGATGGTTTCGACCACGTCCAGGCCATTGCCGTCCTCCAGCCGCAGATCGCACACCGCATAGGCCGGCGGCCGCGCCGTGGCGATGGCTTGTCCTGCCGCCACCGAGCCGGCCATTTCCACCTCGAACCCCCGCTTTTCCATCGCCTTTGCAAGGCGCCGCAGAAAGGGTTCGTCGTCATCGACAAGAAGCAACGTCCTGTCGGCTCCGATCTCGGTCTGTCCGGCTGTCATGCAAGTCTCCTCCCGCTCGCGCCTTAAGGTGTAGCGCCACCCCCATGATGCGTCAAACTATCGCAGGGTCAACTGGCATCTAAGTAGCACTGGACACGGTCGGCCATCTGCTCGGCGGTGTCATCCCGCCGGAAAAACTCGACAAAACCGTGCTCGGGCAGGGTGAGATAGGTGAAGGTCGAGTGATCCACGAGGTAATAGTCGGGATCGTCGCTGTCCTGCTTGGCCGAGAAGGCGCGATAGGCGGTGGTCGCCGCCTTCACCTGTTCCTCGCTGCCCGTCAGGCCCAGAAGGTCGGGGTGGAAGGCATCGGTGAACTCGCGCATCACCTCGGCCGTGTCGCGCTCGGGGTCGACGGTGATGAAGACCGGCTTCACGTCCTTGCCGCGTTCTTCCAGGATATCGACGGCGGCCACGTTGCGCGCATTGTCGATGGGGCAGACATCGGGGCAGAAGGTATAGCCGAAGTAGATCAGCGACGGCTTGTCGATCACGTCCTCTTCGGTCACCGTCTCGCCGGTTTCGCTGACCAGGCTGAACGGCCCGCCGATGGCACCGGCGCCGCCGGCCACCGCCCCGCCCCGGCATTGCGCGAATTGATCGTCCCCGTTTCCGCCGCGCTGGGTGACGAAATAGGTCACACCCAGCAGCACGATCACGGCCACACCTGCCAGAATTGCGTAAACTCGTGTCATGACGCCTGCCCTCACGCTAGGAATATCCACTTGCCTGTGGCACATCTAAAGTCACCCTTCGCCGAAGGAAAGAGAGACAAGATCACGCATGGCACACACCCACGCGCCGCCACAGGATTTCGGCTCGGGCCGACAGTCGATCCCCCTGCGCACGCTGATCATGCTGCGCTGGTGGGCGGTGACCGGCCAGCTGTCGGCACTTCTGGTGGCGCAATACGTGCTTGGGCTCAGCCTCGCCTTCGGCATGTGCTATTTCTTCGTCGGCCTGTCGATCATCTCGAATGTCACGGCGTATTTCATCTTTCCGGAAAACAAGCGCCTCAGCCAGCGCCAGACGCTGCTGGTTGTCCTGTTCGACATGCTGCAGCTCGGCGTGCTGCTGTACCTGACAGGAGGTCTGAACAACCCGTTCTCGATCCTGATCGTGGGCCCGGTGACGGTGTCGGCCTCGGCGCTGACCGCAGGATCGACGATCTTTCTTGGCGGCATGGCGATCCTGATCACATCGGCGCTGACGCGGTTCTTCATGCCGCTGACCACGCAGACCGGCGAACGGCTGTTCATCCCCGATCTTTTCCTGTTCGGAAACTGGGTCGCGATCCTGATCGCGGTGGTGTTCCTCGGGGTCTATTCCCGCCGGATTGTCTCGGAAATGTACGCCATGTCGGAGGCGTTGCAGGCCACGCAGATGGCGCTGGCCCGCGAACAGAAACTGACGGACCTGGGCGGCGTGGTGGCCGCCGCGGCGCACGAGCTGGGCACGCCCCTGGCGACGATCAAGCTGACCAGCGCGGAACTGGCAGAGGAGCTGGACGACCACCCGGAGCTGCGCGACGATGCCCTGCTGATCCGCGAACAGGCCGACCGCTGCCGCGATATCCTGCGGTCCATGGGGCGGGCGGGCAAGGACGACCTGCACCTGCGCCGCGCGCCCCTGTCGGCCCTGCTGGAAGAAGCCGCCGAGCCGCATCTCAACCGTGGCAAGGACATCCGGTTCGAGATCGTCGCCGACATCGCCCACGAGGGCGCGCAACCCACCGTTCTGCGCCGCCCCGAGGTCATCCACGGG
This sequence comes from Roseovarius sp. THAF27, assembly GCF_009363655.1. Lineage (NCBI taxonomy): Bacteria > Pseudomonadati > Pseudomonadota > Alphaproteobacteria > Rhodobacterales > Roseobacteraceae > Roseovarius > Roseovarius sp. THAF27. Next base: position 4,059,974 of record NZ_CP045393.1, read on the forward strand.
CTGCGCAACCTTATCCAGAACGCGGTCGATTTCAGCCGGAACAGGGTCTGGATCGACAGCGAATGGACCGACCGGACCATCACCGTCCGGATCATGGATGACGGGCGCGGCTATCCGCAGCACTTCCTGGGCCGGATCGGCGAGCCGTTCATCCGCCGCCGCGCACCGCGTCCCGATCCCCAGCGTCCCGAATACGAAGGCATGGGTCTGGGCCTTTTCATTGCCAAGACCCTGCTGGAACGGTCCGGCGCCGACCTGACCTTTGCCAACGGCAGCGACGACCTGCGCAAGAAGGAAACATATGCCGAGCGCACCGGCGCGTTCGTCGAGGTCTCCTGGCCGCGAAGCAGCCTCGAAACCGACGACCAGCGCGGGCGGCAATCTCTGGGGGACAACCAGCTGATCCAGGGCTGACATCGCGCCCGTTAACGACCCGTTAACCTTGAAAGGGCAAGCTAGCCGCGTCTTTGGACCAGGACGCCTTGCATGGATGGCTTTTCGCCTCTCTTTCTCGCCGCCACGCTCATGGCCTCGGCCGCCGTTTCGCTGCTCGTGCTGTGGGCGCTTGGCCGATCCTGGTCGTCCTATACCCCGGTTCGCGAAACACGACATCCGGCTCCGGGCACCGCGCGACCTTCGTGTTCCAGGACGACATCCTCGTCGACCAGGATACCCCGGCCGAAACGATGCCGGGCGTTGCCTCCGGCGATATCGGCACTTGGCCCAGCCTGCGCAGTTGGCTGGGCTGCCGTTTCGGGCCGCTGCCCCGATCGCTCGAGGATCTCGACGATGGCGAATTGCGCGATCTGCCCGCGACCGATGCCGATGACATGGCAACGCTGTCGTTGTCGCGCCTCAACGATGGCGGCCGGGTCCAGGTGACGGATCCGGCGCGGGCCGGGCCCCTGGACCGGCACCGCACCCGGCGGCTCGGCGCCACAATCACGCGCTACCAGACGGTGTTCGACAAGGCCCCCTGCGCCGTGCGCATCCTTGATCCCGCCGGCCGGATGCTCTGGCAGAACGCGGTCTTCGCCGGCTACGATCCCGCGCAGGCGCAGCTTTTGATCGACACGGCAACCGCAAGGGACACAGCCACGCGCCTGCGGATGCCCGGCCCGGCCACGGCCGAAGACAGGGTCTGCGAGGTGGTCCATATCCGCGCCGGCGACGTTCGGGCCGTGTTCGCAACCGACGTCACGCAGGTCGCCAATGCCGAGGCGCTGCGCCGCGAGTTCATCCAGACCCTGACCAAGATCTTCGCCAACCTCACCACCGGGCTTGCGGTGTTCGACCGGCACCGCAACCTGGCGCTGTTCAATCCCGCGCTCCTGGACCTGACCGGACTGCCCGCGCCGATCCTGTCGTCGCAGCCCTCGCTGATCCAGTTCTTCGACAGCCTGCGCGACAACCGCGTTCTGCCGGAACCGAAGAATTACGCCTCCTGGCGCAACCAGATCGAGACCATGATCAGCAGCGCCGCCGGCGGGCTCTATCTCGAGGACTGGAACCTGCCGAACGGCATGACCTACCGCGTCACCGGGCGCCCGCACCCGGACGGGGCCATCGCGTTCTTGTTCGAGGATATCACCGACAACGTCTCGCTCGCCCGCCACTTCCGCAGCCAGATTTCCCTGTGCGAGGCCGTCCTCGATGCCAGCGACGAGGCCAAGATCGTCTTCGGGCCAGACAATATCGTGTCATTGTGCAACCGGCCCTGCCGACAGCTGCTGGGCATTGATCCCGATGCCTCCTTCGCCGACATGACCCTGCGCGAGGTGGTGACCGTCTGCCGCGACTCCCTGTCGCGCGACGGGGTCTGGGACCGGGTGGAGCAGGCGGTTCTGAACCGCGCCGCGCTGGAAGAGACGCTGCCGCAACCGGACGGCAGCACGCTGATATGCCGGGTCGGCCATCTGCCGGGAAATTCTGCGATCATCACGCTTCTGGCACAGCACGGCACGTCGCGATCACACGCGAAAGCACAAGCCTGACGCCGCCTTTGTGTTGCAGGTGGCACGCTGCGGTGTAGTGTCGGGCCATGCCCGCGCGAACGCTGCAAATCACCCTGGCCGATCCCGAGGCCACCGCCACGCTCGCCCGACGGGTCGGTGCGGTCTTGCGTGTCGGCGACGTGCTGCTGCTCACCGGGCCGGTCGGGGCCGGAAAGACACATTTTGCGCGCAACCTGATCCAGTCGCTGCTGCCCGCCCCCGAGGATGTGCCCTCGCCCACCTTCACCCTGGTCCAGACCTACGAGACCCCCGGTTTCGATGTCTGGCACACCGATCTCTACCGTCTCACCAACCCCGACGAGGTGATCGAGCTGGGCCTGCTCGAGGCTTTCGAAACCTCGGTGGCGCTGGTGGAATGGCCCGACCGCCTTGGCGATCTGGCCCCGGCCAATGCCCTGTCGCTCACCTTCATGCCGCAGGCCGATCCCGACCGGCGCGTGCTTGACTTCGCATGGTCCGATCCGCGATGGGGTGACAGGGTAGGGGAGCTGTCGAATGACTGATCGCAACGCGCAGATCGAGGCCTTTGTCGAAAACGCCGGCTGGGGCGACGCGGTGGTGTCTCACCTTGCCGGGGACGCCTCGAACCGGCGCTACCTGCGCCTGATCCGGCCCTCCAACGCCCAGCGCGCCGTGCTGATGGACGCGCCGCCGGACAAGGGCGAGGATGTCCGCCCGTTCGTGAGAATCGCCACCTATCTGACGTCCGTCGGCCTCAGTGCACCGCGCATCCTTCACCGCGACGACGAAGCGGGGTTCCTTCTGCTCGAAGACCTCGGAGATGCGCTTTTCGCCAGCATCGTCCCGCGCAACCCGGATCTCGAGGACAGGCTCTATTCCACCGCAATCGACGTCCTGGTGCATCTTCATGCCCAGCCGGCGCCCGACGGGCTGGTCCCCTATGATCCGGCCACCGCCACCGCGCTTTCGGCGCTGGTGTTCGACTGGTACGTGCCCGGCGCGACGGACACGACCGATAGCACGGAACGGCCCGGATTCGAGGCCTGTTTGCAGGACCTTCTGGCCGAACATGCCGCCGACTGCGATGTCCTCATCCAGCGCGACTATCACGCGCAGAATCTTCTGTGGCTGCCCGATCGCAAGGGGGTTGCCCGTGTCGGGCTGCTGGATTTCCAGGACGCGATGCTGGGCCACCGGGCCTATGACCTCGTCTCGCTGTTGCAGGACGCCCGCCGGGATGTACCGGCGGACCTCGAAATTCACATGCGAGACCGATACGCCCTCCAGACCGCACAGGATCCGCAGGCCTTCGCCACCGCCTATGCGGCGCTCGGCGCCCAGCGCAACCTGAGGATTCTCGGCGTCTTCGCGCGGCTCTGCATCCGCGACGGCAAGGCGCATTACGTCGACCTGATCCCCCGCGTCTGGGGCCTGCTGCAACGCGATCTCGCGCATCCGGCCCTCGCCCCGCTCAAGGCGCTGCTGGACCGCGCGCTGCCCCCGCCCGACGCCGCCCTCATGGAAAAGCTGAAATCGAAATGCGCGACACCCCAGATGCAGTGATGCTCTTTGCCGCCGGGTTCGGCACGCGGATGGGCCGGTTGACAGCGACCCGGCCCAAGCCGCTGATCGAGGTGGCGGGCAAGCTGCTGATCGACCACGCGCTCGACCTCGTCACGGCGCAGGGGCCACGGCGCGTCGTGGTCAACACGCATTACCTGTCTGCCCAGGTTGCCGCGCACCTGGCCGGGCGCGACATCACGATATCCGAGGAACAGCCCGATATCCTGGAAACCGGCGGCGGCCTGCGCAAGGCCCTGCCGATCCTGGGCGACGGCCCGGTGTTCACCATGAACACGGACGCCGTCTGGTCCGGCCCCAACCCGCTGGAACAGCTTGCAGCGGCGTGGGATCCCGGCCAGATGGACGCGCTCCTGCTCTGCGTGCCGCCGGAAAATGCCATCGGCCATGCCGGCGCGGGCGATTTCGTCATCGGCCCCGATGGCCGCGCCGCCCGGGGTGCCGGGGCCATCTATTCCGGCGTTCAGATCCTGAAAACCGACGGGCTTGCCGACATCCCGGATCGCGCCTTTTCGCTCAACATCCTGTGGAACCGCATGCTCGACGAAGGCCGGCTGCACGCCGTGAGCTATGCGGGCCGGTGGTGCGACGTGGGCACGCCCGAGGGGATAGCCCTCGCCGAAGCCATGCTGCGAGGCACCGATGTTTGAGCCGCAGGACACGCCGCGCGTCTTCGGCGTCCCGCTCGGCGCCGATTTTCCCAGGGCGCTGGTCGATGGGCTGTGCCACGCCTATGCCGCCCAACCGCCCGAGGCGCTGGCCCGCGTCCATCTCATCGTCAACACCCGCCGCATGGGCCGCCGCATCCGCGCGCTGTTCGACGCGGGGCCGGCGCGCCTGCTGCCCCGGATCAGCCTGGTCACCGATTTCGGCGAAACGCTGGGCCTGGCCCATATCCCCGACCCCATTCCGCCCCTTCGTCGGCGGCTGGAACTGACCAAGGTCGTTGCGGCGCTGCTTGACCAGGAGCCTGATCTTGCGCCCCGCGCCGCGCTTTACGACCTGTCCGACAGCCTGGCCAAGCTGATGGACGAAATGCATGGCGAGGGGGTTACGCCGGACCACATCACGCGCATCGACACCGGCGACCAGTCGGGCCATTGGGAGCGCATCAAGACCTTCCTGGGCATAATCAGTCCCTATTTCGAAACCGACGAAGATGCGCCCGACGTGGAAACGCGCCAAAGGCGGGTGATCGAAACCTATGCCCGGATGTGGCAGTCACAACCGCCCGACCACCCCATCATCCTTGCCGGCTCGACCGGCTCGCGCGGGGCCACGCGCCTGTTGATGAAGACGGTCGCGACATTGCCGCAGGGCGCTGTGGTTCTTCCCGGCTTCGACGCCGATCAGCCAGAGCACGTCTGGACCCGGTTGCAGGACACACCCGACCGCAGCGAAGACCATCCGCAATACCGCTTTGCCCAGCTTCTGGCGGACCTGGACAGCCCCCCATCCATCATCCGGCACTGGCCGGGATCAGAGCCTGTCTCGCCCCAACGCAACCGTCTGGTCTCTCTCGCGCTGCGCCCCGCGCCGGTGACGGACGAGTGGCTGTCGCACGGCCCCGCGCTTGCCGCCGACATCGGCCCGGCCACCGACGGCATGACCCTGCTGGAGGCGCCCTCGGCTCGGATCGAGGCGCTTTGCATCGCGATGCGCCTGCGCGAGGCGGTCGAAGACGGCCAGACCGCCGCCCTGATCACACCCGACCGGACGCTCACGCGCCGCGTCGCCTCGGCGCTCGATCGCTGGGGCATTACGCCCGACGACAGCGCGGGCATGCCGCTGCACCATTCCGCGCCCGGCCGCTTTCTGCGCCACGTGGCCGAATGCCTGAACGCGCCGCTCGACGCCGCGCAACTGCTGACGCTTCTGAAACATCCGCTGACACACGGCGCGGGACAGCGCGGCCCGCATCTGCGCCTCACGCGAGAGCTGGAGCTTTACCTGCGCCGCAATGGCCCGCCCGTTCCGACCCTGCAAACGCTCGACGCCTGGGCCGACAAGATCGACGACCCCTATCTCGCCACCTGGCTGGTCTGGCTGCGCGCCAACTTCTTCGATAATGCCATGCCCGAAAGCCTCCCCTTAGGGGCGCGTGTCGAGGCGCATATGACCCTCGCCGAGGCCATCTCGCGCGGGCCGGAGCCGGACGCGCCGCTGCGCCTCTGGGACGAGGATGCCGGGCGCGAAGCGTGGAAATGCGTCTCTGAGCTGGCCGAAAACGCCGAGTACGGGCAGGCGATGCGCGCCATCGACTATATCAACCTGTTTCACGCGGTGCTGTCGCGCGGCACCGTGCGGCAGCAGCTGGAAACCGACCCCCGCGTGCTGATCTGGGGCACGCTCGAGGCGCGCGTGCAGGGCGCCGATCTTCTGATCCTCGCCGGGCTGAACGAAGGCACCTGGCCCGAGACGCCGCCGCGCGATCCCTGGCTGAACCGCGCCATGCGGCACGAGGCCGGGCTCCTTCTGCCCGAGCGGCGCATCGGCCTGGCGGCGCATGATTTCCAGCAGGCCGTGACCGCCACAAAGGAGGTGTGGATCACCCGCGCCATCCGGTCCGACGACGCGCAGACGGTGCCCTCGCGTTGGCTCAATCGTCTGACCAACCTTCTGAAGGGCCTGCCGGCCGAAGGTGGCCAGGCCGCGCTGGAGGGCATGAAGACCCGTGGCCTGACCGCCATCGCGCGCGCCGAGGCGTTCGAAGCCGTCGATCCCGCCCCGTCGGCCCCCCGTCCCGCGCCGATCCCGCCGGTCGGGACGCGCCCCAGGGAGCTGTCCGTCACCCGGATCGAAAAGCTGATCCGGGATCCCTACGCGATCTATGCCGACAAGATCCTGCGCCTGCGCCCGCTCGACCCGCTGATGCGCGCGCCCGATGCCCGCCTGCGCGGCGAGGTTCTGCATGACGTGCTGGAGCATGTCATCAAGGCCACGATGGATGATCCCGAGAGGCTGACACCCGCCTTTTTGACCGATCAGACAGTCTCTGTTCTGGCGGAAACCGTGCCCTGGGGCGAGGCGCGTGCGCTCTGGCTTGCGCGCATGGCCCGCATCGCCGCGTGGTTCGTCGACACCGAGACGCAGCGCCGCAACCTGGCCCGGCCCACCGCGTTCGAGCAACAGGCCTCGGCGCGGCTCGACCCGCTGGATTTCACGCTGACCGCCAAGGCCGACCGGATCGACATGGACGCGGGCGGTCGCCTGCATATCTACGATTACAAGACCGGCGCGCCGCCCTCCGCCAAGTCGCAAAAGGCGTTCGAAAAGCAGCTTCTGCTGGAGGCCGCCCTGGCCGAACGCGCCGGGTTCGGCGAGCTGGCGCCCGGCCCGGTGGAACGCGCCGTATTCATCGGGCTGACCGGCGACCCCAAGGAAGTGCCGGCGCCCCTCGAAGACGCCCCGCCCGATCGGGTCTGGGCGGAGTTGAAGGACCTCATCAGCCGCTACATGGATGCGAACCAGGGCTACCTTTCGCGCCGCGCGATGAAGACACGGGACATGCAGGGCGACTATGACCAGCTTGCCCGCTTCGGCGAGTGGGACATCACCGACACGGCGAACCCCGAAAAGGTGGGCAGATGGTAGACGACGCCACCCAGCGCCAGATCGACGCCGCGCGGCCCGGGCGCTCGACATGGCTGTCGGCCAATGCCGGATCGGGCAAGACCAAGGTGCTGACTGACCGGGTCGCGCGGCTGCTTTTGGCTGGAACAGACCCGCAAAATATCCTGTGCCTGACCTACACCAAGGCCGCCGCATCCGAGATGCAGAACCGCCTGTTCGACCGGCTGGGCGAGTGGGCGATGCTGCCCGACGCCAGGCTGGAAGCGCAGTTGACGGGCCTAGGCATCGACGGCGCGATCACGCCCGAGCGCCTGCGCGAGGCGCGCCGCCTGTTCGCAGTCGCCATCGAGACGCCCGGCGGGCTCAAGATCCAGACCATCCACTCGTTCTGTTCGGCCCTCTTGCGCCGTTTTCCGCTCGAGGCCGGCGTCAGCCCGCAATTTACCGAGATGGAGGACCGCGCCGCCGCCCTGCTGCGGGCCGAGGTGGTCGAGACAATCGCCAACGGGCCCGACGCGCAGCTGCTCTACGATGTGGCCGAACAATATACCGGCGAGGATTTCGAGAGCCTGACCCGGGAAATCGTCGGCAAGCGGGACCTCCTGTCACGGCCTGTCGACGATGCACGGCTTTCCGCCCTGTTCGGGCTGAAACCGGATGACACCGCGCAGACGCTCGTCGCGTCCGTCTTTCCGGGTGGCGAGGCCGACCTGATGGCCACCCTGCTCCCCTTGCTGACCGCGGGCAGCAAGACGGAGGCCACCGCAGCGGTCAAGCTGACCATGGCCGACATCCCGTCGCTCCAGGCGCTGCCGATCCTCGAGGATGTCTTCCTCACCGGCAGCAGTGCAAAATCGCCGTTTTCCGCCAAGATAGGCTCTTTCCCGACCAAGGCCCTGCGCGAAAGCAACCCCGGTCTGACAGAGAAACTCAACGCCTTCATGGCCCGCGTCGAGGCAGCGCGCGAGACCCGCCTCGCCCTCGACGCCCGGGCCATGACGCGTGTCCTGCATCGCTTCGCCGCCGTTTTCCTGCCCGCCTATGCCGCCGCCAAGGAAGCGCGCGGGATGCTGGATTTCGACGACCTCATCCTGCGCAGCCGCGACCTGCTGGACGATCCCAAGGTCGCCGACTGGGTGCTGTTCAAGCTCGACGGCGGCATCGACCACATCCTCGTCGACGAGGCGCAGGACACCAGCCCGGTCCAATGGACCCTGATCGAGCGGCTGTCGCAGGAATTCACCAGCGGCACCGGCGCCCGCGCCGATCGGGAGCGGACGATCTTCGTCGTCGGCGACAAGAAGCAGTCGATCTATTCCTTCCAGGGCGCCGATCCCGAAGGGTTCGACCGCATGAAGGAGGATTTCCGCGCCAAGCTGGACGTCACCGACGCGCCCTTGCAGGACATGGAGATGGAGTTTTCCTTCCGCTCGGCGCAGACCATTCTGTCGCTGGTGGATGAAACCTTTAGCGGGCTGGAGGCCAGCGGTTTTACCCAGCGCGAACCGCACAAGGCGTTCCACGCCGGCATGCCGGGCCGCGTCGATCTGTGGCCGCCGGTCGAAAAGGAAGAGGCCGAAGACCCGCCCGAGTGGTACGACCCCGTCGACATCATGACGCCCGGCGATCCGGCAACGCGGCTGGCCGCGCAAACGGCCCGGAACGTAAAGGCGATGCTGGGCACGCCCCTGCCGTCGAAGGACGGTACATCGGCGCGCGCGATCACCGAGGGCGACATCCTCATCCTCGTGCAGCGCCGCTCCGACCTCTTTCACGAGATCATCCGCGCCTGCAAATCCCAGGGCCTGAACGTCGCCGGGGCCGACCGCCTGCGCGTCGGCGCGGAACTCGCCGTGCGGGACATCGCCGCCCTCCTGTCCTTCCTCGCCACGCCCGAGGACAGCCTGTCGCTCGCCACCGCCCTGCGGTCGCCGCTTTTCGGCTGGAGCGAGGGACAGATCTTCGATCTCGCGCATTACCGCCAGCAACGCTATCTCTGGCAGGCGCTGCGCGACCGCGCGGCGGAGTTTCCCGAAACCTTCGCCATTCTCGACGATCTGCGCGACGCCTCCGACTACCTGCGCCCCTATGACATGATCGAGCGTATTCTCACGCGCCACGACGGGCGCGCGCGGCTGCTGGCGCGGCTGGGGTCCGAGGCGGAAGACGGCATCGACGCGCTCTTGTCCCAGGCCATGGCCTACGAGCAGAACGCGGTCGACAGCCTGACGGGCTTTCTGGTCTGGATGGAAACCGACGATTTGGAGATCAAGCGCCAGCTGGACGGCGCGGGCGACCGGATCCGCGTGATGACCGCCCACGCCGCCAAGGGGCTCGAGTCGCCCATCGTCATCCTGCCCGACAGCGCCAAGCGCGACCTGCGGGTCGAGGCCAGGCTGATCGCGGCGGGCGACACCGCTCTGTGGCGGCCCCGCAAGGACGATCTGCCCACGGCACTTCAGCCCCTGGACGCGGCCGAGCGGGACGCGCAATGGGCCGAGCGTGACCGGCTGCTTTACGTCGCCATGACCCGGGCCGAGCAATGGCTGATCGTGGCCGCCGCGGGCGATCTCGATCGCGAAGGTCGCGACTGGTACAGCAAGGTGCGCGGCGGAATGCTGCGGTCGAACGCTGTCGAGCATGTCTTCGACGCGGGGCAGGGGCTGCGCCTGCAGGGCGGAAACTGGGCCGGGCTAGAGCCTGAATCCGCCCAAAAGGCCGAGGCCGAAACCGTCACGCTTCCCGCCTTTTTCGCCGACCCCGCCAGGCCCGCGCCGGCCGCGCCCGAAACCCTTGCCCCCTCCACCGACCTTGGCGGCGACAAGGCGCTGCCGGGCGAGGCGGGGCTGGACGAAGACGCCGCCAAGCGCCGCGGCCGCCAGGTGCACCGCCTGCTGGAAGTTCTGCCGCAACTGGCCCCGGACGACTGGGCCGACAGGGCCGCCTCCGTCCTGGCCCACGGTCCCGACGCCGCGCAGGGGCAGGATCTGACCCTCTTGCTGGCCGAGGCACAAGCCGTGCTGACGCAAGATAACCTGCACATGCTCTTTACCCCCGAGGCACTGGCCGAGGTCCCGGTTTCCGCCCATATCGACTCGCTGGGTGGCTGGCGGATTCACGGCACGATCGACCGCCTGATCGTGACGCCTGAGAAAATCCTTGCCGTCGATTTCAAGACCAACGCCGTCGTCCCCGCCACGCCGGCCGATGTGCCCTCTGGCCTCTTGCGGCAGATGGGCGCCTATGCCCATGCCCTGCAACAGATTTATCCCGACCGCGCCATCGAGACCGCGCTGCTCTGGACCCGCACCGCCACGCTCATGCCCCTGCCACACGATCTTGTGACACAGGCGCTGGCCGACACCCATATAGCTTGACGCTCCCTACGGGTGTTCATAGGTTCTCTGTCGAACCCGAGCTCAAGGAGAGACGCAAGATGGCCACCGTTGCCGTAACCGACGACACGTTCGATAGCGAAGTGAAGAACTCCGACATTCCCGTCGTGGTGGATTTCTGGGCCGAATGGTGCGGCCCCTGCAAGCAGATCGGCCCGGCGCTGGAAGAGCTGTCCTCCGAGATGGATGGCAAGGTCAAGATCGCCAAGGTGAACGTGGACGAGAACCCCAACTCGCCGTCGCAACTGGGCGTGCGGGGCATTCCGGCGCTCTTCATCTTCAAGAACGGCGAGGTCGTGTCGACCAAGACCGGCGCCGCGCCCAAGGCCGCGCTGCAAGGCTGGATCGAAGAGTCGATCTGAAGCTAAGCCGAGTAGAATAGCGAAGGGGTCGCCTACTGGGGGGCCCTTTTTCATTTAAGAACCACGCGCGGAACAAAGGCGCGGCGAGCCGCGCCGCCGCGCATCGCCGGGCCGCCCCCCGGCACGGCGATTGGGCAGATCTAGGTGCTTCGCTTGAACTACTCTCGGTTGTGGCAACCATAAAGCTCTTCAGAACAACGGTAGGTTCGCCGCACCGCGGCCCGCCAATGCGCGGCCCCATTTTCCTACCCGGGTTGCCATGCCTCCTCACCCCTTCCATATAGGTCCAAACATCTAAGGAGCCTCGACCATGAGCGATTTCCCCGGCTGGCACGGCACAACCATCATCGGCGTCCGCAGGGGCGGGCAGGTCGTCGTCGCGGGCGACGGGCAGGTCAGCCTTGGCGACACCGTCATCAAGGGCACCGCCCGCAAGGTCCGCCGGATCAGCCCCGGCGGATATGATGTGGTCGCAGGTTTCGCCGGCTCCACCGCCGACGCCTTCACCCTGCTGGAACGGCTGGAGTCGAAGCTGGAAGCGACCCCCGGTCAGCTGCAACGCGCCTCCGTCGAACTGGCCAAGGACTGGCGCACCGACAAGTACCTGCAAAAGCTCGAGGCGATGCTGATCGTCACCGACGGCTCGCAGCTTTACGTGATCACCGGCGCGGGCGACGTGCTGGAACCCGAACACGATGTCGCCGCCATCGGCTCGGGCGGGAACTACGCGCTGGCCGCCGCGCGCGGCATGATCGACAGCGACAGGTCCGCCGAACAGATCGCGCGGGATGCCATGGCCATCGCCTCGGACATCTGCGTCTACACCAACGGCAACCTGACCGTGGAAACCATCAGCGCCTAGCGAGCGCTTGGCGAGCATCGTTCGTCAGTCAGAGCAGGGCGGAATGCGGTCTTTCTTTCGTCCAAACGGTCCATTAGTGCTGGCGCGAAGACGACCAGAGGACTTCCCATGACCCTGACCCAGGACGACCTGCGCGCCGCCACCGCCGCCGGCATCATCGACGAGGCCCAGGCCGCGCGCCTCAGCGCCCTCTCGCACGAACGCGCCGGCCGCATCGCCCGCCGCGCGAACGAGGACGAACCGTTCGAGCTGTTCTCGGGCTTTGCCGAGATCTTCATCTCGCTCGGCCTGATCCTGCTGACCTCGGGCGCCGTGACCTTCGCCTTCGCCGCGGGCGGGGTGGTGTTCGTCATGGCGGCGCTCATGGCCGTCGGCTGGTTCGCGGCGCATTACTTCACGCTGAAACGCCGGATGAGCCTGCCCTCCATCGTGCTGGTCTGCACCTATGCCACCGGCGCGGGCGGGCTGATCGGCTATATCCTCGACATGATCGGCCTCACCTCCGGCGCGCTCGCGGCCATCCTGCTGGGCCTCGGTGGCATGGCCTCGATCCTGCTGCATTACCGCCATTTCCGCGTGCCCTTCTCGATGCTTCTCGTCGGCCTTTACGGCTTCATGACGATCTACGCGATCACCACTGAAACCAGCCCCGTCGACACGCTGATCACCGGCAGCTTCTGGAGCCTCTTCGACCTCCGTCAAGGCGGGTCGCTGGCCATCGGCACGCTGATCTTCGGCATCCTCGCCTTCATCGCCGGCCTCTGGTTCGACATGCAGGACCCGCACCGTATCGGCCGCCGCGCCCGCTCGGCTTTCTGGCTGCACCTGCTGGCCGCGCCAGCGCTGGTGAACACCGTGATGATGACCGTCTACAATTTCGATGGCGCGCTCGGCACGATCCTCACCATCATCGGCTTCCTTCTGGTCACCTGCCTTGCCCTCGTGATCGACCGCCGTTCCTTTCTGACCGCCGGCATGGGCTATCTCGCCGCCGTGATCTACTGGCTCTTCAGCATGGATGGCGGCGGCACGCAGCTGCCCCTCCTGATGCTCGTCATCGGCGCCTTCATCACCGGCTTGGGCACCTTCTGGACCCACCTGCGCGTCGCCCTCATGCGCGCCCTGCCGAACTTCCCCGGCAAATCCCGCCTGCCCCCCTATGACGACGTCACCGCAACCTCCGAATAACCGCACCTTGCGTTTCGCCCCCCCATGCTTACGTTCCCCCGTAACGCAATCACAGGACGCCCCATGACCGACCTCACCCCGCGCGAAATCGTCTCGGAACTCGACCGCTACATCATTGGCCAGAAGGACGCCAAGCGCGCCACCGCCGTCGCCCTGCGCAACCGCTGGCGCCGCAAGCAGCTCTCCGACGACCTGCGCGAGGAAGTCTATCCCAAGAACATCCTGATGATCGGCCCGACCGGCGTGGGCAAAACCGAAATCTCCCGCCGCCTGGCCAAACTCGCCCGCGCCCCCTTCATCAAGGTCGAGGCGACCAAGTTCACCGAGGTCGGCTATGTCGGCCGCGATGTCGAACAGATCATCCGCGACCTCGTCGACAGCTCCATCGCCCAGACCCGCGACTTCATGCGCGAAGACGTCAAAACCCGCGCCCACCAACAGGCCGAGGATCGCGTCATCGCCGCCATCGCCGGCGAGGATGCCCGCGAGTCGACGCGCGAGATGTTCCGCAAGAAGCTCAAGGATGGCCTGCTCGACGACACCGAGATCGAACTTGACGTCGCCGACACCTCCAACCCCCTTGGCATGATGGACATCCCCGGCCAGCCCGGCGGCGGCCAGATGGGCATGATGAATCTCGGCGACATCTTCGGCAAGGCCTTCGGCGGCCGCACCACCCGCAAGAAGATGACCGTCCGCGAAAGCTACGACATCCTGATTTCCGAGGAAGCCGACAAGCTGCTCGACGACGAAACCGTCAACCGCACCGCCCTCGAAGCGGTCGAGCAGAACGGCATCGTCTTCCTCGATGAGATCGACAAGGTTTGTGCGAGGCAAGAGGCCCGCGGCGGCGACGTCTCGCGCGAGGGGGTACAGCGCGACCTCCTGCCCCTGATCGAGGGCACGACCGTTTCCACCAAGCATGGCCCGGTCAAGACCGACCACATCCTCTTCATCGCAAGCGGCGCCTTCCACATCGCCAAGCCGTCAGACCTCTTGCCCGAACTCCAGGGCCGCCTGCCCATCCGGGTCGAACTGCGCGCCCTGACCGAGGAAGATTTCGTGCGCATCCTGACCGAGACGGACAACGCCCTGACTCGCCAGTACTCCGCCCTCATGGGGACCGAGGAGGTGAACGTCGAATTCACCGAGGACGGCATCAAGGCCCTCGCCCGCATCGCGGCGGAGGTCAACCAGACCATCGAGAATATCGGCGCGCGCAGGCTCTACACCGTGATGGAACGCGTGTTCGAGGAACTCAGCTTCACCGCGCCGGACCGCGCCGGCGAGAAGGTGGTCGTGGACGAAGCCTTCGTGGACGCCAACCTGGGCGAACTGATGAAGTCGACGGATTTGAGCAGGTATGTTTTGTGAGGGGTGGCTAAATGTGAAACCGCCGACTGTTTTCAGAAGGGTAGTGCATCAATTTCTTCGCGCCTCGCCTCTTGCTCTTCGGGCGAAAGGCGGCGAAGGCCGGAAGCCTCGTTTATTAGCCGTTCAGTATTCTTTCGAAATGCTTTTTCACGTTTCTGGCGTATTGAGTGCATCTCATTGGAAAGCTTCTGACCACGTTTGGAGGACTTTCCCACGATTTGCTTGATGCCACCTAGATGAGCCAAAAGTCGTGTCGTTGCGGTATCAATTTCATCCAAGGTTTCTGCGTTTTTGAGCGCTCGCCACAGTTCTTTCGAGCGCAGTTCGACTTTCTTTTTTGCGACTAAGTTACTACCGACGATGCCGACGCCTGTAACAAAAACAGCTTTGTTTCCTGTATAGTATTTCAGTTTGTGGGAACGCAGGCCGTATGATGCGATAATTCTTCGAATTTCGGCAATGAATGCCCCAGGAATTTTCGGCCCTGAGATTGTGAGATCATCAACCCAAATAGAGTGGCTCAATCCATACGATACGCACAAATCAGATATCTCATCAAACATGGGACGATGAACGAGAGACGCCAGTACAGGTGTAAGCGGTGAACCAAAACAAGCTCTATCATCTGCTGTCGCAACATGCGCAATCAAACCGGCAACGTCACCTGCCATACCAAATTGAACGGCAAGAGAGTTTCTGATCATTCTTCGCGTAGTGGATGGATAGAATTGCTTGATGTCTAACGTGAGGTATTGAAAAGCGCTCAAATGTACTTCGGCGTTGTCGCGCTGGGATCTGTTCTTCCTAGGACTAAAAAGATAACTAGGCTGAATGATCTTGTTTAGATGATACTTCAGCCTTTCGTGCACGGCGCGGAGTCTCGCCTCAGGATAGACCAACCTCCTCTCTTTACCGCTGGTTTCGATCGTTCTGCGTACCAAGAATTGTTCTTTGAAACGATCAGTTCCAAGTTTGTTGAGATCTTCTTTATTTTCTCGAACAAGAGCAGCAATATCGCGTTGCGTAGGCTTCTGAGCAAATGGCGAGCGCTCTAGCTCATACCTTTCGTACATTTTACGTGCTGGACGACTACGCATGGTTTGTATCCATTGGCCTTAGCTTTTCCAGCAAGTCTAGGGCCTTTCTCGCAATAATCAGTCGACCTTTTCGAACAGGTGCCTCCCCCTCTATTTCTTCCGCAAAGAACATAAGCTGGGATTTTTTGACATTTAGCGCATTACTATAGCGCTCCAAAGTGTCCAACGTGACAGACTTGGTTCCTCGCTCAAGTTCTGAGACCATAGCTTGGGACATACCAAGTAACTCTGCCATTTCCGTTTGAGAGTACCCCCAATAGAGACGCGCCAATGTAAGCGCCTCATTGATCATCGGTTTCTTGTTATCAGGCATGGCTATTCCAAAGGGCTGTGAAGGGGTCACCGCCGCCAACCCTCAAGACAACCGAGATCACTCCCAGAAATCCCAATCCATGCTCAGTAGGCGAGCGATGGTTACGACGGCGGTCCAAAGGAACCGCCATCTTGAAGGTTTCTTGCGATGCCGCCGCTGGTGCTGAACGTGTTTCTTGCTCATGTCTTTTTCTCCTCGATACCGGCCGAAGTTGGCCCCCGTAGGAATGAGGAGTGTGATCAGCGACGTTTGACCCCTTACATGCCGCACCCAATCCCGGATGGGTGCGGCCGGCGGCCACCCCGCATCCCGAGACGCAGGTGAGAGTCGAAGGCGCTAAGCCTTCACAGGGCCTCTGGCCCCAGTTCTCGTCGGGTTCTGCATTCACAAGGTTCATCACGGCTACAGAAGTAGCGTGTCATTCTCCAATCTGCAAGTAGAATATCGCTCTAAGCGATAATTTATTTAATCGTAACCTTCCGCCCTCCCTCTTAACCCCCCAGCCCAGAAAATCGCACCGTCGGCATACCACCCAAGTACCGACGCGATACCGACGTCCTTTTGGGCCGATCCGGAAAATTAACGAATCAAATCGGCACGCCTTTGAATCCCCTTTCCTTCCCCCGGGTTTCGGGCCACGAAGGGGGCCATGCGGCTCCTCGATTTTCTCCGTGACAACCTCCCCTTCCTGTCGGCGGGTATGCTGCTGACCTTTCTAAGTTCTTTTGGACAAACGTTTTTTATCTCTCTCTTCGCCGGCGAGATTCGGGCCGCGTTCGATCTCAGCCACGGGCAATGGGGTGGTATCTACACAGCTGGCACCACCGCCTCCGCCCTGGTCATGGTCTGGGCCGGCGGCCTCACGGATTTTTTTCGCGTCCGCACCCTCGCCCCTATCATACTGATATTACTCGCTTTTGCCTGCCTCTCCATGGCTTTCAACCCGGTCTGGTGGGGGTTGATCGCGGTTATTTTTGCCCTGCGTTTCACCGGCCAGGGCATGACCAGCCACCTCGCCGTCGTCGCCATGTCCCGCTGGTTCATCGCCACAAGGGGCAAGGCCCTGTCCATCGCCACCCTCGGCTTCGCCCTGGGCGAGGCCCTGTTACCCCTTGTTTTCGTTGCACTTCTGGCCATCTACGACTGGCACATGCTCTGGGTCGCCGCCGCGATAATCGCCCTAGCCGGTGTCCCCGTCATCTACCGCCTCCTCCGCCTAGAACGCACCCCCCAATCCTTGGCCCAAACCGACCAGTCGGTGGGCATGGACTCCCGCCACTGGACCCGCAATCAGGCCTTATTTCATTGGCTTTTCTGGTTCATGGTCCCAGCCCTTCTGGGCCCCGCAGCCTTCAACACCGCCTTCTTTTTCCACCAGGTCCACTTCGCTGAACTGAAGGGCATCCCCCACGTCCAGCTTGTCGCCCTCTACCCGTTCTACACCGCCGTCGGCATCGTCGCGATGGTCTTATCCGGCTGGGCCTTGGACCGGTTCGGCACCGCCAGATTGATCCCGTTCTTCCAGCTTCCCATGGTTGCCGCCTTTGGGATTTTCGCCATATCCGACGATACCTTGACCCTGCTCGCCGGCCTCTTCTTCCTCGGCCTGACAACGGGTGCCAACACCACCTTACCCAACGCCTTCTGGGCCGAATTCTACGGCACCGCTCGGCTTGGTTCGATCAAGGCCATGGCCGCCGCCGTCATGGTCTTCGGCTCCGCCATCGGCCCCGGCCTGACTGGAATGGGCATCGACCTCGGGCTGGGATTGGAAAGCCAGTACCTGATCGTCGCAGGCTATTTCGTCTTTACCACCCTGATGATGACCATCGGCATCACAAGGGCCAAACCCCTGCTACCGGTTGCGGCGTAGATAGACGTAGTAGGCCCCACCACCCCCATGCCGCACATGCGCCTGGGTGATCTGCAACACCAGCCCCGACAACGGCGCTGCGCCCAGCCATTGCGGTACCGCGTGCCGCAGCACACCATTTCTGGTGGGTATCGGTCCGCCGGTATCGGTGTTCTTGCCCTTTCCGGTGATCACGAGAACCAGCCGCTTGCCCTGCGCCTGCGCCCGGAGAATGAAGCCCGTCAGGGCAGGTTGCGCCCGGGCCAGGGTCATGCCGTGCAGATCGATCCGGGCTTCCGGTTCGACCTTGCCACGTTTGAGCCGCGTGTTCGTGCGCTTGTCCATCTGCAACGGCTGTCGCGCAAGGCGCTCGGGCAGGCCTGGCAAAGTGTCGTGCTTGTGGCCCGAGCGGTTGGCGTTTTGTCCCACCCTGAAATCGGGAAGCGCGGGTTGCGGCGCGTCAGACGGTGGCTTCGACGGCCTATCCAGGAGCCTTGGCCCTTCTTTTCCGGTTTTCGGATCAAGCCGGTCGGTTGTCTTCGCCACCTGCTGCCAAAGCTTCAATTCTTCGGGTGTCACCCGCCTCCGGCTCAAAGGTTCGGCTCCGTCGCGGTGGCGTAGGCGCGCTGTATCGGCAAAAGAACCACCATGCGGCCCGGGTCGCGCAAGCGTCCGGCGATGCGACCGGCGGTGTCGCCGGTGCCGATGAAAATATCCGCCCTTTGCGCCCCCTTGATGGCAGAGCCGGTATCCTGTGCGATCATGAGGCGGCGGATGGGATCTGCGCCCTCTTTCTCTATCCAGACCGGCGCACCGAGAGGAACATAGGCCGGATCGACCGCAATCGTGCGTCCCGCTGTCACCGAGCGGTTCATCGCCCCGAGCGGACCCATGTGAGCGGGAACGGAATCGATCCGGCGAAAGAACACGTAAGACGGGTTGTGCCAGAGCAATTCCTTGCCGGCCACTGGGTTGCGGCGCACCCAGTTCTTGATGACCTGGGCGGACACCTGGTGGGCCTGGTAAATTCCACGGCGAACCAGTTCCGCCCCGACCGAACGGTACTCGTGTCCGTTGGCACCGCCGTAGCCAACGCGGATTTTACGCCCGTCCGGCAAGGTCACGCGACCGGAGCCCTGGATCTGGAGAAAGAACTTTTCGACCGGATCGTCGACCCAGACGATTTCCAGCCCGCGCCCCTGCATGGCGACCCCGGCCTCGATCTCCCGGCGTGTCAGCCACGGCAATTCGCCCGCCGCCTCGGGAGGTTTCCGGTAGAGAGGATAACGATAGCGCGCACTGGCCGACAGTGAGCCGCTGAGTTCCGGTTCGAAGTAGCCAGTGAACAGGGCCTTTTTGCCGTCCTCGATCAGTACCGGGCGAAAGAACAGTCGAAAAAAATCGGTCGCGTCAGGCTTTTGCTGCGCGAGACCGCAAAGCGCTCGCCAGTCCGGGTCTTCAAGGTCCGGGCAGGTAAGCAGAAATGCCTCGAGCGCCTTGTCGTGGTCGTCCTCGGCCCAACCGCTGAGGTCTTCGAAGTCGAGAACGGTATGTGTCACGTCCTGGGCCGCGACGGTGGTCCCCACCGTCAGGAAAAATGAGAACGCTGCCGCCGCCCGTCCGATCATTCGCCTGTGGCAACAAGCCGCCAGTTCGGGTCGTCGGACCCCATGACACGTTCGAAGGTCCAGCTGTCCTTCTGCTTTTTGGATTTGCCGGGCTCACCCTCGACAATCTCGCCGTTCTGGTCGCGCACGACAGAAACAAGCTCGCCGATGAACCGAACCGTGATCTCGGCAGAATTGGTGGCGTTGTCGAAACTTGCCCCGGTCAGGGTCGTCTCGCGAACGCCGATGAATTCCGCCTCCACGGTCAGGCCTTGCTGGGCGCGCGAGTCCACCACACTCTTGAAGGCTTCGTACACGTCTTCATCGAGGAAGGGTTTGATTTCCTCCATCTGGCCACGCTCGAACGCCATGAGAATCCATTCATAGGCCTGTTTCGCGCCTTGCAAGAACTCGCCAACCGCAAAGCTGCTGTCTGCGCGCTTCATGTCGGCGAGCGCCTTGGCGCTATCCGAGCCTTCTGCCACATGATCCGTGATGTCGAAATCCGGACCGCCGTCGATCACCTCGAAATCCTGTCGACGAGACGGCGCAGGGGTCGACGGCCGTGGCTGTTGCGACGGCTCGTACCCGTCGCGGGTCCCCAGAACGCTTTTCAGCCGAAGAATAAGGAAGATGGCAATGCCCGCCAGGACAAGCAATTGGAGTAGGGGCGAATTCATTCATACCTCTCAACGTGCCCAGGATGGAAACCTCCCGGTTCGGTTCTTATGTAGGGTGTTGATCCGGGCGAGTCCACCATACCCGCCTTTCAAAGCAAGGAGGATCGTTTTTATGTGGCTGTTTGTAGCCTTTCTCGCCGTGCCACTGATCGAAATCGCGCTGTTCATCCAGGTCGGTGGCCTGATCGGTCTGTGGCCGACCCTGGCGATCGTCATCATAACCGCCGTTCTGGGAACGTGGCTTGTCAGGACCCAAGGCGCGATGGCGTTCGGACAGTTGCGCTCGTCTTTTCAGAAGCTGGACGATCCGACCGAACCCTTGGCGCATGGGGCCATGATCCTGATTGCCGGTGCGCTGCTGCTGACCCCGGGCTTCTTTACCGATGCCGTCGGCTTTTCCCTGCTCGCCCCGCCGATCCGCAAGGCCTTGTTTCAGTTCCTGCGAACGCGGATCAAGGTACAGCGCTTCGAGATGGGCCCGAACGGTCCACGTGACATGAGGAACGAGCCGCGACGACGAAACCGCCCCGACGTGATCGAAGGTCAGTTCGAGGAGGTCGATCCCCCGAAGAAGCCCAACCATGACGGTTCTGGCTGGACCCGGCATTGATCTGAAGGCATCAAGACAGGGCATTGAGGCGGCATCGGCATCCTGCTAAGCCTTCCAACGAATAATTTATCCGCCAGGAGACAGCAGATGGCCGAACAGGAAAATGGCGCCGCCAAGTCGGACGCTCAAGCAACGCAGGCAGGTCCGAAAATGAACGTTCTGACCCAGTTCATTAGGGACCTGTCATTCGAAAATGTCCTGGCGCAACGCGGCTCTGGCGGCGAGGTCAACCCCGATGTGCAGGTGGCCGTCAATCTGGACGCCAAGAAGAGATCTGCAAATCATAAGTACGAGGTGACGATCAAACTGGTGGTCACGTCCAAGAACAAGGGGACAGAAGACACGCTGTTCCTGATGGAGTTGGAATATGTCGGCGTGTTCCATATCGAGAACGTGCCCGATGACCAGATGCATCCCTTCCTTCTGATCGAATGTCCGCGGATGATCTTCCCCTTCGTGCGCCGGATCGTCAGCGACGTCACGCGCGACGGTGGGTTCCCGCCGCTGAACCTTGAAACCATCGACTTCGTTCAGCTTTACCGCAACGAACTCAGGCGGCGCCAGGCGGCGGCTGCCGAAGAAAAGCCGACGCCTGACGCCTAAAGCGTTTCGTGATAAACCTGAATCACAGCTTACCCGCGAAACGCAGCACAACAGCCAATCGTTGAACGCGTTTCGCCTTTCGCTGATGCCTCAGGTAAAAGGCGAAGCGCTTTAGCTCAGCCTTTTCCAGAGCGCGTCGTCGCCCATGTGTTCCACGAATGCCTGGTGCGCGGCGCGCTCTTCGTCGCTGAGCCTAGGCGCAAGCGGTTTGGTCCGCGGGCCGGGATGCCAATTCGTCTCTTCCGTCTCTTTCGACGTATCGGGCGAGTATGCGCCGGCGAGGGCGAAATCGGGCTGCCGGCCGCCGATCAGTTCCAGATAGACCTCGGCCAGTATCTCGGAGTCCAGAAGCGCGCCGTGCAAGGTTCGTGACGAGTTGTCGATGCCGAACCGACGGCAAAGGGCATCAAGGGACGCGGGCGAGCCCGGAAACTTTCTTCGGGCGATATCAAGCGTATCGACGGCCTGCTCCCACGGGATTCTGGGGATCTTCAGCCAGCCAAGCTCCGCGTTCAGAAATTTCATGTCGAAGGCGGCGTTGTGGATCACCAGCTTCGCATCGCCGATGAAGTCGACAAAACTCTGGGCGATCTTGCTGAAGACTGGCTTGTCACGCAGGAAATCGTCGCCCAGCCCGTGGACCTCGAAGGCTTCCTGCGGCATGGACCGTTCAGGATTGATGTATTCGTGATATGTCCGGCCAGTCGGCATGTGGTTGAACAGCTCGACCGCGCCGATTTCCACAATCCGATCCCCCTGTTCAGGGTCAAAGCCCGTGGTTTCGGTATCGAGTACGATTTCACGCATGGGTCAACCTGGTCCGAATATCTTTCAGAACATCCTGAACCTGGCGGCGCGCATGTTCAAGCGTGTCGGTAGTGATCGTGTAATCTGCCCGCGCGCGTTTATCGGCATCCGGCAGCTGCTTGTTTCGGATTGCATCGAACTGGGCCTCGGTCATGGTCCCGCGGGCCATGACGCGGGCTTTTTGCATCTCGGCAGGCACGCTCACGCAGACGGTTGCATCCATGGATCTGTCCGCGCCGGTTTCGAACAGCAGCGGAATATCCAGAACGGTGATCGCGGCATCCGTGTTTGCGAGAAACGCCGCACGGTCCTGTGCGACCAGCGGGTGGACGATGTCTTCGATTGTCTTCAGGGCGTTCGGGTCCTGGGCGATGATTGCTTTCAATCGCTCGCGTGAGACGGCACCGTCGACGACCGCGGATGAAAAAACCGATGCAATCGGCGCGACCGCATCGCCGTTGGGCGAATACAGGCGATGAACCGCAGCATCGGCATCCCAGAGGGCGCAGCCTTCGTCTGCGAACATACGGGCCGTGGTCGACTTGCCCATCCCGATCGAGCCGGTCAGCCCAAGCTTGAACGTCATCGGAGGGCGGCTGCGCGCGTCGCGCTGTCAACCTCGGGGCGGACACCGAACCAGCGTTCGAAGGCCGGCACCGCCTGGTGCAGTAACATGCCAAGCCCGTCGACAGTCTGGCAGCCCAGTTTTTCCGCTTCGGCCAGCAGCCTGGTCTTGAGCGGGGCGTAGACAAGATCGGTCACCATGGCGCCCTTGTGCAACCCGTCCAGCGGCACGCGCAAGGGCGGTTTGCCGATCATGCCCAGCGACGTGGTGTTCACGACCGTCGCCGCATCTTCCATCATGTTGCCGGCCTGAACCCAGTCGATCACCACGATGCGCTTGCCGAATTCCGTCTTGAGCGCGTCGGCCCGGACCCTTGTACGGTTGGCGATCATGATTTGCGGAACACCGACCTCCAACAAGGCCGAGATCACCGCCCGCGCGGCTCCTCCAGCTCCCAGCAGCGCCGCGGGCCCCGCCTTGGGATCCCAGCCCGGCGCGTTCTGGCGCAGGTTCTGGATGAAACCGACACCGTCGGTGTTGTCGGCATGAATTTTTCCGTCCTTGCGAAAGATCAGCGTGTTCGCCGCCCCGATCAAGGTCGCCCGATCGGTGATGAGGTCCGCAATCTCCAGCACCTTTTCCTTGTGCGGTACCGTGATGTTGACCCCGACAAACCCCATCTTGGGCAAGGTGCGCAGGACGTTTTCAAGATCATCGGTGGAAACGTCGATCGGAATGTAATGACCTGCAATCCCGTGGGTCTTGAGCCAATGCGAATGTATCTGCGGGGATTTCGAATGCGACACCGGGGAGCCGATCACACCTGCCAGTGGAATCCGGTTTTCAGTCATGTCTCAAGCTCTCCTCGCAGGCTGAGGTACGACAGAAGTTCAAGCAAGGGCAAACCGAGCACGTGAAAGTAGTCTCCGTGAACCTGGCTGAAAAGTCGAACCCCTTCTTCTTCCAGTTTGTATGCACCCACAGAATGCCGGATGCTATCCCAGTTTCTTTCGACATAGCCCTCGAGATAGCTGTCGGACACCTCTCGCATCATCATCCTGACAACACCGACATGACGCCAAACCGGCCGGGAGTCATCGCAGACGACTGACGCGGACAGAAGCTCGTGTCGCTTGCCACGCATTGCGCGAAGCTGTTCCAGCGCTTGCTCGGGGGTGTCGGGTTTGGACAGGATCTGCCGCTCGAAACTCAGGACCTGGTCGCATCCTATGACCAGTGCGTCGGCGTGTTTGGCGCTTTGCTTGGCGGCCTTGAGCTCTGCCAGGGCATCAGCGATATCGCGCGGCGAGGCACCTTCGGCAATCAGGCCGTCGCGCATTGCGGATTCGTCGACACGCGCGGGCACGACATCGAATGAGACGCCCGCATTCTGAAGCAGAGTTTTTCGGATGGCCGATCCGGAGGCCAGAATGATCCTGCGTGGCATGTGGATAACCTGTTGCATATCTCACTGATCTTCTAGGGACAGAATGGCGAAGTTTCCAACATTAGAGGGGCTGAGGAACAAAGTCCGTGTTTTCGTGCGTCTTCAGGGTTTCTTTGCACGTGGGGACAAGGAAAACTTCGGCACCGGGAAAACAGCCTTCGGAGCTGGTACCGGGACATTTCATCCACGGGGTTTACCGGATCTGTGCAACTGAACTATCTCATATTTTCATATACTTGACGCACATCAGCATAGTGCGGGCGGACGTATTCAACACATTTATCCACATCCGCAGGCAGTGTGGGGAATTCGGTGGACAGATTCATAATCCCCAGCTTGGACAGACCCCTACAAAATCATCATCCTTTTTCTTTCTATATTTATTATTTAAGAGAAGGGCAGGGAACGCGGGGAATACATGACCGACCTTCTGGCCTCACTTTATCCCTGGATGAAGTCGCTGCACATCATGGCCGTGATCTCCTGGATGGCCGGCCTGTTCTACCTGCCAAGGCTTTTCGTTTATCACGCAGAGCAATCGACGCCGGGAGACAGCCGCGACGAGGTGTTCCAGACGATGGAGCTCAAGCTGCTGCGGGTGATCATGAACCCAGCGATGATCGTGGCTTGGGGTGCAGGGTTATGCTTGGTCGCCACGCCCGGGATCGTGGACTGGAGTGCGATATGGCCGTACCTGAAGCTGGCCGGCATCCTTGCCATGACGTGGTTCCACATGTGGTTGGCGGGTCGCCGCAAGGCCTTTGCGACCCGCGAAAATACTCTGACGGGCCGGCAGTACCGCATGATGAACGAAGTGCCGACGCTGTTGATGGTCGTGATCGTTCTGTCGGTCGTCGTGAAGTTCTGAGATTGACTCGGCGCACGTCTGCTCTTAGGTAGCTGTGAACGGTGCCCGTCCGGGCGTGCCGACTTTCATAACAGAATGAAGAAACCGCGCGAGGATCTCGCGCCGATTTCTTAGGGATACTTCCATGTCTGACGAACGCCTCAACCTGTCCGATCTCAAGAAGCAATCCGCCAAGGATCTGCTTTCGATGGCGGAAGAGCTGGAGATTGAAAACGCGTCCACCATGCGCAAGGGGGAGATGATGTTTCAGATCCTCCGCGAGCGGGCGGATGAAGGCTGGACGGTTTACGGCGATGGCACTCTCGAGGTGCTGCAGGACGGGTTCGGGTTTCTTCGGTCCTCCGAGGCAAACTATCTTCCCGGACCGGATGACATCTACGTGTCGCCGGACACGATCAGGAAACATTCGCTGCGCACCGGCGACACGATCGAAGGTGAGATCAAGGCCCCGGAGGAGAATGAGCGGTATTTCGTCCTGACGTCGGTGACGCAGATCAACTTTGCGGATCCCGAGAACGCCAAGCACAAGATCGCCTTCGACAACCTGACGCCGCTCTATCCCGACGAGCGCCTGCAGATGGAGATCGACGATCCCACCATCAAGGACAAATCGGCCCGCGTGATCGACTTGGTGGCGCCCATCGGTAAAGGTCAGCGGTCTCTGATCGTGGCGCCGCCGCGGACGGGTAAGACGGTGATCCTGCAGAACATTGCCTCGAGCATCGAGCGGAACCATCCCGAGTGCTATCTGATCGTCCTGCTGATCGACGAGCGGCCCGAAGAGGTGACCGACATGCAGCGCTCGGTCAAAGGCGAGGTCATCAGCTCGACATTCGATGAGCCCGCCGGCCGGCACGTCGCGGTTGCGGAGATGGTAATCGAAAAGGCAAAGCGCTTGGTCGAGCATAAACGAGATGTTGTTATTTTGCTCGACTCGATAACAAGACTTGGTAGGGCTTATAACACGGTCGTGCCGTCATCGGGCAAGGTCCTGACGGGTGGTGTGGATGCGAACGCCCTGCAACGGCCCAAGCGGTTTTTTGGCGCAGCCCGAAATATCGAAGAAGGTGGATCGCTGACCATCATTTCTACCGCGCTGATCGATACCGGCAGCCGGATGGACGAGGTGATCTTTGAAGAATTCAAAGGCACAGGCAACTCGGAGCTGGTGTTGGATCGCAAGATTGCCGACAAGCGCGTGTTCCCGGCAATCGACATTCTGAAATCGGGCACACGGAAAGAAGACCTGTTGATAGACAAGGTCGATCTGCAGAAGACGTATGTCCTGCGTCGTATCCTGAACCCGATGGGCACCACGGACGCGATCGAATTCCTTCTTGGAAAGCTGAAGCAAACGAAAACGAATTCGGATTTCTTCGATTCCATGAACACCTGATGTGAGCCCGGTCAGAGGACCTATGGACACAATCTTTGCTCTTTCGACCGCGCCAGGCAAAGCTGGCGTCGCGATTATCCGCGTTTCCGGCGCCGGAGCGTTTCAGGCCGTCGGGTCCTTGGTTGACGGTTTGCCTAGGCCGCGGCAGTCAGGCTTGCGGAACTTCAAGGCGCCAGATGGTTCTTTGTTGGACACAGCCCTGGTACTGACCTTCGAGGCCGGCCACAGCTTTACCGGAGAGGCGACGGTTGAAATCCATTGCCACGGATCGCGGGCGGTGGTTTTGGCAATCCTCGATGCGCTGGGCGGTCAAGACGGGTTGCGGCCAGCCGAACCCGGCGAGTTCACGCGACGCGCATTGGAGAATGAAACCCTGGACCTCGCACAGGTGGAAGGCCTGGCAGACCTGATCGAAGCGGAAACGGAGGCGCAACGCAGGCAGGCCGTGCGCGTTCTGTCCGGCCAGTTGGGCGCACGGGCGGAAGAATGGCGTGAAAAATTGATCCGCGCCGCGGCGCTCCTGGAAGCGACAATAGATTTCGCGGACGAAGACGTGCCGGAAGACGTGTCACCGGAAGTGTTGAGCCTGCTTGAGAGCGTGCGCACCGAATTGGACAGAGAGGCCTCTGGCGTCGGAACCGCGGAGCGTATCCGTGAAGGTTTCGAGGTCGCGATTGTCGGCGCACCGAATGTTGGCAAGTCGACGTTGCTGAATGCGCTTGCCGGGCGGGATGCGGCAATCACGTCCGAGGTTGCCGGAACAACACGGGATGTCATCGAGGTGCGGATGGATCTGAACGGTCTGCCTGTGACATTGCTTGATACTGCGGGATTGCGCGCCACCGAGGACAAGGTTGAATCCATCGGCGTGGACCGGGCCATGAAGCGAGCTGAGACAGCCGACATTCGGGTTTTCCTCGTGGAGCCGGGCCAGGAGCCTGCAATGGAACCGGCCGCCGAAGACGTGGTGTTGATCGGAAAGGCTGATCTTCACGGATGCCCTGAGAATTCGATTTCAGGCATCACGGGTCACGGCGTTCCTGCTTTGATCGACAGCGTGTCGAATGTTCTTTCCTCGCGGGCTGCGAACGCGGGCGTTGCGACGCGGATGCGCCACAGGGAAGCCTTTATATCCGGCAGTGAATGCCTCGGCAGAGCGATGGCGCATCTGGGGCTTGGCAACGAACAAACGGACCTGGCCGCGGAAGAGTTGCGGAGTGCTGTGCGTCATCTTGATTCTCTGGTAGGACGTGTGGATGTCGAAGCCGTTCTTGACGAGATCTTCTTGAGCTTTTGTCTGGGCAAGTAGTGGAGTGTTTCACGTGAAACATTTTGATGTGATTGTCATAGGGGGCGGCCATGCCGGAACCGATGCTGCCCATGCATCTGCTCGCCTTGGCGCAAACACGGCGCTGATTACTTTGAGCCGATCATCGATCGGGGTTATGTCATGCAACCCAGCGATTGGCGGTTTGGGGAAGGGACATCTCGTTCGCGAAATCGACGCGCTGGATGGGGTCATGGGACGTGTCGCGGATAAGGCAGGCATACAGTTTCGCCTTTTGAACCGCCGGAAAGGGCCTGCAGTGCAGGGGCCGCGCACACAGGCGGACCGGAAGATCTATCGTGAAGAGATGCAGGCGGAAGTCGCGTCCCAGCCGAATTTGTCGGTGATCGAGGGTGAGGCGGCCGACTTCATCATGACAGATCAGAGGGTATCCGGGATCGTGCTCTCGGATGGCAGCGAGATTTCTGCGCGGGCTGTTGTTCTTACCACCGGAACGTTTTTGCGGGGCGTGATTCATATCGGGGACGTGTCCAGGCCCGGCGGAAGAATGGGCGACAATCCGTCGGTTCGTCTGGCGGAGCGGATCGATACGTTCGGTTTACCCCTCGGGCGCCTGAAAACAGGAACGCCGCCGCGCCTTGATGGAAAGACCATCGACTGGGCAGGGCTGGATATGCAGGCGGCCGACGACCAGCCGGTTCTCTTTTCCTTCATGTCGAAACGTCCCTCCGCGCGGCAAGTGGCTTGCGGAATCACGCATACCAACACCCAAACGCACGAGATCATCCAGAAAAACCTCCATCGTTCTGCGATGTATGGAGGGCATATCGGCGGTGTCGGGCCGCGCTATTGTCCGTCTATCGAGGACAAGATCGTGCGCTTTGCGGACAAGCCGTCTCACCAGATATTTCTGGAACCTGAAAGCCTATCGGATGACGTGATTTATCCGAACGGAATTTCGACATCTTTGCCCGAAGAGATCCAGGAAGATTACGTTCACTCGATCAAGGGGCTGGAGAATGCGAAGATTCTGCAGCCGGGCTATGCGATCGAGTATGATTTTGTTGATCCAAGAGCGCTGGACGCGACGTTGGCGGTGCGCTCGGTGCCCGGCCTGTTCCTGGCGGGCCAGATAAACGGCACCACCGGATACGAAGAAGCTGCGGCGCAGGGGGTCGTGGCGGGCCTGAACGCAGCGCTTTCTGCTTTGGACAGAGATCCAGTGATTTTCAGTCGCGCCGAAAGCTATATCGGTGTGATGATAGACGATCTGGTCACCCGCGGCGTGTCGGAACCGTACAGGATGTTTACCTCGCGGGCGGAGTTCAGGCTTTCCCTGCGCGCGGACAATGCAGACCAGCGCCTGACCCCGATAGGTGTGGAGCTTGGCTCCGTCAGTGCGGGAAGACGGGACGCATTCGAACACAAGATGCAGCGGCTGTCGGATGGCAAAGCGCGGATTTCGGACACCTTTTATACGCCACGGCAGCTGAACCAGGCCGGGCTCAAGGTCAACGAGGATGGGACCAAGCGCAGTGGGTATACACTGCTGTCCTTTCCCGACGTAAGTTTCGAAGACCTCTTGGCGCTGGATTCGTCCTTGTCGGATATTGATCAGGAAACCAGACGGCAGCTGGAAAGAGATGCGCTGTACGCAAACTATATTGAGCGGCAAAACCGGGACATCGAGGCCATCAAGAAAGATGAAAAGCAGGTTATTCCACCTGATTTCGACTTTGGCTCGATCCAGGGCTTGTCGAATGAGGTGAAGGCCAAGCTGGTATCCGCGAAACCTGCAAACCTTGCGCAGGCGGGCCGTATTGATGGAATGACTCCGGCCGCGCTGACAATCATTCTGGCGCGCTTGCGACAGATGAAGCGCGAGAAGTCCGCATGAGCTACAATCTCGGCGTTGATGTTTCACGTGAAACATTCGAGCGCCTGGAGAGGTATGCTGACCTCGTCAGAAAATGGAATCCTCGCGTAAACCTGGTCGCGAAGTCGACGCTAGAAGAAATTTGGAGCCGTCACTTCCTTGATTCTGCGCAGCTTTTCCAGCTGGCGCCTGATCATGCGAAGACCTGGGCTGATTTCGGGGCTGGCGGCGGATTTCCGGGGCTGGTGATCGCGATTTTGGCCAATGAACTGCGGCCGGATATGTCCGTGATGCTGGCAGAGAGCGACGCTCGAAAATCGGCTTTCCTGCGGAACGTTGTTCGGGAGACCTCCATAAACACCAAGGTTGTGTGCGAGAGGGTGGAGGAAATGCCGCCTTTGTGCGCCGACGTTATATCTGCGCGGGCGTTGGCAAACCTGTCGAAGCTCTTTTCCCTGTCTCATGACCATCTTGCGACAAATGGCGTGATGCTGTTCCCGAAGGGAAAAAATTGGCAATCGGAGCTTGTTGAGGCGCAATCGAAGTGGCGTTTCAATCATCAGGTTGTTAAAAGTGTAACGAGCGACCAATCCGTCATTCTGTGCATTTCAGGAGTACGCCGTGCTTGAACTCACGCGCTCTTCAAACCCGAAGATTATTGCGATTGCCAACCAGAAGGGGGGCGTCGGAAAGACGACGACAGCTATCAACCTCGCGGCGGCTTTGGCTGAGGAAAACTTCAAGGTTCTGATCGTTGACCTTGACCCGCAGGGCAACGCCTCAACCGGCTTGGGGATTGAGCCGGATGCGCGCGAGTATACCGCCTACGAGCTTTTGCTCGAGGAAATCGAGCTCTCGCGCGTGATCCAGGAGACACCTCAGCGCAACCTGAGCATCGTCCCCGCAACCGTCGATCTGAGTTCGGCGGACATGGAGCTGATTTCAAATGAGAAGCGCAGCTTCCTGTTGCACGACGCGCTGCGCCAGCCCGCCATGGATGAGTATGGGTTTGATTACATACTGATTGATTGCCCGCCGTCGCTGAACCTTTTGACGGTCAATGCCATGGTCGCGGCGCATTCAGTTCTCGTTCCGTTGCAGTCGGAGTTCTTCGCTCTCGAAGGCCTGTCGCAACTCATGCTGACGGTGCGCGAGGTCCGACAATCCGCCAATAAGGATCTGCGGATCGAAGGTGTCGTGCTGACCATGTACGATGGTCGAAACAACCTGTCCGCCCAGGTCGAACAGGATGCGCGCGAGAATCTCGGGCCGCTGGTGTTCCAGACAAAGATCCCACGGAACGTACGGGTAAGTGAGGCGCCGTCTTACTCTGTTCCCGTCTTGACCTACGACCCTTCGTCGAAAGGTGCCGAGGCCTATCGCGCCTTGGCGCGGGAATTGGTGAATAACAACAAGCGCCAGGCGGCGTAGGGAGGACAGCATGTCAGACAAGAAATCCAAGCGCGGTCTTGGCCGGGGCCTTTCCGCCTTGATGTCCGATGTCGCGGAAGTTCCCGAGACCTCCGAAGGCGCCGTAAAAGCGGCGGACAAGACCGTGCCGATCGAGAGGATAGAACCGAATCCCGATCAGCCTCGGCGCGACTTTGACGAAGACGCGTTGCGTGATCTTGCCGCTTCGATTTCCGAAAAAGGGATCATTCAGCCCCTGATCGTCAGGCCCAGCCCCCGGGCCGAAAACGGGTTCGAGATCGTTGCCGGTGAACGCCGCTGGCGTGCTGCGCAGCTTGCCAAATTGCACCAGGTGCCGGTGATTATCCGGGAATTCGACGACACCGAAGTCTTGGAAGTGGCCATCATCGAAAACGTCCAACGCGCGGACCTGAACCCGGTGGAGGAAGCGGCCGGGTACAGCCAGTTGATGGAGCGATTCGGGCACACGCAGGAAAAGCTTGCGCAAGCCCTGGGGAAAAGCCGAAGCCATATCGCCAACCTTGTCCGTCTTTTGAGTTTGCCCGATGACGTCCAAAGATTGCTGCGCGACGGAAAACTGTCATCGGGTCATGCGCGGGCGCTGATCACTGCCGACAATCCTTCTGAACTGGCGCAGCAGGTGGTGAAAAAAGGGCTTTCGGTGCGCGAGACGGAAAAGCTGGCGAAGAAGGCGCAGCAGAATATCTTCTCTGACGGCTCCGCCCCGAAGAAGAAAAATCCGGTTGAGAAAGACGCCGACACGAAAGCGCTGGAAGGGGACCTGTCCGCGAACCTCGGTATGAAGGTCGCGCTCAACCATCGGCCGGGGCATGAGAATGGCAGCATGACGATCAGCTATGAAAGCCTGGATCAACTGGACGACCTGTGCCGCAAACTTGCCGGAAACTAGTCGTCAAGCAAATCGGCAATGATATGGTTCAAGATCGACCTGCCCGACGGCGTCGCCGCGATACGGCCGTTTTGATGGGTCAAAAGACCCAGGTCACAGAAGTTCTGGATTTTGGACGCCGGGACCGGAGCGCCAGCGAGCTTCCTGTGGCGTTCAAGATCGACCCCTTCGACAAGGCGTAGACCCATCAGGAAATGCTCTGTTGCCTGATCCTGGGAAGACACTTTATCATTGTTTTTCAATGACTTGTCTATCTCCGAAAGCGTCAGCCACTTTTCGGGATTTGACCAGGCTTCGGTTTCTCTACGCCCGCTTCCGACCGTTATGCGGCCATGTGCGCCGGGACCAATGCCGATGTAATCCCCATATCGCCAGTAGACGAGATTATGTCTGCACTCGGCGCCCGGCGCAGCATGGTTGGACACTTCGTATGCAGAAAGACCCGCTTCGTTGCAAAGCTCCTGGGTCAGTTCGTACATGTCGGCCGCAAGATCCTCGGACGGCAGACCGCGCAATCCGCCACGGGCGCGGCGTTGATGAAAGACGGTTCCGGGCTCGATTGTCAGTTGGTAGAGCGAGAGGTGATCGACAGCCAGATCAAGCGCTTCGGACAGTTCCTCGCGCCAGTTTTCAAGTGTTTGGTTCTGCCGTGCATAGATTAGGTCGTAACTGACGCGATCGAAATACACGCGCGCGATTTCATACGCTTTCCTTGCGTCGCTGACCGTGTGAATCCGTCCGAGCCGTCGCAGGTCTTCGTCCCGCAGGGATTGAACACCAAGAGAAACGCGATTGACGCCAGCCTCTGCAAACCCCGAGAACCGGCCAGCCTCGACCGACCCGGGGTTGGCCTCCAGCGTGACCTCCAGGTCATTCGCGGGTGTCCAGATCTCGTGAACCCGCTGCAGGATCGCCGCGACCACGTCCGGTTTCATAAGGCTGGGCGTACCCCCACCGAAAAAGACCGAGTTCAGCACCCGCCCGGAAAACATCTCGGCATATCTGTCGAGTTCCCGAAGATACGCCGCAAGCCAGCGGGATTGGTCGATTTCGGACCGAACATGACTGTTGAAGTCGCAATATGGGCACTTGGCTTCGCAAAATGGCCAATGCAGGTAGAGGCCGAACCCCCCGGCTTGCCAATCCTCAGTCAAAGCAGCCCTTCACCAGTTTTCTGAACGCGTCCGCCCTGTGGCTGATCCGGTTCTTGAGATCCGGGTCCATCTCGGCAAAGGTCACGTCATGGCCAGTGGGCTGGAAGATGGGATCGTAGCCGTGACCGTGTTCGCCGCGCATCGGCCAGACGATCTGGCCTTCGACGGTACCGGGGAAGACTTCGTCATGCCTATCCGGCCAGGCCAGCACGAGCGTACAACAGAAACGCGCCGTCCAAGGCGGTGCAGCCTGCTTGGAAATGATCCCGTCATAGGCTTTCTTCATGGCCATTCCAAAATCGCGACCAGTCTCTGTTTCTGCCCAATCTGCGGTGTAGACCCCGGGCGCCCCATCCAGGGCGTCGATTTCAATCCCGCTATCGTCCGAGAGCGCGGGAAGGCCGGTTGCCTGCGCCGCGGCGTGCGCCTTGATGCGAGCGTTGCCGACGAACGTGGTCTCGGTCTCATCGGGCTCGCCGAGGTTCATCTCGGCGGCCCCAACAACGGACACGTCATAAGGCGCCAGCAGTTTGGAGATTTCTTCAAGCTTTCCGGCGTTGTGCGTGGCCACCAACAAGGTGTCGCTTGACAGTTTACGCACCTGTCGCCGCCTTCTGCGCTTCTACCAGCTCCGCCACGCCTTTCTCGGCCAGGTCCATGAGGCTCGTCATCTGGTCCCGACTGAAAGTCGCGCCTTCCGCGCTCATCTGCACCTCGATCAGGCGACCGGATGCGGTCATGATGAAGTTGCCATCGACGCCTGCATCGCTGTCCTCGGGATAGTCGAGGTCCAGGACAGGTTGACCGGCGTAGATACCGCAGCTGACCGCCGCAACAGGGTCTACCAGAGGGTCGCTGACGATATCGCCGGTCTTGAGCAGCTTGTTCACGGCAAGCCGCAGGGCAACCCATCCGCCGGTGATCGAGGCGCAGCGGGTTCCGCCGTCGGCCTGGATCACATCGCAATCGACGGTGATCTGGCGTTCTCCCAGTGCCACGCGGTCAACGCCGGCGCGCAGGCTGCGGCCGATCAGGCGCTGAATCTCGACGGTTCGTCCCCCTTGCTTGCCGGCCGACGCCTCGCGCCGCATCCGGGAGGTGGTCGAGCGGGGCAGCATTCCGTATTCGGCCGTGACCCAGCCCAGGCCCGATCCCTTGATGAAAGGCGGCACGCGATCCTCGATCGTCGCGGTGCACAGGACATGGGTGTCGCCGATACGGATCATGCAGGACCCTTCGGCATGTTTCGTGACCCCGGTCTCGATTGAAACCGCGCGCATTTCACTTAAGTCTCTCCCAGAAGGACGCATGCCAGAACTCCTTGTTTGCATGTCGGGAATACAGGTGACCGAAACCCGATAGCAACCCTGATTGACCTTTTTGCCGGGCCGTTTTTAATGGCACTTCACGAG
Source organism: Roseovarius sp. THAF27 (assembly GCF_009363655.1). Lineage (NCBI taxonomy): Bacteria > Pseudomonadati > Pseudomonadota > Alphaproteobacteria > Rhodobacterales > Roseobacteraceae > Roseovarius > Roseovarius sp. THAF27. The sequence goes on from NZ_CP045393.1 coordinate 4,094,201, forward strand.
GCGACAGAAATGCAGATGGAAAACGCGCGAAAGATCCTGGATGAAATGAACGACCGCTCGCGGGAGGTGTTCCGTCGCGTGGTCGAAGGGTATCTTGCAACGGGCGATCCGGTCGGGTCGCGCACCCTGACGCGTGACATGAGCGAAAAGGTATCCGCCGCGACGGTCCGCAATGTGATGCAGGACCTGGAGTATCTTGGCCTGTTGGACAGTCCACACGTCTCGGCCGGGCGCGTCCCGACACAACAGGGCCTGCGCATGTTCGTCGATGGTCTGCTCGAAGTCAGTGACCTGGAGCTGAACGACCGAGAGAAGATTGACGCGACATTGGGCTCGAATTCCGACGATGTCAGCCTCGCGCTCGATCGAATCGGATCGGCCTTGTCCGGCGTGACGCAAGGCGCTTCCCTGGTTCTGGCGCCAAAGCACGAGGCGCCGATCAAGCATATCGAGTTCGTGTCGCTGGGCCATGATCGTGCGCTTGTGGTGATCGTCTTTGGCGATGGGCATGTCGAGAACCGTATCTTTCACCCGCCGCCGGGCCAGACCCCCAGTTCGATGCGCGAGGCCGCCAATTTCTTGAACGCGCTGATCGAAGGCAAGACGCTGTCAGACGTGCAAACCGTGATCGCCAAGGAGATCGAGGCGCGCCGGCAGGAGATCGACGGACTGGCGCATCAACTGGTCGAAAGCGGCCTGGCCGTCTGGGAGGGCGAGGCTGACAGTTATGAGCGGTTGATCGTGCGTGGGCGTGCGAATCTGATCAATTCCGAGGTCGAGCAAGAGGACCTCGACAGGATGAAAACGCTGTTCGATGACCTTGAACGCAAGCGCGACATCGCCGAGTTCCTGGAATTGACCGATCAGGGCGAGGGTGTGCGCATTTTTATCGGCTCGGAAAACAAACTTTTCTCACTTTCGGGTTCCTCTTTGGTGGTCTCTCCATATATGAACGCTGATCGAAAGATCGTGGGCGCGGTCGGTGTGATTGGTCCGACACGCCTCAACTACGGTCGAATTGTACCAATCGTGGATTACACCGCGCAGCTTGTCGGAAAGCTGATCGCGGACCGGAAATAGAGGAAGAGCATGGCGCAGTCGAAAGAAGACCCGTTTCTTGATGACATAGAGCAAGCGGAAGACGAGGAACACGCCGCGATGGCCGAAGAGGATGCTCCGGAAAGTCTGGAGGATCAGGTCGAAACCCTTCGCGCGGAGCGCGATGCGTTCCAGGACAAGTTCATGCGCGCGCTTGCCGACGCAGAGAACGCCCGAAAGCGCGCCCAGAAGGACCGGACCGAGGCCGAGAATTATGGCGGTTCGAAACTGGCACGCGACATGCTGCCGGTGTTCGACAACCTGAAACGTGCGGTCGAAACCGTGACGGACGAACAGCGCGCGCAATCGGCGGCCCTGATCGAAGGGATCGAACTGACCATGCGCGAACTGGTCAACGTGTTTTCCAAGCACGGAATCCAGGTGATCGACCCGCAGGTGGGGGACAAGTTCGATCCCAAGCAGCACGAAGCGATGTTCGAGGCGCCGGTTCCGGGAACCAAGGCCGGCGAGATCATTCAGGTCTCTGCCCAGGGTTTCATGCTGTATGATCGCATCCTGCGCCCCGCGCAGGTCGGCGTGTCGTCCTTCACCGGGTGATGCGATGTCCGGCAGGGCCGATCGCCGATGCCTGTGCATTGGCGGCGGTCCTGGCGCAGAAGCATCCCGACTGTATCCGGAAAATCTCCTGGCGAGTCGAGGTTGAGTGGTGCCGCAGGCGCGACGGTGGCAGCCTGTTGTCACTCTTCGCGCGAGAGCGCTTTCAGTTCATAGATCAAATTCAGAGCCTCTTTCGGGGTCAGGTCGTCGGGCAGGACCTCTTTCAGCCGCAGCACGGCGGCGGACTCCGCGGCTTTCGGACTCGGCGGCGGGGGAGGGCTCGCGGCGAACAGCGGCAGATCGTCTATGAAGGCGGCCCGCTTGCCGCCGCCTTCCCGCTCGCCTTTCTCCAGGGCGTCCAGCACGACCCGGGCGCGTTCGACCACGGTGGCGGGCAAGCCGGCCAGTTTTGCCACCTGCACCCCATAGCTGCGATCCGCGGCACCGCGCCGGACCTCGTGCATGAAGATCACGTCGCCCTCGTGTTCCTTGACCGCGACAGTGGCATTGTCCACGCGCTCCAATTTGTCGCTCAGACGCGTCAGTTCATGGTAATGCGTCGCGAACAGGGCGCGGCACCGATTGGTTTCGTGCAGATGTTCCAAGGTGGCCCAAGCGATGCTGAGGCCGTCATAGGTGGCGGTGCCGCGTCCGATCTCGTCAAGGATCACCAGCGCCTTGTCGTCGGCCTGGTTCAGGATGGCGGCGGTTTCCACCATCTCGACCATGAAGGTGGACCGGCCGCGCGCCAGGTCGTCGGAGGCGCCAACTCGGCTGAAAAGCTGGCTGACAAGGCCGATACGCGCACGGGCTGCGGGCACGTAACTCCCCATCTGCGCGAGCACGGCAACAAGCGCGTTCTGGCGCAGGAAGGTCGATTTACCGGCCATGTTCGGCCCGGTCAGAAGCCAGATGTCGCTGGCATCGCCCAAAGCGCAATCGTTCGCGATGAAAGGCGCCCCATCCTGCGTGCGCAACGCGGCCTCGACCACCGGATGACGTCCCGCCTCGATATGCAGCGCTCGGCTGTCGTCGATCTGCGGGCGGCACCAGTTCTCGGCGCGTGCGAGATCCGCCAAAGCGGCGGAGAGGTCGAACTCGGCCAAGGACCGCGCGACCAGCGAAACCTCGGCCGATTTTTCCAGGATTGCCCGTTTCAGGGCGTCATAGAGCCGCTTTTCAATTTCGAGCGCTCGCCCTCCCGCATTGAGGATGCGTGTTTCCATTTCGCTGAGCGGGACGGTGGTAAAACGCACCTGGTTCGCCGTGGTCTGGCGATGCTTGAAGGTTTCATTTAGCGGTTCGGACAGCATCTTGTCGGCGTGGGTCGCCGTCACCTCGACGAAATACCCAAGGACATTGTTGTGCTTGACTTTCAGGCTTTGGATGCCGGTCGCCTGGGCGTATTCCGCCTGCATCCCCGCGATGACGCTGCGCCCTTCGTCACGCAGTTTTCTGGCCTCGTCCAGCTCGGCGTCGTACCCATCGGCGATGAAGCCGCCGTCGCGGGCCAGCAGGGGCGGCTCTGCAATCAGGGCTTCGTCCAGCAGGTCCAACAGTTCATCATGGCCGGTGAGCGCGGCGGACACCTCCTGCAGGGGCTTGGGCAGGTCCTGGCCGTCCAGCATCCGCGCGACCTCGGCGCTTTGCGTGAGGCCGTTGCGAATGGCGGCCAGATCCCGGGGTCCGCCCCGGTCAAGACCAAGACGGGACAGGGCCCGATCCAGATCTGGAACCTTGCGCAGCACCTCTCGCAGATCTTGTGCAAAGCGGGTGTGCCCGACCATGAAATCCACGCAATCGAGCCGATCCTGGACAACGTGCAGCACCCGGCTCGGGCTGGAGATGCGCCGCTCCAGCAAGCGGCCACCGCCGGCGGTTACCGTCCGGTCGATGCACGCCAGCAGTGAGCCGGACCTGCCACCGCTCAAGGACTGCGTCAGTTCCAGGTTGCGCCGTGTGGCCGCGTCGATCTGCATCACCCGCGCTTCGTTCTCGCGCAAGGGCTTTTGCAGCAGTGGGAGTTTCCCTTTCTGGGTGATCTCCAGGTACTCGACGATCGCACCCATGGCCGCGACCTCGGCACGATCAAATTGGCCAAAGGCGTCGAGCGTGCTGACATTGAACAGGGCGCAAATCCGTTTTTCGGCACCCGCGCTGTCAAAAGCCGACCGGCCGAGCGGCGTGAGCGAGACGCCGTGCTCGTCGGCGATGTCGCGAATTTCAGCCTCGTGCCCTTCGGCAACGATCAGCTCGCTGGGGGCAAGCCGCGCCAGTTCGGGTGAAAGACGCACCTCGGTCAGTGGCATGACATGGAACGCCCCGGTGGAAATATCCACCCAGGCCAGCGCGGTGGCGTCGCGCACCTTGGCGAAGGCGGTCAGGTAATTGTGGCGCCGTGCCTCGAGCAGGCTTTCCTCGGTCAGGGTGCCGGGGGTGACCAGACGGACGACATCGCGTTTGACGACGGATTTCGAGCCGCGTTTCTTGGCTTCGGCGGGGTCCTCCATCTGTTCGCAGACGGCCACGCGGAACCCCTTGCGGATCAGCGTCAGAAGGTAGCCTTCGGCAGAATGCACGGGCACGCCGCACATCGCGATATCCTCGCCCAGGTGCTTGCCGCGCTTGGTCAGCGCGATATCCAGCGCCTCGGCGGCGGCAACGGCATCGTCGAAGAACAGTTCGTAAAAGTCACCCATACGATAGAACAGCAGCGCATTCTGGTACTGCGCCTTCAGTTCCAGATACTGCGCCATCATCGGTGTCACGGCTGTTGTCGTGGATGCCACCCTGCCCCCCATCGGCTTTGGCGGGCAGCTTACAAATCACGGGCTGGGGGTAAAAGGCAAAACCGCCGGGATTCCTTGAAAACCGGGGCAAAGCGCGGAATGAGTGCTTGGTGAGGGAGGGATGGCATGATCTTCAATCTGGGCTCGATCAACGTCGACTATTTCTACGAAGTTCCGCATCTGCCGCAGCCGGGCGAGACGCTGGCGGCAAAATCCTATGCGACGGGACTGGGGGGAAAGGGCGCGAACATGTCGGTGGCCATCGCCAGGGCCGGAGGACAAGTGCGCCATATCGGAGCCGTCGGGCCCGAGGGGGCCTGGCTAAAAACGCGGCTGGCGGACTACGGGATAGACGTTGCGCACATATCCGAGGTCGACACGGCGACGGGCCATGCCGTGATTAATGTGGACCGCCAGGGAGAGAACGCGATCGTGATCTTCCCCGGCGCGAACCGCAAACAGTCACCCGGGTCAATTGACGCGGCACTGCATGATGCGCGTCAGGGTGATATTCTGATGTTTCAGAACGAAACCAACGGCAAGAAATTTGCGGCCGCGCAAGCGCGGGAAAAGGGGCTGCACGTGGTGTATGTGCCTGCGCCGTACGATGAAAGCGCAGTGATGGATGTGCTTTCATACACTCAAATTCTGGTGCTGAACGAAATTGAGTTCAGCCAGATGATGCAGGCCACCGGGCGGGACGTGGCAACTCTTGGGGTTGCAACCATAGTCGTGACGCGCGGGGCGCAGGGGGCGCTGTTGCTGGAGGAAAGCGCCGGTTGGACGGAACGGGTTTTTGCCGCGCCCGCCGTTGACCCGGTGGATACGACAGGCGCCGGTGATACGTTCGCGGGGTATCTGGCCGCTGGCCTCGATGCCGGGCTGGATGCCGCGGTCGCGGTCCAGCGCGCGGTGTCTGCCTCGGCGTTGCAGGTGACGCGGCGCGGGACTGCGGATGCTATCCCGGACCTGACGGAGGTTCAGGCCTTTATGCGTCAGGACCCGACGAATGGCGCGTCGTTGCCCCACAACTGACGGATGCGGGCATCTCGGCCACATGCCTTGCGATACGCCTTGTAGGCCTTGGCCTGCGTTTTCGGACCGAAGCGGGTGATGATCAGGCGGTCGCCCTTGTAGTAGTCCTGGTGATAGTCTTCCGCCTGGTAGAAGTCCGACGCGGGCAGGATCGGCGTCACGATATCCTGGCCAAGAGACGCGGCCGCCTTTGCCTTGGCGGTCTCTGCGGCCTCTTTCTCGGCGTTTCCGTTGACAAAGATCGCGGTGCGGTAACTGTCGCCCCGGTCGCAGAACTGGCCGCCGGCGTCGGTGGGATCGACCGAGCGGAAGAAGAGTGACAAGAGCTCGTCCCTGCTGACCTGCGCGGGATCGTACTCGATCTGTACCGCCTCGTAGTGGCCCGTGCCGCCGCGCACGACCTGTTTGTAGGTCGGGTTTTCCACGGTGCCGCCGGTATAGCCGGAGACGACCTCGCTGACGCCTTCGACGGATTCGAAATCCGCCTCGACGCACCAGAAACAGCCGCCGGCCACCGTGAGCGTTTCGGTTTCGGCGGCCTTGGCGGCGTTGGTCTGGACACCGAAGCCGACGGCGATGGATATGGCGAGCACGGTCGCCTTGATATTTCGCAGATGGTGCATGGCACAGCCTCCCTTTGGTCAGGGTCAAACTGCCGCGCTTCGGCTGCTGTTCCAACTCACCACGCCGTGAGGTCACGGGCCGGTGATGCGAATTTACCCCTTGGCACCGATTTGGCCTGTTCCTAGCGTGTGCTGAAACAAATCGCGGGGCGGTTTGTAACAAAGCGAAAGGGCGACGGGTATGGCAGAGCATCAGACGACACACCAGGCGGAAGAGGATGCGCGGAACGAAGAGATCCTGATCTGGCTGAACGGTCGGATCGTGCCGAAGGCAGAAGCGCTGGTCAGTGTCTATGACAGCGGATTCATGCTGGGCGACGGGGTGTGGGAAGGTCTGCGGCTGTATGACGGGACGTGGGCCTTTGTCGATGAGCATCTTGATCGCTTGTTCGAGGCGGCGAAGGCGATTGACCTGGATATCGGCCTGTCGCGCGAGGAGGTGTTGCAAGCCATTCTGGACACGCAGAAAGCTAACGACATGACAAGCGATGCCCATGCACGCCTGATGGTGACGCGGGGCGTCAAGACGCGACCGTTCCAGCACCCGAGCCTGTCGCGGCAGGGGCCGACGGTCACGATCATCATGGAGCATTCGCGCCCCAAGATTGCGCGGCCCATACGGCTGGCCACTGTGCCTCATCTCCGGGGCCTGCCGATGACGCAGGACCCGAAGCTGAATTCGCATTCCAAGCTCAACTGCATCCTGGCCTGCATCGCCGCGGAAAAAGCGGGTGCGGACGAAGCCTTGATGCTGGATGTGCATGGGTTCGTGAACACGACTAATGCCTGCAATTTCTTTATCGTTCGTAAAGGCGAAGTTTGGACCTCGACCGGGGACTATTGCATGAACGGAATTACGCGGCAGAAAGTCATCGACCTATGCAGGGAAAACGGCATTCCGGTTCACGAGCGGAATTATTCTCTGGTGGATACCTATGGCGCGGAGGAGGCGTTTCTGACCGGCACATTCGGCGCGCAGACGCCGGTGAGCGAGATCGACGAGCGGCCCATTGGCGATGGCGAGGCCGGGCCGGTGACGAAGCGGATCCAAGCGCTTTACAAGGACCTGATCGCCAAGGAATGCGCCTGATGCGGATCGCGATGTGGTCGGGGCCGCGCAACCTGTCGACGGCGATGATGTATGCCTTTGCGGCGCGGGGCGATTGCGCCGTGATCGATGAGCCGTTCTATGCCGCCTACCTGACGATGACAGGGCTGGAGCACCCGATGCGGGACGAGATCATTGCCTCGCAATCGTGTGATCCTGCGGATGTGGTCGCCGGGCTGATGGGGCCTATCCCACAGGGAAAGCAGCACTTTTATCACAAGCACATGGCGCAGCACATGATAGACGGCGTGCCGCGCGAATGGATCCGGGACGTGGTGAACGTGTTCCTGATCCGGCATCCGGCGCGGGTGGTGGCGAGTTTTTCCGCCAAGTACGAAAAGCCCACGCTGGACGATATCGGCTTTCGTCAGCAGGCGGAGCTGTTCGACCAGGTCAAGGCGCTGGGTGGCGATCCGGTGGTGATCGACAGCGCCGATATCCGGCGCGATCCCGAGGGGCACTTGCGGGCCTTGTGCGACCGGATCGGGTTGGAATGGACGCCGGACATGCTGCGCTGGCCCAAGGGCGGGCACGCGGATGATGGGGTCTGGGCCAGCCACTGGTACGGGGCTGTGCACGGCTCGACCGGGTTCGCATCGGCCGAGGGAGAGGTGCCGGAACTGACCGGGTGGAAGGCTGATCTGTCCGCCGCCGCGATGCCCTATTACGAGGCGTTGCGCGGGGAAGCGGTTAACGCACCGTATCAGGGTTAACGGGCGAATCAGAGCCTGATTTGGCATGTCGGTATCGCGTCGGTATTTCAGTGGTATCGCGACGGTGCCGATTTTGCAGAACGCCGTGGTGAACGGGCCGAACGCGCGTCGGCCCGTCTGAGTTGCCGCGCCTAGCCTTTCAGGCGCCGATTGCGCGCGGCGAGAAGTTTCAGGCGCAGGGCATTCAACTGAATGAACCCGGCGGCGTCTTTCTGGTCGTAGGCGCCGGCGTCTTCCTCGAACGTCACGTGGGCCTCGGAATAGAGCGAGTGATCGGACCAGCGACCGACGCAGGTGACGGACCCCTTGTAGAGCTTCAGCCGGACGGTGCCGGTGACGTGCTCCTGGCTTTTGTCGATGGCGGCTTGCAGCATCTCGCGTTCGGGGCTGAACCAGAAGCCGTTGTAGATGAGCTCGGCATAGCGGGGCATCAGGCTGTCCTTGAGGTGGCCCGCGCCGCTGTCGAGCGTGATCTGCTCTATGCCGCGATGCGCCTCGAGCAGAACGGTGCCGCCGGGGGTCTCGTAGATGCCGCGGGACTTCATGCCGACGAAACGGTTTTCCACGAAATCGAGCCGGCCGATGCCATGCTTGCCGCCAAGCTCGTTGAGCCTGGTCAGGATCGTGGCGGGGGACATGGCCTCGCCGTTGATCGACACGGCGTCGCCCTTTTCGAACCCGATCTCGACGAGTTCGGGGACGTCGGGCGCATCCTCGGGGTTCGTGGTGCGCTGGTAGACGTAGTCGGGTGCCGGCTCGGCGGGGTCTTCCAGCACCTTGCCCTCGGATGAGGTGTGCAGGAGGTTGGCGTCCACGCTGAACGGCGCCTCGCCGCGCTTGTCCTTGGCGATGGGGATCTGGTTCTTCTCGGCAAATTCCAGAAGGCGGGTGCGCGAGGTCAGGTCCCATTCGCGCCACGGCGCGATGACCTTGATATCGGGGTTGAGCGCGTAAGCGGCCAGTTCGAACCGGACCTGGTCATTGCCTTTGCCGGTGGCGCCGTGGGCGACAGCATCGGCGCCGGTTTCGGCGGCGATCTCGACAAGGCGCTTGGAAATGAGCGGGCGCGCGATGGAGGTGCCGAGCAGGTACTGGCCTTCGTAAAGCGCGTTGGCGCGGAACATCGGGAAGACGAAGTCGCGGACGAATTCCTCGCGGATATCCTCGATGTAGATATTGTCGGGGTTGATACCGAGGAGTTCGGCCTTCTTGCGGGCTGGATCGAGCTCTTCGCCCTGGCCGAGATCGGCGGTGAAGGTCACGACCTCGCAGCCGTACTCGGTTTGCAGCCACTTGAGGATGATCGACGTATCGAGGCCGCCGGAATAGGCCAGCACGACTTTCTTGGGCGCGGACATCTTGGTACCCCTTTGCATGATGTTGCAGGGGCGATTACCGGGTTTTCACAGGCGGGGCAAGGCGGCGGAGGCTTGTCACGCGGGCCGCGATGAGCGAAGGACGGGGCATGAGCGATTTCCGAACCAAGGCCCGGGCCGCCGAGGCCGAAATGCGCGCCGTCTTCGAGCCGACGCCGCTGCAGCGCAATGCGCACCTGTCCGACAGGTACGGCGCGGAGGTGTACCTGAAGCGCGAGGATCTGAGCCCGGTGCGAAGTTACAAGCTGCGTGGGGCGTTCAACGCGATGCGCAAGGTGATGGCGGCGGGCGAGGATGCGCCGGTGTTCGTTTGCGCCAGTGCCGGCAACCATGCGCAGGGCGTGGCCTTCATGTGCCGGCATTTCGGGGTGAAGGGCGTGATCTTCATGCCGGTGACGACGCCGCAGCAGAAGATCGGCCAGACGCGCAAGTTTGGCGGCGATGCAGTGACGATCCGCATGGTTGGGGACTATTTCGACGACACGCTGGCCAAGGCGCAAGCCTATTGCGCCGAGGTGGGCGGGCATTTCCTGTCGCCGTTTGACGACGAGGACGTGATCGAGGGGCAGGCGTCGGTCGCGGTGGAAATCGAGGCGCAGTTGGGCGTGGTGCCGGACCGGATCGTGCTGCCGGTGGGCGGCGGGGGCCTGTCGTCGGGCGTGCGCAGTTATTTCGGGCCGGAGGCGAACATGGTGTTCGTGGAGCCGATGGGCGGCGCTTGTCTTGCCGCCGCGTTGCAGGCCGGGGCGCCTGTGCGGCTGAAATCCGTGAACACCTTTGCCGACGGGGCGGCTGTGGCGCAGATCGGGGCGCGGACGTTTGAGCGGTTGCGCGATGTGGATTCCGCAAGCGTTCTGGCCGTGGCCGAGGATCGGGTCTGCACCACGATGCTGGAGATGCTGAACATCGAGGGCATGGTGCTGGAACCGGCAGGTGCGCTGGCGGTGGATGCGCTGAAGGACCTGGATATAAGCCCCGGCGAGAAGATCGTCTGCGTGACCTCGGGCGGGAATTTCGATTTTGAACGCCTGCCGGAAGTGAAGGAGCGGGCGCAGCGGTTCGCGGGGCTGAAGAAATACTTTGTGCTGCGGATGCCGCAGCGGCCCGGGGCGCTGAAGGACTTCCTGACGATTCTGGGGCCGGACGACGATATCGCGCGGTTCGAGTACCTGAAGAAATCGGCGCGCAATTTCGGCTCGGTCCTGATCGGGATCGAGACCAGTGACGCGGCCAATTTCCAGAGGATCGAGGCGGAGATGACCGCGGGCGGGTTCGAGCACCGCGATATCACCAATGACCAGATCCTGGCGGAGTTCCTAATTTGAGGTGAGGCGGGGCAGTTCGCCCAGGAACTCGGTCTTGGACGAGGTGTAGGTCTCGACGATATGGGCGAGGTCGATATCGGAGGCGTCGCCGCGCGCGGCCGTGAGTTCGCCATCCTTGCAGAGCCTGGAAAAGTCATCGAAGCCGAGGTTGAGCGCGCTGCCCTTGAGAAAATGCAGCTTGGCCTCGAGCGTTTCGGGGGCGGGGTTGGCGCGAAGCTCGGCAATCTCCTCCTCGACCTCTTCGAGGAAGATCTCGACCACCTCGTCGAAATCCTCGGCCCCGATTTCGTCACGCAACTGGGTCACACGGTTCCAATCGATCATGGCAGCCTCCTTTCTGCCGGACGCTAGGGGCACTCGATTAAAGGCCGGTGAAGGAGGTGGACGAATTAGGCGGCATTTTAGGCTTCACATGGCATTAAGGGGGGCGTGGTTGCATATGGGCGAAAACGCATAGGCAAGACCCGTGTCGGCCCACCCCAGCAAGGCGATAGATCCGCCGCCCGATCAGATGAGCATCCGCCGTGTGCTGGTTGTCGATGACAGCCGGTTGCAGCGGCGCATCATCAACGCGGCCCTGTCGCGACTGGGGCTGGAGGTGGTCGAGGCCGGATCGGGGACCGAGGCGCTGGCGATTTGCGAGGCGGCGCCGCCGGACCTGGTGATCAGCGACTGGATGATGCCGGGGATGAACGGGCTGGAGCTGTGCCGTGCGTTCCGGGCGCTGCCGCGGGAAGATTACGGGTATTTCATCCTGGTGACCTCGAAGAGCGAGAAGGAGGAGGTGGCGCTGGGCCTCGATGCCGGGGCGGACGATTTCCTGACGAAGCCGATCAACCCGGGCGAGCTGCGCGCACGGATCGCGGCGGGGGACCGGATCGTGCGGATGCAGCGCGAGCTGAGCGAGACGAACCGACTGGTGCGCGAAACACTGGCGGAATTGCAGGGGCTCTACGATTCGCTCGACAGTGACCTGATCGAGGCGAAGAAGCTGCAACAGTCGCTGATTTCCGAACGCTACCGCGAGTTTGGCTCGGCGCAGGTGTCGTTGCTGTTGCGCTCTGCGGCGCATGTGGGGGGCGACCTTGTGGGGGTCTTTCCGGTAAGCGAGACGCGGATCGGTCTTTATGCGATAGACGTGTCGGGGCATGGCGTGAGTTCGGCCCTGATGACGGCGCGGCTGGCGGGATACCTGTCGGCCACCACGCCCGAGCAGAACGTGGCGCTGGTGCATGGTCCGGATGGGTTTCTGCCGCGGCCGCCGAACGAGGTGCTGGCGGACCTGAACCAGATGTTTCTGGGTGAAATAGAGACTGAACTTTATTTCACGATGCTCTTGGCCGATGTCGATCTTGCCACCGGGCGCGTGACCATGGCGCAGGCGGGGCACCCGTGCCCGGCCATCCAGCGCGCCGACGGGCGGGTCGAGATAAACGGGCCGGGGGGCCTGCCCGTGGGGCTGATCGACGGCGCGACGTATGACGCTTTCGAGGTGCAGCTGTATCCCGGCGACCGGCTGTTGCTGCATTCGGACGGGGTGGACGAATGCGCGGATCGCGCGGGCAGGCTGCTGGGCGAGGACGGGGTGCGGCGTATCCTGCGCGAGCTGCGCCAGACCGAAGGCATGGCGTTGCTGGAATCGGTGATCTGGAAGCTGGCGGAGTATGCCGGGCGCGACGATTTCGACGACGACGTGTCGGCAGTGCTGCTGGAGTTCAGGCCAGTCGGAAAAGCACCCTGACGAAGTGCCGGTCGCCGGGGTTGCCGACATGGCGCGCGGCGGTTTCGGGATCGGCGAAAAAGGCGGTATGGCCGGGTTCGGACGGCGCGGACAGAGGGCGGACGGGCCGGGCGTGGTAGACGATGCAGATCTTGTCGGCCCACAGATCGTATTCCGGCATGTAGACGAAGCGCCGGAACGCGCCGAGCCGACGGGGGCCGGCGATGCGCCAGCCGGTTTCCTCGAACACTTCGCGGTGCAGCGCCTGGAGGGGCGATTCGCCGGGGTCGATGCCGCCGCCGGGCAATTGCATCTCGGGCTTGGGCTCTTCCTGCCAGGTCAGGAGGAGTTTTCCGTTGCGCGGCAGGATGGCGTAGGCGCCGGGGCGCGCGGTGTATCGGATGTCGGGCCTTGGCGGCTTGCCGAAGCGTCGCATGGCGGGCCCCCCTTGGAGTATGCCTTGTTGCGCATATATAGTCGCGATATGCCAAGAACGGGCGCACAAGAAAACCCCCCAAAGGATACGCGATGACACTCGGCCAGAAGATCGCCTGGGACGATACCGTCCTGCCATTTCAATTGGACCAATCGGACGTGCGTGGCCGCGTGGTGCGGCTGGACGGTGTGCTAGATGGTGTGCTGAAACAGCATGACTATCCCGCGCCGGTGGAGGCGCTCATTGCCGAGATGGCGTTGATGACGGCGCTTATCGGACAGACGATCAAGCTGCGCTGGAAGCTGTCTTTGCAGGTGCAGTCACAAGGCCCGGTGCGGATGATCGCGACGGATTACTTCGCCCCGTCCGAGGATGGCGAGCCCGCGAAGATCCGCGCCTATGCCAGTTTCGACCCGGAGCAGATTACCGATGCCACGCCGTTCGAGCAGATCGGCGAAGGGTATTTCGCGGTGATTCTGGACCAGGGCAAGGATACCGCGCCCTACCAGGGAATCACGCCGATCGCGGGCACGCGTCTGAGCGATTGCGCCGAGGCCTATTTCGCGCAGTCCGAGCAATTGCCGACGCGGTTTGCCCTGAGCTATGGCCGTTCGACCGAGGGCGACGGGCGCGAGCACTGGCGCGCGGGCGGCGTGATGATCCAGATGATGCCCAAGGCGTCGCCCTTTGCCAGCGGTGGCGGAAGCGGCGAAGACGGGTTGCTGTCGGCCTCGGATATCTTGGATGAGGATGGCGAGGAAAACTGGAACCGCGTAAACACCCTGCTGGATACGGTCGAGGACCTGGAACTGATCGGACCGTCGGTGTCGTCGACCGACCTGCTGGTGCGTCTGTTTCACGAAGAGACCCCGCGCGTCTTTGACGTTCAGCCGGTGCGCTTTGGCTGTACCTGTTCCGAGGAGCGGTTGCGCAACAGCCTGTCGATCTATTCGGCCAAGGATATCGGGCACATGACCACCGACGAGGGCACGGTCACCGCCGATTGCCAGTTCTGCGGGGCGCATTACACGCTCGACCCGGCGACGCTGGGTTTCGAGGCCGAGGCGAAGGGCGATGACGAGTGACCTGATTGCGACCCTGCGCGGCGCGTTGCAGGGCGACATGGCGCCGTCGTCGGATTACGATCTGAACCCGGATGTGGTACTGCCGGAGGGGCGCAAGCTGCGGCCCGCCGGGGTGCTGGTGCCGATCGAGGTGACGGAAGCGGGCGCGCGGCTGTGGCTGACCAAGCGGTCCTCGGCCTTGCAGCATCATCCGGGGCAGGTGGCGTTTCCCGGTGGCAAGCAGGAGGACGGTGACGCCGATATCGTGGCCGCCGCCCTGCGCGAGGCGCACGAGGAGATCGGGCTGGACCCGGACAAGGTGGAGGTCCTGGGCACGTTGCCGCCGCACGAGACGGTGACGAGTTTCCACGTGACGCCGGTGATCGGGGTGATCTCGACGCCGTTTTCGCCGGTGCCCGAGGCGGGCGAAGTGGAGGAAGTGTTCTCGGTTCCGCTGGAGCACGTGTTGGAGTTGGGCCGGTTCAGGGTCGAATCCCGGCGCTGGCGCGGGACCCGGCGGCATTATTTCGCGGTGCCGTATGGCCCCTATTACATCTGGGGCGCGACCGCGCGGATGTTGCGCGCGATGGCCGAGGCTGTACGCTTGGGCGCATGACCCTGACAGGTGACTGGATCGACGCGAACGAGACGCAGGATGTGTGCCGGATGCTGGAGGCAGCCGGGCATCGCGCCCTGTTGGTCGGCGGCTGCGTGCGAAACGCGCTGATGGGCGTGGCGGTGAACGACATCGACATCAGCACGGACGCGCGGCCAAATGCCGTTGTCGCGCTGGCAGAGGCGGCGGGGATGAAGCCGGTGCCCACGGGGATCGAGCATGGCACGGTGACGGTGGTCTGCCGGGGCGTGCCGTTCGAAGTGACGACCTTTCGCAAGGATGTGGAGACGGACGGGCGGCGCGCCGTGGTCGCCTTTGCCGATGACGTGGAAAGTGACGCGCGGCGGCGGGATTTCACGGTGAACGCGCTCTATGCGACGCGAAAGGGTGAGGTAATCGACCCGCTGGGCGGGTTGCCGGATATCGCGGCGCGGCGCATCCGGTTCATCGACGATGCCGAGACGCGGATACGGGAGGATTACCTGCGCATCCTGCGGTTCTTTCGCTTTCACGCGGCCTACGGGGACCCTGCGGGGGGTCTGGACCCGGACGGGCTGGCGGCCTGCGCGGCGCTGGCGGACGGGATCGACGGGTTGTCGAAAGAGCGGATCGGGGCGGAGATGGGCAAGCTGCTGGCGGCGCGCGACCCCGCGCCATCGGTTGCGGCGATGCGGCAGGCGGGGGTGCTGGCGCACGTTCTGCCCGGGGCCGATAACCGGGCGCTGGCGCCGCTGGTGCATCTGGAAGAGATGCACGGGTTTGACGCGGACGCGATGCGGCGGTTGGCGGCGCTGGGTGGGGACAATCCGGCCGACGCGCTGCGCCTGAGCCGGAAGGATGCGCGGCGGCTGGAGGGTCTGCGCAACGAGGCCGCGGGCCCGCAACCGCCCGAGGCGCTGGGGTATCACCACGGGGCGGAGACGGCGCGGGACATCGTGCTGTTGCGTGCCGCGATGTTCGAGCTGCCGGTTCCGCGTCACGCCTTTGCCGCCGCAGAGTTGGGGGCGAACGCGGTGTTTCCTATCAACGCGCAGGACCTGATGCCGGCGCTGGAAGGTCCCGCATTGGGCAAGGCCCTGAAAGAACTGGAGGATGCGTGGATCGCGTCGGGGTTTGCGCTCGACCGGCAGGCGCTGCTGAAACTGGCGACATGAAAGGGTCATTTGACTTCGCCGGAATTTGGCGGCATCTTGCCCGCACCACATGGAGGTTGAGACATGCTTATCGGGGACTTTGAACGCTCATAAGCGCCGGATCGCGGAAGTGATCCCGTGCGCGGCGTCGCGCCCCTTTGTCATGTCTATTCTTTCGCGGAGTCCCCTCCATGTTCAAGTTTTTCGAAAACCTCGTTGATCCTTATGTGCCGTATGAAGAGTCGGACACGCCGCCGACGCGGCTGTGGCCGTTCATGCGGCTTTACATGGTGCCGTTTCGCCGGGTGTTCTGGATGGCCGGGATCATGTCGGTCGTGGTGGCCGCCATCGAGATCTGGCTGATCTACTACATGGGGCGGATCGTCGACATCCTGGCGGGCGACCCGATGGAGGTCTGGCGGGCCTACGGCACCGAGATCATCGTGGTGGCGGTGTTCATCTTGGCCGTACGCCCCGCGATACAGGCGTTCGACGTGATGTTGCTGAACAACACGATCCTGCCGAATTTCGGCACGCTGATCCGTTGGCGGGCGCATAAGCATGTGCTGCGCCAGTCGGTGGGCTGGTTCGAGAACGACTTTGCCGGGCGGATCGCCAACCGGATCATGCAGACGCCGCCGGCGGCGGGCGAAGCGGTGTTCCAGGCGTTCGACGCCATCGCGTTTTCCATCGCGTACATCATCGGGGCGGGCATATTGCTGAGCGATTCCGACCCCCGGCTGATGCTGCCGCTGGTGGGCTGGCTGGCGCTGTACGGATTTCTGGTGCACTGGACGGTCAAGCGGGTGCAGCCGGCCTCGAAAGCGGCGTCGGATGCGCGCAGCCTTGTGACGGGGCGCGTGGTGGACGCCTATACCAACATTCATTCGGTGAAGCTGTTCGCGCATAACACGCGCGAGGTGGAATACGCCAAGGAGGCGATCGAACACGCGCGGCAGACCTTCCAGAACGAGATGCGGATCTACACGGTGATGGACGTGGTCCTGACGCTGCTCAATGGCCTCTTGATCGTGGCCGTTGTCGGCTGGGCGTTCTGGCTGTGGATGCAGGGGCAGGCGAGTGTCGGCGTGGTGGCCGCGGCGACGGCGCTGACCTTGCGGCTGAACGCGATGACCGGGTGGATCATGTGGGCGCTGACCTCGTTCTTTCGGCAGCTGGGTGTCGTGGCCGAAGGGATGGAGACGATTGCCCAGCCGATCACCCTTGTGGACGCGAAGGATGCCAAGCCGCTGGACATGCAGGAAGGCCGGATCGAACTGCGGGAGCTTTCGCATCATTTCGGGCGTGACAGCGGCGGTCTGGACCGGATTTCGCTGAATGTCCAACCGGGCGAGAAGATCGGGCTTGTGGGCCGGTCGGGGGCCGGAAAATCGACCCTGGTCAAGCTGCTTTTGCGGTTTTACGACGCCGAGAAGGGACAGATACTGATCGACGGTCAGGACATTTCCAAGGTAACCCAGGACAGTCTGCGCGACCGGATCGGAATGGTGCAGCAGGACAGCTCTTTGCTGCACCGCTCGGTGCGGGACAACATCCTCTATGGCAAACCCGAGGCGAGCGAGGCGCAGATGCTGGAGGCGGCGAAGAAGGCCGAGGCGCATGAGTTCATCCTCGACCTGGAGGACCCGCAGGGGCGTAAGGGGTACGATGCGCATGTGGGCGAACGGGGTGTGAAGCTGTCGGGTGGCCAGCGGCAGCGCATCACGCTGGCGCGGGTGATCCTGAAGGACGCGCCGATCCTGTTGCTGGACGAGGCGACGAGCGCGCTGGACAGCGAGGTGGAAGCGGCGATTCAGGAAACGCTCTATGGCATGATGGAGGGCAAGACGGTGATCGCGATTGCCCACCGCCTGTCGACGATCGCGCAGATGGACCGCATCATCGTGCTGGATCACGGTCGGATCGTCGAAGAGGGCGGGCATGGCGAACTGCTGGCGCAGGGCGGGCTGTACGCCCGGTTCTGGAGCCGCCAGTCGGGCGGGTTCATCAATGCCGACGAGGACGACGCGGCGGAGTAGGACATGGCCGAATTTGTGATCGAACGTCTTGGGCATCTTGGGGACGGGATCGCCGAGGGGCCGGTCTATGTGCCCGGCGCGCTGCCCGGCGAGCGGGTGACCGGCACGCTCGAGGGCAACGTTCTGCGGGACGTGAAGATCCTGCAGCCCGCCGCGACACGGGTGAAGGCGCCTTGCCGGCATTACAAATCCTGCGGCGGGTGCCAGTTGCAGCACGCCGATGACGGATTTCTGGCCGACTGGAAGACCGGGATCGTGCGCGAGGCGCTGGCGGCTCAGGGGATCGAGACCGAGATGCGCGAGATCGCCGTATCGCCGGCCAACGCGCGGCGCAGGGCCGGGTTTTCGGCGCGCCGCACCAAGAAAGGCGCGACGGCGGGGTTTCACGCCAAAGGGTCGGACGTGATCGTGGAACTAAGCGAATGCCAGGTGGTGGTGCCGGAACTGCTGGAGGGCGCCCGCGTGGCGCAGGCGCTGGCCCGGATCGGCACCAGCCGGAAAGGCGAATTGAGCGTCGCGGTCGCTTTGTCCGAGGCGGGGCTGGACGTGCGCGTGGAGGGAGGCAAGTCATTGGATGGGCCCCTGCGGATCGCGCTGGCGCAACTGGCCGAGAGCGAAGACCTGGCGCGGCTGACATGGGACGAAGAGACCGTGGTCACGCGGCGACCGCCGATGCAGGATTTCGACGGGATCGCCGTGACCCCGCCGCCGGGGGCGTTCCTGCAGGCAACCAAGGACTCCGAGCGGCTGTTGCAGGATGAGGTTGCGGCGATTTTGGCCGGAACAGAGCCTGTTATCGACCTGTTCGCGGGATGCGGCACCTTTGCTCTGCCGCTGGCGCGCGAGCGGGCGGTGCATGCCGTGGAAGGCAGCGCGGGGATGACGCGGGCGCTGGACGAGGGATGGCGGCACAGTGCGCGGTTGAAGAAAGTGACGGTCGAGGTGCGGGACCTGTTTCGCCAGCCTGTCATGGCCGAGGACCTGAAACGGTTCGGCGGCGCGGTGATCGACCCTCCGCGCGCCGGCGCCGAGGCGCAATGCCGCGAACTGGCCGAAGCGCAGGTGCCCGTGATCGCCTACGTGTCCTGCAACCCGGTGACATTCGCGCGCGATGCGAAGATCCTGACCGATGCAGGCTACGTGGTGGAGTGGGTGCGTCCGGTCGACCAGTTTCGCTGGTCGGTGCATGTCGAACTGGTTGCCGCAATCCGCCGCAAAACAGGCTGATTGCACAAATTTGAAATGACGCGGCGGTCCTGACTGTGTAAAATGCGGCCAGAGACAGGCAACAGGTTAATCGAGCAATGAATCGCAGAAATTTCATGCTTCTGTCGGTCGCCAGCGCATTTCTGGCGGCCTGTGGATCGAAGTTCAAATCCTATAACGGGCCGGAAGTGACGCAGGTTCTGATCAGCAAGAGCCGGCGGCGGATGTATCTTTTCCACCACGACAAGGTGCTGAAGGCCTATGACGTGGACCTGGGCTTTACCGCCGCGGGGCACAAGCAGTTCGAGGGCGATGGCAAGACGCCGGAAGGCGATTATTTCATCGACCGGCGCAATCCGAACAGTTCGTTCCACCTGTCGCTGGGGATTTCGTACCCCAACGAGGCGGACCGTGCCTTTGCCAAGGCGCAGGGCAAGAAACCCGGCGGGGATATCTTTATCCACGGCGAGCCCAACGACCTGGGCTGGATTCGGAAGCGGCGTTTGGGCCGGGACTGGACCGCCGGGTGCATTTCCGTGCGGAACAAGGAAATGGAAAAGATCTATGCGATGGTGCGCAACGGCACCCCCATCCGCATCATGCCGTGAGGGGTTGGCTTACTTGCCCATCACCAGCGTCCACCAGATCTTGCCGTTGCGTTCCTGTTCCCAGGAAAAGCCCATTTGCCGGGCGTCGGGTGCCATTATGACCTGCTTGGTCGACGCCTCGTCCATCCAGGCGGTCAGGGTTTCAAGCTCGGTCTCGTAGGTTTCCGAGATGTTCTCGCCGACCAAGTCGCCGCTGTAGCCGACGCGGCGGACCCGGTCGATCGGCGAGGAGCCGTCGGAGCCGAAATGCCAGGGGCGGTTCTGCACCGACATGTCGCGCGAATGGGTGGCGGCGGCCGCGTTGAGCTGCGCGTTCAGCTGAACGGCCGGGCGCCCGGCGGCCTGGCGCAGGGCATTGACGGCGTCGAGCATCCGGTACTGGATTTCAGCGGTCTGGCCCGGGCGGATGCGGTAGACCTGCTGCAGCGGCTCGCCGTCGGGGCCGACAGTGGATTGCGGCGGCGGCGCGGCACAGGCCGACAAGAGCACAAGTGCGGAAACCAGCAGGCCAAAAATACGCGTCATCAGTCTCTACCACCCAGAAGTTCGTTCGACTCGCCTCTTAGCGCGGCTTGAGTGGTCTTTCAAACCCACAACCACGTCAGGTGCCCGAATGTTGCCGGTTTGATTTGCGACTGAGGCATTCGCGCCATATGCTGCGATCAGTTCCAAAGCAGACAGTTGGAAGACAGACATGTCCCTATATCCCAAAAACACATTCAGCCGGCGCGCTTTCCTGGCCGGCACCGCCGTTTCGCTGGGCGCGCCCGCGCTGGCGCAGACCGGCACCACCGAGATGGAGAGCGCGATTACCCAGACGGTGCGGCGCAACATTTCGAGCTTTCGCGCAGCGGACTGGCGGCCGCATTTCAAGAGCCTGAGGAATGGTGCGATCCTGGTCGATATCTCGTCCCGCGCGCTGCATTTCTGGGACGAGGACGGGCAGACGAAGTTCCTGTTCCCGTCGAGCATCCCGATGTCCGAGGAGCTGACGCGGCGGGGTCGGACGCGGGTGGTGCGCAAGGTGGAGGGCCCGGACTGGCGGCCGACGCCGTCGATGCTGAAGCGGAACCCGGACTGGCCGTCCTATGTGCCGCCGGGGCCGGACAACCCGCTGGGCACCCATGCGTTGTACCTGGGCTGGACCTATTACCGGATCCACGGCACGCATGACACGCGCAAGATCGGGCGGCGGTCGTCGAACGGGTGTATCGGGCTTTACAACGAGCATATCGCGAAGCTGTTCGCGCGGGCCAAGGTGGGCACGCAGGTGCTGGTGATCTGAGGCGTTTTGCGCTGGAATAGAGACGAAAAGGGGCAGCGTTTTGGCGCTGCCTTTTCTGTTGTTTGGAGGGTCAAGTTGCTTCGCGCGGACCCAAGGCCGCAGGCCGCCGCGCGATCGCCAGACCGCCCACTGCGCCTTCTGACCCTATGTCATCCTCTGGCTTGACCAGAGGATCTCTTGCCCCACGAGATCCCGGATCAAGTCCGGGATGACGTGTGCCATTTGTTCCGACCGCTTCAGTCCAGCCAGCCCTTGAGGTTGTCTTCGATCACCGTGCTCAGCGCCTTGATATGCGCGTCGCTGTCGTTGAGGCAGGGGATATAGAGGAATTCCTCGCCGCCGGCCTCCTCGAAGCTTTCCTTGATCTCTTCGTTGATCTCTTCGAGCGTCTCGATGCAGTCGGCGGAAAAGGCGGGGGCGATGACGGCGATGTTCTTTTTGCCGTCCTCGGCCAGCTTGGCGACATGTTCCACCGTGTAGGGGCGCAGCCATTCCTCGGGGCCGAAGACGGACTGGAAGGTGGTGGTGATTTGGGTGTCGTCCCAGCCCAGACGCTCCCGCAGCAGCCGCGTCGTTTTCTGACACTGGCAGTGGTAGGGGTCGCCCTGTTTCAGATAGCGCTGCGGCATTCCGTGGTAGGAGACGACGAGGATTTCGGGCTTCTTGTCAGTCTCTGCATAGGCCTTTTCGACCGATTGGGCCAATGCTTCGATATAAAGCGGATGCTCGAAATAGGGTTCGACCACGCGGGCGATGGGCTGCCAGGTTTCGTCCATCAGAGCGCGGAAGAACTGATCATTCGCGGTGGCCGAGGTGGCGCCGGCATAGTGCGGGTAGAGCGGGAAGAAGAGAATCCGGGTGCAGCCGGCCTCGACCAGCTTGCGTACCTTGGATTTGGTCGACGGGTTGCCGTAGCGCATACAGAAATCGACCATGACATTGTCGCCATACCGGGCCTGCAGCGCCTCGGACAGT
Organism: Roseovarius sp. THAF27; assembly: GCF_009363655.1. Classification (NCBI taxonomy): domain Bacteria; kingdom Pseudomonadati; phylum Pseudomonadota; class Alphaproteobacteria; order Rhodobacterales; family Roseobacteraceae; genus Roseovarius; species Roseovarius sp. THAF27. The sequence goes on from NZ_CP045393.1 coordinate 4,115,908, forward strand.
TTGGTCGTCTGGTCGCGGGTGATGGTCATCAGGGGGCTTTCGCCCTTGTCCTCGTTCCAGATGGATTTGTAGGCCTCGCCGCTGGTGAAGGGGCGTTTCGAGAGGATCACCAGTTGCAGAAGAGGCTGCCAGAGCCAGGGCGAATAGTCGATCACGCGGCGGTCCGACAGGAATTCGTTGAGATAACGCCGCATGGACCAGTAGCCGTAATCGTCGGGCGTGCCGAGATTGGCGATCAGAACGCCTGTCTTGGGCTCCGGAATGGCCGGATGGTCGGACGGGGCATGGACGGGACAGGTCTTGTTCTTGGCGGCGTCAAACATGGGCGGGCGTCTTTTCTTGTCGGATTGGATCACGGACACATAAAGGATTGCGGTCGGTCGTCAATCTTTGAGCGGGGTCTCGGAGGTGCCAAGCGCGTCGGCGAGACGTGTTGTCGCGCTTCCGGGGCGGAGGGGCTGGGGTTGGTCTTCGGACGGGGCCCAGCCGGTGAGGGTTATAAGCTCGAAGGTGGCGGGGATGCGGCCGTCGGGGGTGGCGAAGGTTTCGGCGTAGAGCTCCGCGGCACGCAAAAGCACGTCGCGGCGGGTGAAACTGCGCGGCCGGGCGTCGAGCGCGTTGGCCTCGCCCATTGCGCGCAGGTCGTGCATCAGGGCGACAAGGTTTTCGTAGCTGACATCGAGCGGCAGGGTGTCGGCCACGGGCAGCGCGAAACCGGCGCGTTGCAGGAGCGCGCCAAGGTCGCGGATATCGCCCATCGGCAGGACGCGGGGCGACAGGCCGCCGCGCAGGTCGGATTCGGCCTGGGCGAGGACGGCGCGCAGCTGATGCAGGGTCTGGCCGCCGAAGAAGACGGCGATGAACAGGCCATCGGGGCGCAAGGCGCGGCGGCATTGGATCAGTTGGCCCACGGGGTCGTCGGCCCAGTGCAGTGACATGGCGTGCAGGATCAGGTCACGCGATCCAGGCTCTAATGCAAGGGTTTCGGTGTCTTCGATGATCTGCGCGTCGGGGAAGGCGGCCGTCCACGGATCGGGGAGGCCTGCGACGATACTCGTCTGCGTAAACGATTTGTTAACGAAACTCAGCCGATCCTTGACCTCGTCGATCGCGGTCTCGTGCAGGAAGAGCGCGGGGGCGCGGCTGGCCCGTTGGCGGTGGCGCTGAAGCGCGCGGCGATCGGTGAGGGTTCTGGTCATGGTGGCTAAATAGAGTGGCTTTCGAGGCAATTCAAACGGCGCTTCGCGTGGTCTATCCGCCGCGCTGCACCTTGTGCGGCGGGCTGGTGGAGAGCGAGTTCGGTCTGTGCGGGCCGTGCTGGCGCGATACGCCGGTGTTGGCCGGGCTGGTCTGTGACCTGTGTGGCTGTCCGTTGCCCGGGGAGGAGGCGGGCAGCGACGCGCGCTGTGACGACTGCTTGCGGGTGGCGCGGCCTTGGCAGAAAGGGCGCGCGGCGCTGATCTACAAAGACAACGCGCGCAAGCTGGTGCTGGCCTTGAAACACGGCGACCGGCATGACGTTGTGCCGCTGGCGGCGACGTGGATGAAAGGGGCGGCGGCGCCGCTAATGGTGCCGGAGTGTCTGTTCGTCCCGGTGCCTTTGCACTGGACGCGGCTGTTGAAACGGCGGTTCAACCAGTCGGCCCTGCTGGCCCAGGCGGCGGCGAAAGAGTTGAACGCGGCGTGGTGTCCCGATGTTCTGAAACGTGTGAGGCGGACGCCCTCGCTGGACGGGAAGGGCATGGAGGCGCGGTTCGCGACGCTGGATGCGGCCATACGCGTGCGGAAAGGGCGGCGGGTGATGATCCACGGGCGCGTAGTGATATTGGTGGATGACGTGATGACATCGGGCGCGACGCTGGCGGCCTGCGCGGGGGCCTTGCTGGCGGGCGGCGCGGCGGAGGTCAGGACACTGACACTGGCGCGCGTGGTCAAGGATGCTTAAGTAGGGGCCAACCACGGAAAGGATTGGACCCTGTCATGAGACCCGTTGAGATCTACACCTCGCAGCTTTGCGGTTTTTGCCACGCGGCCAAGCGGCTGCTGTCGCAGAAGGGCGTGGAGTACACCGAGATCGACGTGGGGCGGGAGCCCGAGAAGCGGGCCGAGATGACGCAGCGCGCGAATGGCGGGCGGACGGTGCCGCAGATTTTCGTGGGCGACGTGCATGTGGGTGGCTGTGACGAGCTTTACGCGATGGACCGGGCGGGCAAGCTGGATGCGCTGCTGAAGGCATGAAAGCGGCTCTGATCCAGCTGAATTCGTCGGATCGCCCGGACGAGAACCTGACGGTCACGCAAGGTCTGATCGACGAGGCGGCGGCGGGTGGCGCCGGGTTCGTGCTGACCCCGGAAGTGACGAATTGCCTGTCTGCCAGCCGGACGCGGCAGAAGGAAGTGCTGCGCCACCAGGAGGACGATCCGACGCTCGCGGGCCTTCGGGAACAGGCGGAGCGGCTGGGGATCTGGGTGCTGATTGGGTCGATTGCGGTCAAGACGGATGATGCGGACGGTCGTTTTGCCAATCGCTCGTTTCTCATCGACCCCAGGGGCGGGATAGCGGCGTGGTATGACAAGATTCATATGTTCGACGTGAAGGTCTCCGAGACGGAGCAATATAGGGAATCGGCGGGCTATCGCCCCGGCGACCGGGGTGTGACGGCCAAGACGCCGTTTGGCACCGTGGGGATGACGGTTTGCTATGACCTGCGATTTCCCAAGCTGTACCGGCGGTTGGCGCAGGCCGGGGCGGAGATCCTGACGGTGCCGTCGGCCTTTGCCGTGCCCACTGGTGAGGCGCATTGGGAAACGCTGCTGCGGGCGCGGGCGATCGAGACGGGGTGCTATGTGCTGGCCCCGGCACAGACCGGCCAACATTCGGCCACGCGCGGCAAGGAACGCCGCACTTATGGGCATTCGCTGGCCCTGGGACCGTGGGGTGACGTATTGGCAGATGCCGGAACGGGCCCCGGTGTGGTATTCGTGGACGTGAACCGGGACGAGGTGACCCAGGCACGGGCGCGGATACCGGCGGTAAACAGTGAGGTCGACATCACTTGGTCGTGACAACGGATAACACGCTGCATTCGATTGCCGTTTCGCTGTTCAGCGAGGTTCTGGCGAACGAGCAGCTGATCCGGAGCCGGCTGAGCCGGGTGCTGCCGAAAGGCATGGAGATCTCGCATTTCTCGGTACTGAATCACCTCGCGCGGGCCAATGGCGAGCGGAGCCCGGCGCAGCTGGCCAAGAGCTTTCACGTGACGCGCGGGGCGATGACCAACACGCTGAGCAAGCTGGAATGGGCGGGCTACGTGCATATCCGGCCCGACTGGGACGATGCGCGGCGCAAGATGGTGTCGATCAGCCCCGCCGGAACGCGGGCGCGGGATGCGGCGATTTCCGCGATCATGCCGCTGATCACCGAGGTGGTGAGCGAGCTGGGCGAGGGTAATGTGCGCGCCACCCTGCCCGTTCTGCGCGAGATGCGGGCGAAGCTGTCGGACGAAACCTAGACTCTAACTCAGGGCTTTACGCTGGTCGTGACGTAGTTCACGGCCAGGTCGCGGTCTGACAGGGACCACGACCAGCTTATCGGATTGAAGACGAACCCCTTGCGGTCGACCGGGTCGAGGCCGGCGTCGCGCAGAAGGTCGTAAAGCTCTTCCGGGGTGATGAACTTCTTCCAGTCATGGGTGCCCTTGGGCAGCCAGCGCATGATGAATTCCGCGCCGACGATGGCGGCGGCAAAGCTTTTGGCGGTGCGGTTAAGGGTGGAACAGATGTGCAGACCGCCCGGTTTCAGCAGGCGCTGGCAGGCGGTGAGATAGGTGGCGGGGTCGGCCACATGCTCGACCACTTCCATGTTCAGAACGACATCGAACTGCTCGCCCGACGCGGCGAGCGCCTCGGCGGTCGTGTTGCGGTAGTCGATGTCGAGGCCGGACTGTGCGGCGTGCACCTGTGCCACGGGAATGTTGCCCGCCGCCGCGTCGGCGCCGACGACGGTGGCGCCAAGGCGGGCCATCGGTTCGGCCAGCAGACCGCCGCCGCAGCCTATGTCCAGCAGGCGCAGGCCGGTGAAGGGTTTCGACGTTTTCAGGTCGCGGTCGAATTCCGCCGCGATCTGCGACGTGATGTAATCCAGACGACAGGGATTGAGCATGTGAAGCGGCTTGAACTTGCCGTTCGGGTCCCACCATTCGGCGGCCATAGCCTCGAATTTGGCGACTTCATCGGTGTCGATCGTGGTCGAGTTGGGTTGCATTCCGCGTTCCATGTGCTCAATGTCTTGGACGGTCTATATAGGACATTCATGGACAAGTTTTCGAGCCAAAAGAGCGCAGCGCAATTCCTGTATCCGTCGATCGAGCCGTTCGACCGGCGTATGATGGATGTGGGCGACGGACACACGATCTATGTGGAGCAGTCGGGCAATCCCGAGGGCACGCCCGTTGTGGTGCTGCATGGCGGGCCCGGTGGCGGGTGCAGCCCGGCGATGCGGCGCTACTTCGATCCGAACCATTACCGGATCGTCTTGTTCGACCAGCGCGGCTGTGGCCGGTCGAAGCCCCATGCGAGTGTCGAGGACAACACGACCTGGCATCTGGTGGCGGATATCGAACGGATCCGGGATGCGCTGGGCATCGAGAGGTGGATCGTCTTTGGCGGAAGCTGGGGCGCGACGCTGGCGCTGATCTACGGCCAGAGCCATCCGGAGGCGGTGGCGCATCTGGTGTTGCGTGGCGTCTTTACCATGACGCAGCGGGAGCTGGACTGGTTCTATGGTGGCGGCGCGGGGCGGTTCTGGCCCGAGACCTGGGCGAAGTTCCGGTCGCTGATCCCCGAGGATGAACAGGGTGACATGATCGGGGCCTATAACAAGCGCCTGTTTTCCGGCGACCGGGCCGAGGAGGTGCGGTTCGCCAAGGCGTGGAGCGCTTGGGAAAACGCGCTGGCCACGGTCAACTCCAACGGTCAGAGCGGCGACAGCCCGGCGGATTATGCCCGTGCTTTCGCACGGCTGGAGAACCATTACTTTCTGCATAACGGGTTCCTGGGTCAGGACGGCTATATCTATGACAACATGGACAAGCTGGCGGATACGCCCGGTGTGATCGTGCAGGGGCGTTACGACATGATCTGCCCGCCCGAGGCGGCGCACCGGCTGGCAGGGCTGTGGCCGAAAGGTGATCTGCGGATCATTCCGGTGGCGGGGCATGCGCTGTCCGAGCCGGGGATCAGTGCGGAACTGGTGAAGATTATGGACCGGATGGTGGCCGGTCGGTAGCGGGCGGGGTCTTGGAGAGCCGTCATCCTCTGCCTTGAGCAGAGGATCTCTGACCCCGAGAGATCCCCGATCAAGTCGGGGATGACGGGTGTGGGAAAAGCTGACGTCTGCGCAACCTGCTTTCCCCCTTGCAGACTCAGCCTCTGAGTCGTATATCCCCTTTCAACAGCGGCGCGCTGGGGTCCACACCCGGCGCTCCACCGGGAAAGATCGACGGGCCGCGCGCCCGTTTTTTTGTGTTCGAAGGACCCATGAGCAACGACCTGATTGCAAAATCGTCGATGGATCGGCGGATCGCCGAGATCATTACCCCTGTCATCGAGGACATGGGGTTCGAGCTGGTGCGCGTGCGTCTGATGGGCGGTAAGACCGCCACGTTGCAGATCATGGCCGAGCGGCCCGAGGGCGGTATCGAGGTGGATGAATGCGCCGAGATTTCCACCGCCATCAGCGCCGTGCTGGACGTGGAAGACCCGATCGTTGATGAGTACACGCTGGAAGTGTCCAGCCCCGGCATCGACCGGCCGCTGACCCGGCTGAAGGATTTCGACGAGTTCGAGGGCTACGAGGCGAAGCTGGAGACTCACGAGCTGATCGACGGGCGCAAGCGGTTCAAGGGTGTCCTGACCGGGACCGAGGGCGGCGAGGTGCTGATTAACGTCGAGGAAGGCACGATCGGGCTGCATTTCGACTGGTTGGCGGATGCCAAGCTGGTGCTGACCGATGAGCTGATCAAGGACATGCTGAAGGCGCGCAAGGAAGCGGGCGTTCTGAACGAAGACAATTTTGACGACATAGAGACTGACTCGTCCGAGGAGACCTGAGACAATGGCTATTACCTCTGCCAACCAGCTTGAGCTTTTGCAGACCGCCGAGGCGGTGGCGCGGGAGAAGATGATCGACCCCGGCCTTGTGATCGAGGCGATGGAAGAGAGCCTCTCGCGCGCGGCCAAGAGCCGGTACGGCGCCGAAATGGACATTCGCGTCAGCATCGACCGCAAGACCGGCAAGGCGACGTTCACCCGCGTGCGCACGGTGGTCGAGGACGAGGAGCTGGAGAATTACCAGGCGGAGTTCACCGTCGAGCAGGCCAAGCAATACCTGGACGATCCAAAGGTCGGTGACACCTTCGTCGAGGAAGTGCCGCCGGTGGACATGGGCCGGATCGCCGCGCAGAGCGCCAAGCAGGTGATTCTGCAGAAGGTGCGGGAGGCCGAGCGCGACCGCCAGTACGAGGAATTCAAGGACCGGGCCGGCACGATCATCAACGGCGTGGTCAAGCGCGAGGAATACGGCAACGTCATCGTCGACGTGGGTGCCGGGGAGGCGATCCTGCGCCGGAACGAGAAGATCGGGCGCGAGAGCTATCGCCCGAACGACCGGATCCGGTGCTACATCAAGGATGTGCGCCGCGAAGCCCGTGGGCCGCAGATCTTCCTGAGCCGCACGGCGCCGGAATTCATGGCGGAGCTGTTCAAGATGGAAGTGCCGGAGATCTATGACGGCATCATCGAGATCAAGGCCGTGGCCCGTGATCCGGGCAGCCGCGCCAAGATCGCGGTCATCTCCTATGACAACTCGATCGACCCGGTGGGCGCCTGTGTGGGTATGCGCGGCAGCCGCGTGCAAGCCGTGGTGAACGAGCTGCAGGGCGAGAAGATCGACATCATCCCGTGGAACGAGGACCAGCCGACCTTCCTGGTGAACGCGCTGCAGCCCGCCGAGGTGAGCAAGGTGGTTCTGGACGAGGAAGCCGAGCGCATCGAGGTCGTGGTGCCGGAAGACCAGCTGTCGCTGGCCATCGGTCGCCGCGGTCAGAATGTGCGGCTGGCGAGCCAGCTGACCAACCTTGATATCGACATCATGACCGAGGCCGAGGACAGCGAGCGCCGTCAGAAGGAATTCGAGGAGCGCACGAAGCTGTTCATGGACACGCTGGACCTGGACGAGTTCTTTGCCCAGCTTCTGGTGTCGGAAGGCTTTACCAACCTCGACGAGGTCGCCTATGTCGAGATCGACGAGCTGCTGGTGATCGACGGCGTGGACGAGGACACCGCCAACGAATTGCAGGCGCGCGCTCGTGACGTTCTGGAAGCACAGGCCAAGGAAGCGCTGGAGAAGGCCCGCGCGCTGGGTGCCGAGGACAGCCTTATTGAATTCGAGGGCCTGACACCCCAGATGGTACAGGCACTGGCCGAGGATGGCGTGAAGACGCTGGAAGACTTCGCCACCTGCGCCGACTGGGAACTGGCGGGCGGCTGGACCACCGTGGACGGCGAGCGCGTCAAGGACGATGGCGTTCTGGAACCTTTTGAAGTGTCGCTGGAAGAGGCGCAGGACCTGGTGATGACCGCACGCGTCATGCTGGGCTGGGTCGATCCGGCGGATCTTGAGCCCGAGGCAGAGGCCGAAGACGGCGAAGAGTCCGAAGGCGGCACCGCAGAGGAGGCCGAGGCCTGATGCGTCAGGCCTCGTAGGCGTTGATATGGGGCGCGGTGGGCAGCCCAAGGACCGGACGAATGGTCCCGAGCGCAAGTGCATTGCCACGGGCGAAGTGCGCCCGAAGCATGGGTTGATTCGGTTTGCCATAAGTCCCGAGGGGCAGGTTGTGCCGGACATCCTGGAGAAGCTGCCGGGCCGGGGCATCTGGGTGAGTTCGACGCGGCAGGCGCTGGAGACGGCCGTGAAGAAGGGCCTGTTTTCGCGCAGCGCCAAGCAGAGCGTCACGGTGCCCGACGGCCTGGTCGAACAGGTCGAGGCGATGCTTGCGCGGCGGGTCGTGGAACTGCTGAGCTTGGCGCGCAAGGGCGGACAGGCGGTGGCCGGGTACGAGAAGGTCAAGGACTGGCTGGCCAAGGAAGAGGCCGAGGTCCTGATCCAGGCCAGCGACGGTTCGGCGCGCGGGAAGACGAAACTGAGCACGCCCTATGGCGGCAGCTGGATCGGCTGGATCACCGCCGATGAGCTGGGCCAGGCATTCGGGCGTGAAACAAGCATCCACGCCGCACTCGCGGCTGGCGGTTTGTGCGAACGTGTTGTAGAGGAGGCGGCAAGACTCAAGGGCTTGCGCGTCACGGACGGGGACCGACCCCGCCGGAAAGGAAGTTGAGATAGATGAGCGACAACGACGGAAAGAAAACTCTGGGTGTACGTGGTGGCGGTCCTCGGTCGGGGAACGTGAAGCAGAGCTTCAGCCATGGCCGCACCAAGAACGTCGTGGTGGAAACCAAGCGCAAGCGGATCGTGAAACCGAAACCCGGTGCCGCGGCGCCTGCGCCGGGTGGCGCCAAGCCGGGTGCAGCCGGAGCAGGATCGAAACGCCCGGCGGGGATCTCCGACGAGGAGATGGAACGCCGGATGAGGGCGCTTGCCGCCGCGAAGGAACGCGAGTCGGAGGAAGCCGCGCAGCGTGAGGCCGAAGAGCGTGAGCGCGAGGAAGAGAAGATGCGCCGCCGCGAGGAGGCCGAGGCCAAGGAGCGCGAACAGCGCGAGGCCGAGGAACGCGCCAAGGCGAAGGCCGACGAGGAAGAGCGCAAGAAGCGCGAAGCAGCGGACGCCGCCAAGCAGGCTGCGGCCGCCGCCGCCGCACCGCCGGCCGAAGATCAGCAGACCCGCCCTGCCAAGCAGGCGCCCCGCAGCAAGGCGCCCGAGCGCGACCAGCGTGGCGACGATGGCCGTGGCAAGGGCAAGGGCCGTGGCGACGATGGTGGCCGTCGGGCCGGCAAGCTGACGCTGAACCAGGCGCTGTCGGGTGGCGAAGGCGGCCGGCAGAAATCCATGGCGGCGATGAAGCGCAAGCAGGAGCGTGCGCGGCAAAAGGCCATGGGTGGCGCGCAGGAGCGTGAAAAGGTCGTGCGCGACGTGCAGGTGCCCGAGGCGATCGTGGTCAGCGAGCTGGCCAACCGTATGGCCGAGCGCGTGGGCGACGTGGTCAAGGCGCTGATGAACAACGGCATGATGGTCACGCAGAACCAGTCGATCGACGCCGATACGGCCGAACTGATCGTCGAGGAATTCGGCCATCGTATCGTCCGGGTCAGCGATTCGGATGTTGAGGACGTGATCGATTCGGTTGAGGACAAGGAAGCCGACCTGATGCCGCGTCCGCCGGTGATCACCATCATGGGTCACGTGGACCACGGCAAGACGTCGCTGCTGGACGCGATTCGCGACGCCAAGGTGGTGGCCGGCGAGGCCGGGGGCATCACCCAGCATATTGGCGCCTACCAGGTGACGACCGACAGCGGTGCCGTGCTGAGCTTCCTCGATACGCCGGGTCACGCCGCGTTCACCAGCATGCGGGCCCGTGGCGCGCAGGTGACGGATATCGTGGTTCTGGTGGTGGCTGCCGACGATTCGGTGATGCCGCAGACCATCGAGGCGATCAACCACGCCAAGGCCGCCAAGGTGCCGATGATCGTGGCGATCAACAAGTGCGACAAGCCCGAGGCGAACCCCGACAAGGTGCGCACCGAGCTGTTGCAGCACGAAGTGATCGTCGAGGCGATGTCGGGCGACGTGCAGGATGTCGAGGTGTCGGCCCAGACGGGTCAGGGCCTGGATGAACTGCTGGAAGCCATCGCGCTGCAATCCGAGATCCTGGAGCTGAAAGCGAACCCGGACCGCGCCGCCGAAGGTGCGGTGATCGAGGCGCAGCTGGATGTGGGCCGTGGCCCTGTCGCGACGGTTCTGGTGCAGCGCGGCACGTTGAAACAGGGCGATATCTTCGTCGTGGGCGAGCAGTATGGCAAGGTCCGTGCGCTGATCAACGACCGGGGCGAGCGCGTGCAGGAAGCCGGGCCGTCGGTGCCTGTCGAGGTTCTTGGCCTCAACGGAACACCCGAGGCGGGCGATGTTCTGAACGTCGTGAAATCCGAAGGTCAGGCCCGTGAGATCGCCGAGTACCGCGAGAAGGCCGCGAAGGAAAAACGCGCGGCAGCCGGTGCCGGGACCACGCTCGAACAGCTTCTGGCGCAGGCCAAGGAGAACGAGAACGTCAAGGAACTTCCGATCCTGATGAAGGCCGACGTGCAGGGCTCTGCCGAGGCGATCGTTCAGGCGATGGAGAAGATCGGCAACGACGAGGTGCGCGTGCGCGTGCTGCATTCGGGCGTGGGCGCGATCACCGAATCCGATATCGGCCTGGCCGAAGCATCGGGTGCCCCCGTGATCGGCTTCAACGTGCGGGCCAACGCGCCGGCGCGGAACAGTGCCAACCAGAAGGGTGTCGAGATCCGCTATTACAGCGTGATCTATGACCTGGTGGATGACGTGAAGGCGGCCGCGAGCGGTCTGCTGGGTGCCGAGATCCGCGAGAACTTCATCGGCTATGCCGAGATCCGGGAGGTCTTCAAGGTCACCGGGGTCGGCAAGGTTGCGGGCTGTCTGGTGACCGAGGGTGTTGCCCGCCGGTCGGCCGGTGTGCGCCTGCTGCGCGAAGACGTGGTTATCCACGAAGGCACGCTGAAGACGCTGAAGCGCTTCAAGGACGAAGTGTCGGAGGTTCAGTCGGGCCAGGAATGCGGCATGGCGTTCGAGAAATACGAGGACATTCGCGAAGGCGACGTCATTGAGATCTTTGAGCGCGAGGAAGTCGAGCGGAACCTCGACTGAGCCGTGTCAGAGACTGTTTTCGGGAAAGGGCGGCCTGATGGGTCGCCCTTTTTCATGTGCTGGACCCAAGTCTTTTCTGAAAAGACTTGGCAAAAGCTTTCTGAAAGCTTTTGCGGCGTTCAGAGCCAGTCGCGGAGGATCGGGATGAGCGGCACGTCCGCGGGGGGCATGGGATAGTCGCGCAGCGCGTTGGGGCGGACCCATTTCAGGGTCTGGTTCTCGCGCGATCGGGGCGTGCCCTGCCACTTGCGGCACGCAAAGAGCGGCATCAGCAGGTGGAAGTCGTCATAGCTGTGACTGGCGAAGGTCAGCGGCGCGAGGCAGCTTTCCCAGGTGTTGATGCCAAGCTCTTCTTCCAACTCACGGATGAGCGCCACCTCGGGCGTCTCGCCGGCTTCGACCTTGCCGCCGGGAAATTCCCAGAGGCCGGCCATGGACTTGCCCTCGGGGCGTTGCGCCAGAAGGATGCGGCCGTCGACGTCGATCAGGGCGACGGCGGACACGAGAACAGTTTTCATTGTCGCAATCCCGGGCGGAAAACCGGAGGCCACTTTTCCTCTGATCGCTTCGGCTTCATGACCTGTAGTCGGCGTTGATCGAGATGTAGCCGTGGGTCAGGTCGCAGGTCCAGACATGGGCGGTGCCGCCCCCCAGACCGAGATCGACATGGATCGTGATCTCCTGGTTCTTCATGTGGGCGGCGCCGTCTTCCTCGCGATATGTGGGACTGACCCAGCCTTTTTCGGCCACGAGCGTGTCGCCGAACCAGATCGAGAGCGTGTCCCGGTCGGCCGGAGCGCCGGATTTGCCGATGGCCATCACGATGCGGCCCCAGTTGGGGTCTTCGCCGGCGATGGCGGTTTTTACCAGCGGCGAGTTGGCGATGGCGAGGCCGTGGGTCTTGGCGTCATTGTCGCTGGACGCGCCGGTGACGGAGATAGTGACGAACTTCGTCGCGCCTTCGCCGTCGCGGACAACCTGGTGCGCGAGGTCGAGCATGACGCCGCGCAACGCTTCCATGAAGCCGACGCTTTGGTCGGTGACGCGCACGCCCGAGGCGCCGGTGGCGGCGACCAGCAGCGTGTCGGACGTGGAGGTGTCGCTGTCGACGGTGATACAGTTGAAGGTCTTTTCGTTCAGGGCCGAGACCATCTGTTGCAGGTGTTCGCGGTCGATGGCGGCATCGGTGAAGATGTAGACGAGCATCGTGGCCATGTCCGGCGCGATCATGCCCGAGCCCTTGGCGATGCCGGCGATGCGCACCTCCTGGCCGTCGATCGTGATCGTGGCGGTGGCGCCCTTGGCAAACGTGTCCGTGGTCATGATCGCGCGGGCGGCATCCTCGATCCCGTCGGGCGACAGATTGTCCGCGAGTTCGGACAGCTTCGCGGTGATGCGGTCGTGCTTGAGGGGTTCGCCGATGACGCCGGTGGACGCGCTGAAAATACGCGATTCCGGCAGGGATAAGGTCTGTGCGACGGCGTTCGTGACCGCCTTGACCGATGTGACGCCGTTGCGGCCTGTGAAGGCGTTGGAGTTGCCCGAATTGACGATGATCGCGGCCCCCTCGTCAGACTGGAACCCGATCTTTTCCTGGCAGTCGAGCACGGCGGCGGAGCGCGTCGCGGACCGGGTGAAGACCCCCGCCAAGACCGAGCCGGGCGCGAGCCGGGCCAGCATCACGTCCTTGCGGCCGGCATAGCGCACGCCGGCCTCGACACTGGCGAACTCTACCCCGCCGATTGCGGGAAGCTCTGGAAAGGTGGCAGGCGCCAGTGGCGAAACGGCGAGGGTCTTGGCCATTGTCAGTTCTCCAAGAGGTCGAGATTGGTGATCACGTTCGGGTCGATCCCCTCAAGGTCGACCTGGTCGATCTCGGCGTCGGATTTCAGGCCTTCGATGAAGGATTCGAGCGCGCCTTGCTGAAGCTGCGAGGACAGTTCCTCGCGCACGGTGTCGAGCGCGGGGCGTTCCTTGTTGCGGGTTTCGGCCAGGGTGATCACGTGCCAGCCGAACTGGGTTTCGACAGGGTCCGAGACCTCGCCCGGTTCGAGCGCCGCCACGGCATCGAAGAACGGCGCGACCATGTCGGCGGCACCGAACCAGCCGAGATCGCCGCCGGAGGCGCCCGAGGGACCGATGGATTTCTCGCGGGCGAGCGCGGCGAAATCGGCGTCGCCTTCGAGGGCGGTCGCCAGCTCCTGCGCTTCTTCCTCGGTTTCGACCAGAATGTGCGAGGCGCGATACTCGGTCTCCTGGACATCGGCCGGATACTGTTCCTCGTAGGCCGCCTGCAGGTCCTCTTCGGACGGGGCCTGTTGCATCACGCCGGCCATGACCTCGCCGGCGATGATGGCGCGCTCTTCGTTCTCGATCGACACGCGGCTGCGCAGCGACGGCTCGCCGTCGAGAGACTGTTTCAGGAGCGTGTGCTGGATCAGCTGGTCGACGATGCCCTGCAACAGAAGGTTGGGCGGAAACTGGTCGTATTGCTGCGGCAAGGTGGCGCGGAGCGCGATCACATGCGCCAGCGTGATCTCGGTGCCGTTGACGGTGGCGACAACCTGCGACGGGTCGGCGGCGGGCGCATCAGTCTCTGTTTCAGCCGTATCCTGCGCCCAAGCGCCCTGCGCCAGCATCGCGGCGGTACAGGTTGCGGCGAAGATCGACTTTATCGGATGTGACATGGAAAACCCTTTGCTTTCTCGCGCCGGAACGCGACGCGTTGTGACGTTGACAGTCAATGAGCGGCCCCTTACATCGCCTTATGATCAAAGGCAGGGCCGTCCCCTTGGGCCCGTTCTAGGGCGGTGCGACGGACGGGGCAAGCGATTGCCATTCACGAGATAGCGAAAGACCGGAACGGATAGGATATGCTGGGTATTGGAACGGTTGCCAAGAAGATCTTTGGCACCCCGAACGACCGCAAGGTCAAGACGACCCGCCCGCTGGTGGAGAAGATCAACGCGCTGGAGCCCGAGTACGAGGCCCTCGATGATGCCGGACTGATCGCCAGGACCCAGGATTTCAAGAAACGTATCGCGGAGGGCGAGAGCCTGGATGCGATTCTGCCCGAAGCCTTTGCCAACTGCCGCGAGGCGGCGCGCCGGGCGTTGGGACTGCGGGCCTTCGACGTGCAGCTGATGGGCGGGATCTTTCTGCACCAGGGCAATATCTCGGAGATGAAGACGGGCGAGGGCAAGACCCTCGTGGCGACCTTTCCGGCCTACCTGAACGCGCTGTCCGGCAAGGGCGTGCATATCGTGACGGTCAATGACTACCTCGCCAAGCGGGACGCCGAGTGGATGGGCAACGTGTTTTCCGCGCTGGGGATGACCACGGGCGTGGTCTATCCGCAGCAGCCGGATGAGGAGAAGAAAGGCGCCTATGCCGCCGACATCACCTATGCGACCAACAACGAGCTTGGCTTCGATTACCTGCGCGACAACATGAAATCGAGCCTCGAGGAGATGGCGCAGCGCGGGCATTATTTCGCCATCGTCGACGAGGTGGACAGCATCCTGATCGACGAGGCGCGGACGCCGCTGATCATCTCGGGCCCGGCACAGGACCGCAGCGAGCTTTACGTGACCATTGACGGGCTGATCCCGAGCCTGGAGGAAGATCACTACAAGATCGACGAGAAGACCAAGAACGTCACCTTCACCGACGAAGGCAACGAGTATATCGAAGAGCTTCTGCACCAGAAGGATCTGCTGGAAGAGGGTCAGTCGCTGTACGATCCCGAGAGCACGACCATCGTGCACCACATGAACCAGGGCCTGCGGGCGCACAAGCTGTTCCTGAAGGACAGAGACTATATCGTCCGCGACAACGAGGTCGTTTTGATCGACGAGTTCACCGGGCGGATGATGGCCGGGCGGCGGTTGTCTGACGGTCTGCACCAGGCGATCGAGGCCAAGGAAGGCTGCGAGATCAAGCCCGAGAACGTGACGCTGGCGCAGGTGACGTTCCAGAACTATTTTCGCCTGTACGACAAGCTGTCGGGCATGACCGGCACGGCGACGACCGAGGCCGAGGAATTCGGGCAGATCTACGGGCTGGGCGTGGTCGAGGTGCCGACGAACAAGCCGATCGCCCGGGTGGACGAGGACGATGCCGTCTACCGGACCGCGCAGGAGAAGTTCGACGCGGTGGTCGACTCGATCAAGAAGGCGCATGAAAAGGGTCAGCCGATCCTTGTCGGCACCACCTCGATCGAGAAATCCGAAATGCTGAGCGAGCTGCTGAAGAAGGCGGGGGTGAAGCACAACGTGCTGAACGCGCGCCAGCACGAGCAGGAGGCGCAGATCGTCGCCGACGCGGGCAAGCTGAACGCCGTGACCATCGCCACCAACATGGCAGGGCGCGGGACCGACATCAAGCTGGGCGGGAACCTCGATTTCAAGATCATGGAGGCGATTGCCGCCGATCCCGACGCCGATCCCGAGGAGCTGCGCAAGCGGCTGGAAGCCGGACACAAGGATGACGAGCAGGCGGTGATCGATGCCGGTGGTCTGTTTGTTCTTGCCACGGAACGGCACGAAAGCCGCCGGATCGACAACCAGCTTCGCGGCCGGTCGGGCCGCCAGGGTGACCCGGGGCGGTCGGCGTTCTTCCTGTCGCTGGACGATGACCTGATGCGCATTTTCGGCTCTGAACGGCTGGAAAAGGTGCTGTCGACGCTGGGGATGAAGGAAGGCGAGGCGATCATTCACCCGTGGGTGAACAAGAGCCTGGAACGCGCGCAGGCGAAGGTCGAGGGCCGCAACTTCGACATCCGCAAGCAGCTGCTGAAATTCGACGACGTGATGAACGAGCAGCGGAAGGTGATCTTCCGCCAGCGGCTGGACATCATGGAAGCCACGGACCTGTCGGAGATCATCAAGGACATGCGCGGCGAAGTGATCGACGACCTGATCGATCAGTACATGCCGCCCAAGACCTATGCCGACCAATGGGACACGGAAGGGCTCTATGTCGCCGTGATCGAGCGGCTGAACCTGGATGTGCCGGTGATGGCCTGGGGCGAAGAGGAAGGCGTGGACGACGACGAGATCGCCGACCGCCTGGAAGAGGCCGCCGACAAGATGATGGCCGAGAAGGCAGAGGCGTTCGGGCCCGAGCAGATGCGGATGATCGAGAAGCAGGTGCTGCTTCAGACCATCGACAGCAAATGGCGTGAACACCTTCTGACGCTGGAGCATCTGCGCAGTGTCGTCGGCTTTCGCGGGTATGCGCAGCGCGACCCGCTGAACGAATACAAGAACGAGGCATTCGCGCTGTTCGAGTCGATGCTGAACAGCCTGCGTCAGGACGTGACGCAGCAGTTGGCCCGCATCCGTCCGGTGACGGACGAAGAACAGCAGCAAATGCTGCGCGACCTGCGGGCCAAGCAGGCCTCGATGGCGCCGAAACCGTCCGAGACGGAGGAACGCGAGCCCGGTGCCGAAAGCCTGAAGGATCCCACCGGCGCCGCCTTGCCCGGCTTTGACGAGAACGACCCGACCACATGGGGCAACCCGGGCCGGAACGAGGCGTGCCCCTGCGGTTCGGGCAAGAAGTTCAAGCATTGTCACGGGCGGCTGGGCTGACAAGGGGGCGCCACAACTCGGCCTCAATGACTCCCCTGACGTGCCTTCAAGGGGCCACTTTCGCGCAATAGCGTTCGCTCGACCTATGACAGGTTTGGGAGATCGTTATGATCAAGCTGGGCAATCCGAAGCGTATCGTCATGGCCGGCGTGACCATGGGCTGTGCCCTTGGTATTGGCTACATCATGCAGTCCTCTGCGACCGACCGCACCGTGACGCAGCCGCCCGCGCCCCAAGTCGAACCCGAGACCGCCGAGGCGTTCGCGCAGGCCTTCGTCGGCGGCACGCCCGCGCCGTCTGCCCCGGAGCCTGCGGCCCCGGCGCCGGCGGTTTCAGAGCCCGAAGCGGTCCCCGCCCCGGTGGACGACAAGCTGGGAGCCGTTGAAACGGCCGAAACCCAAAAGCCGCCCCTGCCGATGGCCGACCCCGCCGACAAGGCCATTTTCCGGACCGCCGCGATGACGGGCGGGCAGAGCTTTGATGTCGACGGGCTTCAGATCGAGAGAGTGGCGCTGACGTCGGCCGAGCCGGTGCCGCCCGCGGCCGCTCCGCAGCCCAAGGCCTTGCCGGATACGCCGCTGGAACTGGCCGCGCTTCAGGATGCGCCCATTCGCACCTTCCCGAAGGAAGAGACGGCGCCGGCCCTGACCTGCGACGGCGAGATCGAAATGACGGCAAGCCCCGCCGCCGCCGCGATGGTCCAGCTGGATCTGACCGCGCCTTGCGGGGCCAACAAGCAGTTCACCCTGCACCATAACGGCATGATGTTCAGCGCGATCATCGACGATGTCGGCGCGTGGTCGATGCAGGTGCCGGCGCTGGCGGAAAACGCGGTGTTCATCGCCGCCTTCGAGAGCGGCGAGGGCGCGGTGGCAACCACGAATGTCGATACGCTGGACCGTTACGACCGCTATGTCGTGCAATGGCAGGGCCGGAGCGGCATGGAGCTTCACGCGATGGAATACGGTGCCGATTATGGCGAGGACGACCATGTCTGGCGCGATGCGGGGCGCGATGCCACCAGCGCCGAGACCGGCCTGGGCGGGTTCCTGCTGCGACTTGGCGAAGGCGTCATCGATGAGACGACCCTGATGGCGGAGGTCTACACCTTTCCGACGCGGACTGCGCAGCGTGACGGCGAGGTGCAGGTCAGTCTCGAAGCCGAGATCAACGCCATGAATTGTGGACGCGACGTTGAAGCGCAGGCCCTGATCAAACCGGGCATCGGTGAAATGACGGCGCGGGATCTGACCATGGCCATCCCCGAGTGCGATGCCGTCGGCGACTTTCTGGTGTTGAAAAACCTGTACGAAGACCTGAAGATCGCACGCAACTGACGCTGCGATCCGAGGGCATCCATGAAAATGTACCGTGCGGCGGCCTTCGCCGCACTTTTCCTTTTTGCGGGCGTATTTCCGGCCCACGCGCAGGACGTGACGCTGACCTCACGCGATGGCGACGTGGAAATCACCGGCAACCTGCTGGGGTTCGATGGTGAATTCTACCGCGTCGACACGATCTATGGCGAATTGACGGTCGACGGGTCCGGTGTGGATTGCGCCGGGCCGGGATGCCCCAACCTGGAGACCTACGTCGCCGAGATCGTGTTTTCGGGTGCGCCAACGATCGGGCGGCTGCTGATGCCCGCGTTGGTCGAGGCTTTCGCGATCCGTGAGGGCTATGAAATGGAGCGCGAGGTGCTGGAGGACGGCAACCTTCTGTTGGCGATACATGATCCCGGCGAGGATCGCGTGGTCGGGGAATTCGTGTTCCGCCTGACCAATTCCGACGAGGGGTTTGCCGACCTTATCGCGGATGTGGCGGACATCGCCATGTCGATGCGCGAGATCCGTCCCCAGGAAGTGTTCCTGGGCAAGGATGCCGCGCTGGGCGACATGTCGGCGCAGGGGCGCGGCCGGGTGATGGCGCTGGAGGCGCTGGTGCCGGTGGTGGCGCCCTCGAACCCGCTGCGGCAGGTGACCTTGTCGGAGCTGGCACGCGTGCTGTCGGGGCAGGTCGACAACTGGGCCGGGCTGGGGGGGCCGGATGCGCCCATCGCGCTGCATCTCTTCGAAGAGACCAGCGGCCTGGGCCAGGCCACCGAAGACCTTGTGATGCGCCCCGCGGGCGTGACGTTGGCGGAGGCGATCACGCGGCATCGGGACGGGGCCACGCTGGCCGAGGCCGTGGCCGGGGACCCTTTCGCAATGGGTCTGACGGCGCGGGCCGAGATCGGGGATACGGCGGCGCTTGCGCTTAGCGGCGAGTGCGGATTTGCCCTGAGGGCGACGCGCCGGGCGGTGAAGACCGAGGACTATCCGCTGACCGCGCCGATGTTCCTGTACCTGCCCGCACGGCGTCTGCCGAAGCTGGGGCGTGAGTTCCTGGCCTATCTGAAGGACCCCACGGCACAGCTGGTGATCCGGCGGGCGGGTTTCGTGGACCAGGCGCCCGAGGAGATTGGCATCGAAGAGCAGGGCGACCGCTTTGCCAATGCCATCGCGCAGGCGGGGGAGGAACTGGGGCTGGAGGAGCTGCAGCGGATGGTGGCGGCGCTGACGCCGCTGAAACGCCTGACGACGACCTTCCGGTTCGAGGCCGGATCGGCGCGGCTGGACGCGCAGTCGCGGTCGAACGTGGCGCAATTGGCGCGGGCGATGGAGGTCGGCAAGTACGACGCGCGGCGGCTGGTCTTCGTGGGGTTCAGCGACGGCGCCGGCCCGGCCGAGAACAACCGGCGGATCGCGCTGCGCCGCGCCGAAGCCGTGCGCAGTGCCGTGGTCGCGGCGGCGGAGACGGCGAACATGGACCGGATCGGCATGGAGCTGGAAGCCTTTGGCGAGGCGATGCCGATGGCCTGTGACGGGACCGGATGGGGCCGCCAGATCAACCGGCGGGTCGAGGTCTGGGTGCGGTAGTGCCCTAAATCAGGCCCTGGGCGCGAAAGCTGGTTTCACAGGATTTCCCGATGATGATGTGATCGTGGAGCGTGATGCCAAGCGCGGTTGCTGCCGCTTCGATCTGTATGGTCATGTCGATATCGGATTGGGACGGCGTGGGATCGCCCGAGGGATGATTGTGCACGAGGATCAGCGCGCTGGCGTTGAGGTGCAGGGCGCGTTTGACCACCTCGCGCGGGTAGACGGGCACGTGATCGACGGTGCCGCGGGCCTGTTCCTCGTCGGCGATGAGCGTGTTGCGCCGATCGAGGTAGAAGACGCGGAACTGTTCGACATCCCGGTGCGCCATGGCGGTGTGGCAATAATCCAGCAGGGCATCCCAGCTGGAGACGATGGGGCGTTGGGCCACGCGCGACCGCGCGAGGCGATGGGCGGCGGCCTCGACGATCTTGAGTTCGCAGATCACGGCCTCGCCCACGCCGGGCACTGCGCAAAGCTGGTCGAAAGGCGCGGAGATGACGGCGTTGAAACTGGCGAACCGGTCCAGCAGGGCATGGGCCAGCGGCTTGACGTCGCGCCGGGGGATGGCACGAAAGAGCACGAGTTCGAGCATCTCGTAATCCGGCAGCGCGGCGGCCCCGCCGGACATGAAACGGTCGCGCAGGCGCTTGCGGTGGTCGCGGATGTAGGAGGGTTGCTTGCCCGGCGCGCTGGCGGCGACGGGAACCTCGTCGCTGTCGAAGAGCGGCAGGGGCAGTTCCTTGAAGGCGCGCGAGTCGGACATGGTCCCGATGGTGGCGCGGGAAGGTTAGTGAACGGTTAATGGCTGAGAGGAGGCCCCGGGTCAGGCCCGGGGCGGGGCTTTGCGTTGCGCGACGCCATCCCGGACTTGATCCGGGATCTCCAGGTTCAAGAGATCCTCGGGTCGTGCCCGAGGATGACGTTGACTGTGGGAGATCCCGGGTCACGCCCGGGGATGACCTCTGTGCGTCAGCTTTTCATGGAGTCCCAGAAGCCCTTCACCGATTTGAAGAAGCTCTTGGTTTCCGGGTTGTTATCCTCTGACAGCGTGTCGAATTCCTTTAGGATCTCCTTTTGCCGCGAGGTCAGGTTGACCGGCGTTTCAACTGCCAGTTCGATGAACATGTCGCCGTGGCCGCCGCCGCGCAGGGCGGGCATGCCCTTGCCGCGCAGGCGCATCTGGCGGCCCGATTGCGAGCCTTCGGGGATTTTCACGCGGCTGCGGCCGCCGTCGATCGTGGGCACCTCGATATCGCCGCCGAGCGCGGCCTTGGCCACGGACACGGGCACGCGGCAGAAGAGGTTGGTGTCCTCACGCTCGAAGATCTTGTGGGGCGCGACCTCGATGAAGATATAGAGATCTCCCGCGGGACCCCCGCGCATGCCGGCCTCACCTTCACCGGCCAGGCGGATGCGGGTGCCGGTCTCGACGCCGGCGGGGATGTTCACCGACAGAGAGCGGTCCTTCTGGACGCGGCCCTGGCCACCACACACGTTGCACGGATTCTTGATGATCTGGCCCAGGCCCGAGCAGGTGGGGCAGGTGCGTTCGACCGTGAAGAACCCCTGTTGCGCACGGACCTTGCCCATGCCCGAACAGGTCGGACAGGTGGTCGGCTCAGCGCCGCCTTCGGCCCCGGAGCCGTCGCAGGCGTCACAGGTCACAGAGGTGGGCACGTTGATGGTTTTCTGCAGGCCGCGATAGGCCTCGTCGAGGTTGACGCGCAGGTTGTAGCGCAGGTCGGCGCCACGCGCGGCGCGTTGACGTCCGCCGGCGCCGCCACGGGCGCCGCCGCCCATGAAATCGCCGAAGAGGTCGTCGAACACGTCGGAGAACGCGCTGGCGAAATCGCCCTGGCCGGGACCGGCCCCGCCGAACCCGCCGCCGGGGCGTGCACCCGCGCCGGTGCCGCCCTCGAAAGCCGCGTGGCCGAAGCGGTCATAGGCCGCTTTCTTCTCGGCGTCCTTCAGGATGTCATAGGCCTCGCCCGCTTCCTTGAATTGCTTCTCGGCGTCGGGGTTGTCCTTGTTGCGGTCCGGGTGAAGCTCTTTGGCCTTGGTGCGGTAGGCTTTCTTGATCTCGTCGGCGTTGGCACCTTTCGAGACGCCAAGAACGTCGTAATAATCGCGTTTGGCCATCGGATGTCTCCTTTGCATCGGAGAGCAGGGAGCGCCGGTGCGCCCCCTGCCTGTCCGTTTGACGCTTAAGCGCGTTTATCGTTGTCGAGGTCCTCGAAATCGGCGTCGACGATGTCTTCGTCGTCCTTGCCCATTTCATCGGCCGCCGCAGGCTCGTCGTCGCCGTCTTCCTGGCTGGCCTTGTAGATCGCCTCGCCCAGCTTCATGGCGGCCTCGGTCACGTTCTGGATGCCGGCCTTGATCTTGTCGGCGGTGGCATCCTCTTTCTCGAGGTCGTCCTTGAGGGCCGAGATGGCCAGTTCGATGGCCTCGATGGTGGACGGGTCGACCTTGTCCGAATGCTCTTCCATCGACTTCTCGGTCGAGTGGATGAGGCTTTCGGCCTGGTTGCGGGCCTCGACCAGGGCGCGACGCTCCTTGTCGGCGTCGGCGTTTTCCTCGGCGTCCTTGACCATCTTGTCGATGTCTTCCTCGGACAGACCGCCCGACGCCTGGATCGTGATCTTCTGCTCCTTGTTCGTGCCCTTGTCCTTGGCCGACACGGAGACGATGCCGTTGGCGTCGATGTCGAAGGTCACCTCGATCTGGGGCATGCCGCGCGGGGCCGGCGGGATGTCCTCGAGGTTGAACTGACCCAGAAGCTTGTTGTCCGCGGCCATCTCACGCTCGCC
This sequence comes from Roseovarius sp. THAF27, assembly GCF_009363655.1. Taxonomy (NCBI): domain Bacteria; kingdom Pseudomonadati; phylum Pseudomonadota; class Alphaproteobacteria; order Rhodobacterales; family Roseobacteraceae; genus Roseovarius; species Roseovarius sp. THAF27. The sequence continues at coordinate 4,138,132 of NZ_CP045393.1, forward strand.
CTGGAAGACGCGGATCGTCACGGCCGACTGGTTGTCCTCGGCGGTGGAGAAGATCTGCGACTTGTTTGTCGGGATCGTGGTGTTGCGGTCGATCAGGCGGGTGAAGACACCGCCCAGGGTTTCGATGCCGAGCGAGAGCGGCGTGACGTCCAGAAGGACGACATCCTTGACGTCGCCTTGCAGAACGCCGGCCTGAATGGCGGCGCCCATGGCGACGACCTCGTCGGGGTTCACACCTTTGTGGGGTTCCTTGCCGAAGAACTTGGTCACTTCCTCGACCACCTTGGGCATACGGGTCATGCCGCCGACGAGAACGACCTCGTCGATGTCGCTGGCCGAGAGGCCCGCATCCTTGAGCGCGGCCTTGCAGGGCTTGAGCGAGTTTGTGATGAGGTCACCCACCAGGCTTTCCAGCTTGGCGCGGGTCAGCTTCATGACCATGTGCAGCGGCTGGCCGTTGGAGCCCATCGAGATGAACGGCTGGTTGATCTCGGTCTGGGAGGAGCTGGAAAGCTCGATCTTGGCTTTCTCGGCGGCCTCTTTCAGGCGTTGCAGCGCCATCTTGTCCTTGGTCAGGTCGACGCTGTGTTCCTTTTTGAACTCATCGGCAAGGTAGTTTACGATGCGCATGTCGAAGTCTTCACCGCCGAGGAACGTGTCGCCGTTGGTGGATTTGACCTCGAACAGACCCTCGTCGATTTCGAGGATGGTCACGTCGAACGTACCGCCGCCAAGGTCGTAGACCGCGATGGTCTGGGTTTCTTCCTTGTCGAGGCCATAGGCCAGCGCGGCCGCGGTCGGCTCGTTGATGATGCGCAGCACTTCGAGACCGGCGATCTTGCCGGCGTCTTTCGTGGCCTGACGCTGGGCGTCGTTGAAATAGGCGGGCACGGTGATGACGGCTTGGGTCACTTCCTCGCCGAGATAGGATTCGGCGGTCTCTTTCATCTTGCCGAGGATGAAGGCCGAGATCTGGCTGGGCGAATACTTGTCGCCCTTGGCGCGCACCCAGGCGTCGCCATTGCCACCGTCGATCACTTCGAACGGCATGTTCTTCTTGTCCTTGGCCAGATCGCTGTCGTCCTCGCGGCGACCGATCAGGCGCTTGACGCCGAAGATGGTGTTTTCGGGGTTGGTGACCGCTTGGCGTTTCGCCGGCTGGCCGACAAGGCGCTCTTCGTCGGTGAAGGCGACGATCGAGGGCGTCGTGCGGGCGCCTTCGGAGTTTTCGATGACGCGGGCTTGCGAACCATCCATGATGGCGACGCAGCTGTTGGTGGTTCCGAGGTCAATACCAATGACTTTGGACATGTTTTTCGATCCCTTCTCTTCTTAAGGCGATTGAGGGGCGACCGGACCCGTTAAAGGCATCTGGCCACCGTGTGAGTTACAGATCCCGAAAGCGGTCTCTGCGCTTCGGACGGTATATAGGCAGGGGAATATGGCCCTGCAAGCGGTTGAAAAGCGGTGAATCGCAGGATTCGGGTTTTAATTTGGCGGATTCGATGGAATCCGGGGAGACATGACCGACGAGACGCTTCGGATACGCGGATTTCGCATTTTCAAGGGATATCTTGAAGCTGCGGAGCAGGCCGCGCTGGTGACGGCGCTGCGCGAGGTGGTGCGCGCGGCGCCGCTGTTTTCGCCGATGACGCCCTATGGCAAGCCGATGCGGGTCAGGATGACCTCGGCGGGACGCTATGGCTGGGTGTCGGACCGGCGCGGATACCGCTACGAGGAGCGGCACCCCGAGGGCATGGCCTGGCCGCCGATCCCCGAGGAGGTTCTGTCGATCTGGCGGGACGTGGTGAGCGCCGAGAGGATGCCGGATTGCTGCCTGGTGAATTTCTACGATGCCGACGCGCGGATGGGGATGCACCAGGACCGGGACGAGGCCGATTTCGGATGGCCGGTGCTGTCCGTGTCGCTGGGCGACGAGGGGCTGTTCCGCATCGGGAACGCGACGCGGGGCGGCAAGACCGAGTCGCACTGGTTGCAATCGGGGGACGTGGTGGTGATGGGCGGCGACGCGCGGCTGACCTATCACGGGATCGACCGGATCAGGCCGGGCACCTCGATGCTGCTGGAACATCCGGGGCGCATCAACCTGACGTGCCGGGTGGTGGACTGACCACAGCCGCGCCTAGCGCGACAGGTTGCAGCAGCCGGTCAGGTAGGTGACGCCTGATTCCTCGGTCACGAAGAGGTCCACGCTCATGCCATAGTAGCGGTCGGACATGCCGTCGGTACAGGCATCGCGCTGGAACATGAAGGTGAAGACTTCTTGGGTCTGCGACTGGCCGAATATGGCGTAGCGGTCCGTCCGGTTCTCCGACGTGACCGGATTGAGCGTGGAAACCGAGACCGGGTCTTCGTCCATGCGGTCGAGAGTGGCGCTTGCGGTGCGCGCGACTTCGAGCGACCAGAACGGTTCGGTGCCGGTGCAGACAAGGGGGCGGGGCAGTTCATCGTCGGGCTGACCGGCGCGGCGCGTGAGGAAACGCGCGGCGACCCAGCCCGACTGTTCCTCGACATTGATGCGCGCCCACTCGCGGCTGTCGTCGAAACCCACGACCTCGATGTAGGTGGCGCCGGCGTCCAGCTTGGCGACGATGGAATTGCCGACGCCGGGCGCGGCGCGCACGTTCAGGACATCGTCAGGCGCCACGCCGGACACGTCGTAGAAGGCGGGCACGGCCTGCGCGTGGGCAAGGCTGGCCCAGAGCGACAGAAGACAGGCTGACAGGACTGCTTTCATCGGCGGGCGTACCAGCTGCTGGAGGCGAACTGACGCGTGTAGAACTCTGCCAGCAGGCCGAGAACAAGCAGGACACAGCCGACGATCAGGGCATACTGGGCGTTGGTGTTGTGCGGGAAATAGTTGGCGAACACGTAACCGCGACACTGGTCGATGGCGTGAAACAGCGGATTCCAGTCGAACATGGCCAGCATGTAGCCGGGCAGCGTGTTGGCGACGAAAAGCTTGCCCGACGCAATCATGTTGGCGCGGGTGTAAACGACCTGGACCAGGTTCACGGCGGTCGGAAACCAGGGTTTCGCCGCCATGATCAGCAGGCCGACGCCGCAGCCTGTGAACCACGCCAGAAGAAGCATCCCCAGGGCGCCGATCGGATCGTCGATCTCGATCCGCTGAAAGGCGGTGTGATATACGAACAGGATCACCAAGGCGGACAGCACCTGGATATAAAGGGCACCCAGTGCGGCGGACGTGATGGAGATCACCGTGTTCATCGGCGCGTGCTGCATCATCGGCGACGATGGCCCGGCCGCCCCGGCGACCGCACCAAGCGATTTGATGTGGGTGAGATAAAGGAACACGCCGGACATCATGTAGAGCATGAAATCGCCGCGCAGCTTGGCGCCCCGCAGGCCCAGCACCGTGAACATGAAATAGAAGGCGAGGACGAAGATGATCGCCGTGCTGATATTGACGAACAGCGCCATGAAGGCGTTGCCATGCGTGCTGCGCACATCCCGGACGGTGGTGTGGTAGATCAGCTCGCAGATCGTCACGATGGACGACAGCAGGGATTTCTTGCGCGTGTTCTGAAACATGACCTGTCTGGACCGGCTGCCTTTTGCTGAAATCTCACACGGAATTCTTGCCGTTCCGTTAGTGACGCAGCATAAGGGGCGCGCAACATTCCCGCAACAAACGCCTTTGCGGACTGTGAAAAAGAATTGGAGCAGGGTTTGGATTACGACAAACTTGTCACGGTGATGCGCCGCCTGGCGCTGGAAGCCGGCGATCGGATCATGGAGATCTACGACGCGGACGATTTCGATGTGAAGGTGAAGTCCGACGACAGCCCTGTCACGGCGGCTGACGAGGCGGCGGACAAGATCATCTCGGACGGGCTGCGCGCGGCGTTTCCCGATGTGACGCTGATCACCGAGGAACAGGCCGACACCCACGGGGCGCGGGCCGACACGTTCCTGATCGTCGATCCGCTGGACGGAACGAAGGAATTCATCCACCGCCGCGGCGACTTTACGGTCAACATCGCCTATGTCGAGAACGGCGTGCCCACGCGTGGCGTGGTCTATGCGCCGGCCAAGGGCCGGATGTTCTTTACCCGGGCCGATGGCACGTCGGTCGAGGAAACCGGGCCGTTTGCCCGCCACAGGTCGGGCGCGCTGACCGACATCGGCGTGTCGAATCCCGACAATGATGCGCTGATGGTGGTGGCCAGCAAGTCCCACCGGGATCAGGCCACGGACGATTACATCGGCAAGTATGCGGTGAAGGACATGACAAGCGCCGGGTCCTCGCTGAAATTCTGCTTGGTCGCGACCGGCGAGGCGGATATCTATCCGCGCCTGGGCCGGACGATGGAATGGGACACCGCCGCCGGGCACGCCGTGCTGGCGGGGGCCGGCGGTCGGGTCGTGCGGTACGATGACCAGACGCCGCTGACCTATGGCAAGGAGGACTTCGCCAACCCATTCTTCATCGGCCACGCGCCCGGCGTCGAGCTGAAGTCCGCCTGATGAGTGTCCTGATTGTCATTCCGGCGCGATATGCCTCGAGCCGTTTTCCGGGCAAGCCGCTTGCGATGCTGCGCGGCGCCGACGGGACCTCGAAAAGCCTGATCGAGCGCAGTTGGCGTGCCGCGCAGAGCGTGGCCGGCGTCGCGCGGGTGGTCGTGGCCACGGATGACGCCCGGATCGAGGACGCGGCGCACGCCTTTGGCGCGGAGGTGGTGATGACGTCGCCGGACTGCGCCAACGGAACCGAGCGCTGCGCAGAGGCGCTGCGCAGCGTCGGGGAGGATTACGAGATCGTGGTGAACCTGCAGGGCGATGCGCCGCTGACGCCGCACTGGTTCGTCGAGGATCTTGTCGCCGGGATGCACAGCGACCCGCAGGCCGACGTGGCCACCCCGGTGCTGCGCTGCGACGGTCGTGCGCTCAACGGGTTTCTGCAGGACCGGGCGAATGGGCGTGTCGGCGGGACGACGGCCGTTTTCAGCCGATCTCGACATGCGCTCTACTTCTCCAAGGAAGTCATTCCCTATACTTCGGACGTATATGACGACGGGGGGGATACCCCGGTCTTTCACCATGTGGGGGTCTATGCCTACAGACCCGAGGCGCTGCACGCCTACGGCGGCTGGTCGGCAGGTCCTCTGGAACAGCTGGAAGGCCTGGAACAGCTTCGGTTTCTCGAGAACGGGCGCGCTATCCTGTGCGTCGAGGTCGAGGCGCGCGGACGGCAATTCTGGGAACTCAACAACCCGGAAGATATTGAGAGAATAGAAGGCATGATGCGCGAGATGCACATGTCATGAGCAATACGAGATGAAGGCACGAGGTTTCATCGGCCTGCCATGCATGACCCGTTGTGTTCCGGTCGGCGGCGTGAGCCAAGTTATTTCGTAATGCAGTGATCGCGGTTAAGGAGCTTCTGATGCGCAAGAAACTGACAAAGGCTATCTTTCCCGTCGCAGGGCTTGGCACGCGCTTTCTGCCGGCGACCAAGTCGGTGCCGAAGGAGATCATGACCCTGGTCGACCGTCCGCTGGTGCAATACGCCATCGACGAGGCGCGCGAGGCCGGGATCAAGGAGTTCATCTTTATCACCTCGCGCGGGAAGGGCGCGCTGGAGGATTACTTCGACAACGCGCCGCAGCTTGAGCAGGAATTGCGCAAGAAGGGCAAGGACGAGTTGCTGGAGATCCTGAAGTCGACCAACATGGACAGCGGCGAGATCGCCTATACGCGCCAGAACAAGGCGCTGGGCCTGGGCCACGCGGTGTGGTGCGCGCGGCGCCTGATCGGCAACGAGCCATTCGCGGTGATCCTGCCCGACGACGTGATCGCGGCGGAAAAATCGTGCCTGGCGCAGATGGCCGAGGCGTTCAAGGAAACCGATGGCGAGAACAACATGGTGGCCGCCATGGAAGTGCCCCCGGACAAGGCCTCGGCCTATGGTGTGCTGGACGTCAAGGAGGACATGGGCCGGATGGTCTCGACCAAGGGCATGGTCGAAAAGCCTGCCCCGGGCGAGGCGCCGTCGAACCTTGCGGTGATCGGGCGATATATCCTGACGCCGACCGTTCTGCAGAAGCTGAACAAGAAGCAGACCGGCGCGGGCGGAGAAATCCAACTGACCGATGCGATCGATTCGGCCCGGGACGAGGGCGAGGAGGTCTTCGGCTTCCGCTTCGAGGGCGAGCGGTTCGACTGCGGCTCGAAGTCCGGGTTCCTGCAGGCCACGGTGGCCTTCGCGCTGAACCGGCCAGAGTTGCGCGACGACCTGATGAAGTACCTGACGGACGTGGTTCAGCCGGCCAAGGCCGCGCAGTAAGGAAGGAGCCCGTCCCGTGGCCAATATTCTTGTCACCGGAGGGGCCGGGTATATCGGTTCGCACGCCTGCAAGGCGCTGGCGGCCGCCGGGTATACGCCGATAACCTATGACAACCTGAGCACCGGATGGGCCGAGGCGGTCCGGTTCGGCCCGTTCGAGCAGGGGGACCTGCGCGATCGGGCGCGGCTCGATTCCGTGTTCGCGGCCTATCAGCCGACCGCCGTGCTGCATTTCGGCGCGCTGAGCCAGGTGGGTGAGAGCATGCGCGAGCCGGGCCGGTACTGGGACAACAATGTCACGGGGTCGCTGGTGCTGATGGAAGCGGCGGTGGCGGCCGGATGCCTGAACCTGGTGTTTTCATCGACATGCGCGACCTATGGCGACCAGGACAACGTGGTGCTGGACGAGTCCAGCCCCCAGGCGCCGATCAACGCCTACGGCGCGTCGAAGCGCGCGATCGAGGAAATGCTGCGCGATTTCGAGGCGGCGCACGGGCTGCGGCACGTGATCTTCCGCTATTTCAACGTGGCGGGTGCGGACCCGGAGGCGGAGGTGGGCGAGTTTCACCAGCCGGAGACGCATCTTGTGCCGCTGATCCTGGATGCGGTGGATGGCAAGCGCGATGCGCTGACCATTTTCGGGACGGATTACGACACGCCCGACGGGACCTGCATCCGCGACTACGTGCATGTTTGCGATCTTGTCGATGCGCATGTTCTTGGGCTGAAATGGCTGGAAAACGACAAGCAAAGCCGTGTCTTCAACCTGGGCACCGGCGACGGTTTCTCGGTGCGCGAGGTGATCGACCACGCGCGCAGCATCACCAAAAAGGACGTGCCCGTCGTCGAGGGGCTGCGGCGGCCCGGCGATTGTACCAAGCTGGTGTCGGGGTCCGAACGCGCGGTGTCCGAGCTGGGCTGGACACCGTCAAGGTCGACGCTGGACGAGATGATCCGCGATGCGTGGCGGTGGCATCAAACTGGACATTACGAGAAATAACGCCGACCCTGAGGTCGAAGGAATGGTCAGGCAGGACGGATGAGCGTGCTTTCGGAGGCGTGGCTGGCGTACAAGCTTCGGTGGAAGCGCCGGCGCCTGTTGTTCCGTGCGCTGCGCAAGCGACGCCAGCTGCGTCCGGTGGTGGACCGCACCGACCGGATCGCGCCGGGGGACATCCTGTGCTTTTCGACCGTCCGCAACGAGGCGGTGCGCCTGCCGTTTTTCCTGGCGCATCATCGCGCGCTGGGCGTGCGGCATTTCCTGTTCGTGGACAATGACAGCGACGACGGCACGCGCGACTACCTGCAGGCGCAAGACGACGTTTCCCTTTGGCGGACGAAGGCCAGTTACAAGCTGTCGCGCTTCGGGGTCGACTGGCTGACATGGTTGCAGATGCAGCACGGGCACGGGCACTGGTGCCTGACGCTGGATGCCGACGAGATCCTGATCTATCCGCATCACGAGACCCGCCCCCTGCCCGCGCTGGTCGAACGGCTGGAGCAATCGGGCCGCCGGTCTTTCGGCACGCTGATGCTGGACATGTATCCCAAGGGCCCGCTGGCGGCGCATCCCTACGCGGCGGGCGACGATCCGTTCGAGCGGCTGTGCTGGTTCGATGGCGGCAACTACATGATCCAGAAGAAACCGGACCTGCACAACCTGTGGATCCAGGGCGGGGTGCGGGCGCGCAGGTTCTTTGCCGAACGGCCAGAGCGGGCGCCGACGATGGGCAAGATGCCCCTGGTGAAGTGGAACCGCCGCTACGCCTATGTCAGCAGCGCGCATTCCCTGTTGCCCCGGCGCCTGAACCGGGTCTACGACGAGCAGGGTGGAGAGCTTCTGTCCGGGATTCTGCTGCACACGAAGTTCCTGAACACGATCGTCGACCGCTCGGCCGAAGAGAAGACGCGGGCCGAGCATTTCGCCAACAGCACGCTTTACGACAGCTATTACGACGCGCTGACCGAAAACCCGGACCTGTGGTGCGAGCAGTCCATGCGGCTGATCGGGTGGCGGCAGCTGGAGGCGATGGGCCTGATGTCGAAAGGTAACTGGATTTGATGAGTTCGGAATTGTTTGCGTTTTGTAAACAGTCGCTTATACCGGAGCGAGGGGAACGGAGCCGGTGTTTTCATCGGTGTACCATTTTGGAAAAGAATGCTTTAACGCAGTCCGGGTATGGTGGCGGCTGGTCTGGCCGGCGGCCAAAGGGATATGAGTAGTGAGTATCTTGCAGTCATACGCGATGCGGCTGCGGCGGAAGCGGCATCGCATCCGTGCGTTTCGCAAGCATTTCTCGCTCAAGCCCGTGGTGGACCGCACGCGCAAGATCCGGCCCGGGGACATCCTGCTGTTCTCGACCATGCGCGACGAGTTCGTGCGCCTTCCCTTCTTTCTGCAATATTACCGCAACCTCGGGGTTTCGCATTTCCTGATCGTCGACAATGACAGCACCGATGGCGGGCGCGAGTTCATGGCCGACCAGGAGGATGTGTCGATCTGGACCACCAAGGCCAGCTACAAGGGCTCGAAGTTCGGGGTCGATTGGCTGAACTGGCTGCAGCGCAAATATGGCCATGGGCACTGGACGCTGGTGGTCGATCCGGACGAGCTGTTCATCTACCCGTTCTGCGACACGCGGCCCATTCGGGCGCTGACCGACTGGCTGGACACCAGCCAGGTCAAATCCTTCGGCGCGATGCTGCTGGACATGTACCCGAAGGGCCGGATCGACTCGGTGTCGTACCTGCCGGGGCAGGACCCGCTGGAAATTGCCGGCTGGTTCGATCCGGGCAACTACGTGATCGAGAAGAACCGCAAATACGGCAACCTGTGGATCCAGGGCGGGCCGCGCAGCCGGGTGTTCTTTGCCGACAGGCCCAAGAAGTCACCGGCGCTGAACAAGACACCGCTGGTGAAGTGGGACAAGCGGTACACCTATATCAGCTCGACGCACACGCTTTTGCCGCGGGGTCTGAACCTGACCTATGACGAGTGGGGCGGAGAGAAGGCCAGTGGCATCCTGCTGCACGCGAAGTTCCTCAACACCTTCACCGCCAAGGCCGAGGAAGAGTTGCAGCGTGGACAGCACTATGCCGGAAGTGTCGAATACAGATCATATGCCGAGAAATTTCAGGACAGTCCCGACCTTTGGTGCAAATGGTCGGAGAAATATATAAACTGGCGACAATTGGAAATTCTTGGGCTGATGTCCAAGGGCAACTGGGCATGAGGATGGGCAGAGGGTGAGCGTCGGCATCATAATGCTGGTCCACACGGCATTCGACCGGGCCGAGCAAGTGGCGCGCCATTGGGCCGCGGTGGGCTGTCCGCTGGTCATTCATGCAGACCGCAACGTGCCCAGCGAGACGTACAGGAATTTCGTCGCGGCGCTGTCCGACCTCGAGCAGGTGAAATTCGCCAGGCGGCATCGGTGCGAGTGGGGCACCTGGGGGCTGGTGGCGGCGACGCAGGCGGCGTCGGAGATCATGCTCAAGAGCTTTCCCGACGTGCGGCATGTTTACCTGGCGTCCGGCTCGTGCCTGCCGCTGCGGCCGGTGCAGGAACTGATCGACTACCTGGAGGATCGGCCGCAGACCGATTTCATCGAAAGCGCCACGACGGCGGATGTGCCCTGGACCATCGGAGGCCTGGATCACGAGAGGTTCACCCTGCGGTTCCCGTTTTCGTGGCGGCGGCACCGCAAGCTGTTCGACGCCTATGTTCGCCTGCAACGTAAGATCGGCTACAAGCGGCGCATTCCCAACGGGATCGTGCCGCATATGGGCAGCCAATGGTGGTGCCTGACGCGCCAGACCCTGTCGGCGATCCTGACGGACCCCGAGCGGGCGACCTATGACAGCTATTTCAAGCGGGTGTGGATCCCGGACGAAAGCTATTTCCAGACGCTTGCAAGGCTCTATTCCAGGCAAATCGAGAGCCGGTCGCTGACCCTGTCGAAGTTCGATTACCAGGGCAAGCCGCACATCTTCTACGACGATCACCTGCAGCTTTTGCGGCGGTCGGACTGTTTCGTGGCGCGCAAGATCTGGCCCTTTGCCAACCGGCTTTACAATGCGTTCCTGACCGATGCGGCGGGCGCGATGAAGCGGACCGAGCCCAACCCCGGCAAGATCGACCGGATCTTTGCCAAGGCGGTGGAACGTCGGACGCGCGGGCGGCCCGGCCTGCTGATGCAGAGCCGGTTTCCGGTGGAGGGGCGCGAAAACGGGCTGACCTGCGCGCAATACTCGGTGTTCGAGGGGTTCAGCGACCTTTTCGAGAATTTCGAGCCCTGGCTGGCCAAGGTCACGGGCACGCGGGTGCACGGGCATCTCTTTGCCCCTGAGCGGGCCGAGTTTTCCGATGGCCAGACGGTGATGAACGGCGCGCTGAGCGACAGTGCGAAGCTGCGCGATTACAATCCGCAGGCGTTCCTGGCGAGCCTGATCTGGAACACGCGGGGCGAGCGGCAGTGTTTCCAGGTCGGTCCGCGCGACCACATCAAGAAGATCGAGTGGCCGCTGGCCAAGGACCAGAACGCGCAGATCTCTGTCATTTCGGGCGCGTGGGCGGTGCCGCTGTTCAAGTCGAACATGAACTTCGCCGACATCCGGCAGGAGGCCGCGTTGCTGCAACAGATCGAAAGCAAGCACCTGGATGTGCTGCGCTCGCAATGGGGCAAGGCGCGGGTGCGGATCTGGACCATGGCGGAGTTCATCGAGGCGCCGATGGAGCCCTTGCAGACGATCATCGACGAGATTGGCAAGCAAAGCGTGCATGGCCTGGCCGAGGTGCCGAAGATGGCCGACCTGACCGGGTTCGGGCAGTTTTTGCAGAACCTCAAGAACCAGGGGATGCATCCCTACCTGATGGGCGATTTCCCGGTCGAGCACCGCCTGCGCGAGCCGCAGGCGCAACAACGCAAACCCTATCTGGTGCGATAGATGGCAGGTCAATTCGACTATTTCGCGGTGTTTGCCGAGATGCGCACCGGGTCCAACTTTCTCGAGGCGAACCTGAACGCGTTCGAAAGCTTCGAGTGTTTCGGCGAGGCGTTCAACCCGCATTTCATCGGCTATCCCAACCGCGACGAGATCGCCGGCGTGGCGCAGCATACGCGCGATGCCGACCCGATGCAGTTGATCAAGGCGGTGCGGGACGTGCCGGGCAAGATGGGCGGTTTCCGGTACTTTCACGATCATGACCCGCGCATCCTTGACGTGATGCTGGACGATCCGCGCTGCGCCAAGATCATCCTGACGCGCAACCCGCTGGACAGCTATGTCAGCTGGAAGATCGCCCAGGCCACGGGCCAGTGGAAGCTGACCAACGTGAAGCGGCGCAAGGACAGCCAGGTTCGCTTCGACAAGGCCGAGTTCGAGACGCATGTGACCAAGCTGCAGGAATTTCAGGTGTTCCTGCTGAACCGGCTGCAGGCGTCGGGACAGGCGGCGTTCTACATCGCCTACGAGGATCTGCAGAACCTAGACGTGCTGAACGGTCTGGCGAAGTTCCTGGGCAGCGATGAGCGGCTGGAGGCGCTGGACGCGTCGCTGAAAAAGCAGAATCCCAGCGGACTTGAAGACAAGGTGTCCAACTTCAGGGACATGGAACAGGCCTTTGCCGGGCTCGATCCGTTCAACCTGACCCGGACGCCCAATTTCGAGCCGCGCCGGGGGCCGGCGGTGCCGGGCTTCGTGACCGGAGCCCATGCGGCGCTGCTGTACATGCCGATCCGGTCGGGACCCGAGGCGGCGGTGTGCGACTGGCTGGCGGGGCTGGATAGCGTGGCGGCGGACGACCTGCCGACCAAGCTGAACCAGAAGGACCTGCGCCAGTGGAAGCGGCGTCATCCGGGGCATCGCGGCTTTACCGTGGTGCGGCATCCCGTGGCGCGGGCCCATGCGGCGTTCTGCGACAAGATCCTGCAAACCGGGCCGGGATGTCTTGCGGACATCCGAAAGACTTTGCGCAATTTCCACAAGCTGCCGCTGCCGGGGAAGATGCCGGACGAGGGCTATGACCGCGAGGCGCACAAGCAGGCCTTTGCGGCGTTCCTGGAGTTTCTGAAGGCGAACCTTGCCGGACAGACGAATATCCGTGTGGACGCGCACTGGGCCACGCAATCGGCGATCATGCAGGGCATGGCGCAGTTCAGCCTGCCGGATCTCGTGCTGCGCGAGGAGGAACTGGCCGAGGCGCTTCCGCGGCTGGCGGCATCGGTGGGCTATGACGCGGCCGCGCGCCCGGCCACATCCGTGCCCGATCAGCCCTTTTCGATCGACGAAATTTACGACGAAGAGATCGAGACGCTGGTCAGTGACATCTACCAGCGCGACTACATGATGTTCGGGTTTCGGGCTTACGCCGCCTGAACCGACTGTGCCTCGGTGATAATCGTGTGCAGCGTCGCGGGATCGTCATTGGCCCGCAGCTTGGCGCAGATCGCCGGATCGCGCAGGGTGCGCGAGACAAGCGCCAGCGCCTTGAGATGTTCCACGCCGGCATCTTCGGGCGCGAACAGGGCAAAGGCCAGGTCGACCGGCTGGCGGTCGACCGAGTTGAAGTCAATCGGCGTGTCCAGCAGCACCAGCGCACCCACGACCGAGTCGATGCCCGCCAGACGCGCATGGGGCAAGGCCACGCCATGCCCCACGCCTGTGGGTCCGAGGTTTTCGCGCTCGATCAGGGCGTCCACCACTTTTTGCGGATCGAGGCCGTAGACGGACTCGGCAATGCTGCCAAGCTCGTGCAGAAGGCGCTTTTTGCTGGACACGGAGGAATAGACCCGGACCGCGTCAGGCCGCAAAATCTGAGTGAACTGCATTCAGTTATGCTCCATCGGCGGCCGGTTCCGCCTTGCTAGCTCGATTGTTTACGGGTCGATCCATCCGATATTGCCGTCATCGCGGCGATAAACGACGTTGACCCCTTCTTTTCCTTCATTCCGGAACACGAGCACCGGGGCGCCGGCAAGTTCCATCTGCATGACTGCCTCGCCGACCGACAGAGAGGGAATATGATGCTCCATCTCTGCAACGATAACCGGCTGCAGGCTTTCGGGTTCCGATTCTCCCCCATCGGCTTCGGAGGCGAGGATATAGGCGGAAGCCTGAGAAAGTTCAATAGGTTCCGCCCGGTCGCGATGATGGTCCTTCAAACGGCGCTTGTAGCGGCGCAACTGCTTTTCCAGTTTCTCGCTGCAATCGTCGAACGCGGCGTAGATCTCATGCGCGTGGGCCTTGGCCTGGGCGGTCAGCCCGGTGGACAGGTGGACCGTTGCCTCGCAGACGAATTCGCTCGCGCTCTTGGAAAAGATCACGTGCGCGTCCGTCGGCCGTTCGGCGTATTTTTCCACAATGGAGTTCAACTCGTTCTCGACATGAGTCTGCAAAGCCTGGCCGACATCGATTTGTTTTCCACTGATTTGATAGCGCATTCAGAACCTCCAACATGCGGACAGAAATGGCCTGTGGCGCGATGAGACGCGCTGATCCAGGTCAAATCCGTGAGGGATGTAATGACGTTTTCTGTGTGCCCGGGCCCGGCCCAAAGGATGGGTCGCACGGCTCGAACAGTGCAAAAACCGAAAGCGTCATACCTCATTTGATCCGCGATATGGGCATCTTGTCAATGGAGATTGCGTGAGGGCCCGGCGCAAGATCGCTCAGGATATACGAAAATTTTCGCCGAGGTAGACGCGGCGGACGTTTTCGTTCGACACGACCTCGGACGGGGTGCCCGACATCAGGACCTTGCCGTCATGCAGGATATAGGCACGGTCCACGATTTCGAGCGTTTCGCGCACGTTGTGGTCGGTGATCAGTACGCCGATGCCGCGCTTCTTGAGGTCGGCGACCAGGTGGCGGATATCGCCGACCGAGATCGGATCGACCCCGGCAAAGGGTTCGTCCAGCAGCAGGTACTTGGGCTGGGCGGCAAGGCAGCGGGCAATCTCCACCCGGCGCCGCTCACCGCCCGACAGGGCCAGCGCGGGGGCGCGGCGCAGGTGCTCGATGGAAAATTCCGACAGCAATTCCTCGAGCCGCTCGCGGCGCTTGTGGCGGCTGTCCTTCGAGATATCGAGGATCGCCATGATGTTGTCCTCGACCGACATGCCGCGAAAGATCGACATTTCCTGCGGCAGGTAGCCGACGCCCAGCTTGGCGCGGCGATACATCGGCAGGTTGGTCACGTCGCGCCCGTCGATCCGCACATGCCCGCCCTCGGGATGGATCAGCCCGGCGATGGCGTAGAAGGTCGTCGTCTTGCCCGACCCGTTCGGGCCGAGAAGCGCCACGACCTCGCCCTGGCGCAGGGAGAGGGTGACATCGCGGATGACGACGCGCTTCTTGTAGCTCTTGCGCAGGTTCTCGACCGACAGGCCGGTGCTTTCGTGGGCGATATGCAACTCGGGCCGGGCCATCACTCGTTCCCGTCCTCGGGTTGCAGGATCGTCTTGACGCGGCCCGTGACACGGGCGGTCCCGGCCCGCGTGTCGACGAACATCTTGTCACCGCTCAGCGCGTTGATACCCTGAACGAGGAGCACGTCGCCCTCCATCTCGATCAGGCCGGTGTCGACGTTGTAATCGGCGCGCGACGCCTCGGCCGCATCCTCGCCGCTGACAAGGGTGACGCCGCCGGTCGCCTGAAGCTCTTCGATGCCGCTTTGATCGCTCTTGTAGACCACCAGAACGCGGGGCGCGGACAGGCGCATCTCGCCCTGTCCGATCAGAACGTTGCCGGTAAAGACCGCGGTGCCGTCCTGCTGGTTCACGTCCAGATTGTCGGCGGTGACCTCGACCGGAAGGCTGCTGTCCTGCGCGGTGTTGCCGAAGGCGACCTGCGCGCCCTGGGCGGCGGCGCCAAGTGGCTGGCACAACAAAATGACTGCAATCAAAATGCGAAACGAATGGGTCACTGATCTGGGTCCTCGGACGGCTGCGGAGTATATACCAGCTTCACCCCTTCGGTGAAAACCAAATGTGCCTCGCCGGTTTCGTCGTCCTCGGACAAGACCATGCGCCCCGCGGTCAGGTCTCCGGCGGGGCCGGTGCCCGACACGGGGCCGGGCGTTTCGGCGTAAAGCACGTCCAGCTTTGCGTTCAGCCGCTCGGTGGTCATCTCGTAGCCGGTGGTCGTGTCGATATGGACGTTGCCCATCAGCGAGGCGTTCAGATCGGATTGGTGCATGTCGCCGCGATCGGACCTGACGGTCACCATGCCGCCGGAAAACAACCGCATCTCGGCGGTGACATCCTCGGCGTTGATCAGGCGGGGATCGTCCGTTGCCGGGCGGGCGGTTTCGGCGGTGATCGTCACCTCGTCCCCGCCGCTGGTCACGCCGGCAAAGGCCGCGTTCGTCGCGCCCTGGTCGCGCGCGCGCTGCTCCAGGTCGATATTGGCGATGGGGATGGATTTGGTCGGGTCGATATGGCGCGAAATCAGGAAGATCGTGGACAACAGGCCAAGCGCGGCCAACGGCAGGATGATCTTCATCCAGGCCACCAGGCGCGAGTAGAAGTTGTCGGTCGTTGCCATGGTCAGTGCGCAAAGATATCCGTTTCGGGCCAGCCGGCCAGGTCCAGCCGGGCCCGCGTCGGCAGAAAGTCGAAACAGCTTTGGGCCAGCTCGGTGCGGCCCTCGCGGGCCAGCCTGGCGTCCAGTTCCGAGCGCAGCCGATGCAGGTAAAGAACGTCAGAGGCGGCATAGTCCAGCTGCGCGTCGCTCAGTTCGGGCGCGCCCCAGTCCGACGATTGCTGTTGCTTGGAAATATCGACGCCCAGCAGTTCCTGAAGCAGGTATTTCAGCCCGTGCCGGTCGGTATAGGTGCGGATAAGCTTGCTGGCGATCTTGGTGCAGTAGACAGGCGCGGCCAGCGCGCCGAAGGCGTTGAACATCGCGGCAATATCGAAGCGACCGAAATGGAACAGCTTCAGGACGCAGGGATCGGTCAGAAGACGTTCGAGGTTGGGCGCGCTGGTCTGGCCCTGCATCACCTGAACGATATGCGCGTCGCCGTCGCCGCCCGACAGCTGCACGACGCAAAGCCTGTCCCGATGGGGGTTGAGCCCCATCGTTTCACAATCGATGGCGACGACGGACCCAAGATCGAGGTCGTCCGGAAGGTCCGATTTGTAGAAGTGATTGGCCATGATCCGCCCGCTTGTTTTCGAACTCATATAGGGCGCTGCCGCGCGATGTGCGCCTGCTTAAGCGAAAAGATGCGGACGCTCAACGAAAAGCAATCGCGTGGCCCGTCTTTGGACCGATCACGACATACGTGGTAGTGTGGTCTTGCACCGTCAAGCCGTGGCGTTGCCCTGGCGTGAGTCACCTGCAGTCCGTTGCCTTTGGTCCGATGTGACAGTCGCCGGAATTACAAGTTTTCGACATGTGTATTTGTAACGATGAACCGGGGCGTTTTCTGCCCGCAATTCATTCAGGCGAGGTTCACGATGAAAGATATCATCACACTGCTGATGGCCCTGACGGCGCCCGAGCCGGACGGGAGGTATTTCGAGACCCTGTTGGCTCGGGGCGAAGGCGCCCCCGTCGAGATCGTGTCTTGTCGCGACCCGATGGCGATGTCGGAAATCGTCGGCGAGACGATCCTTTGCGGAACGGTCACCGTGCCGGAGGATCACGACGCGCCGCAGAACGGGCAAAGTGTCGACCTCGCTTTTGCGATCCTGCGATCCGAGACGACCTATCCGGCCCCGGACCCGCTGGTTTACCTGCATGGCGGGCCGGGGATCGGTAACCTGAACAGCGGTCTGAGCTTCATGGCGGACGCCTTTGCGCCGTTTCGTGCCAATCGCGACGTGATCATCTTCGATCAGCGGGCCGCGGGCATCTCTTCGGGCAGCGTGGTCTGCAACGAGCAGATTGCGCAGAATGTCAGCCAGGTCATGACCGAGGAGACCGGCGCGCTGGAAGCGGACCCGGAGGGAAACCCCGTGGTCAGCCAGTTCCTGAAGGATTGCCTGTCCGAGATCGAAGCGGACGGCACGGATCTTTCGAAATACAACACGCGGCAGAACGCGCTGGACGTGCCGATGATCCTGACCGCGCTGGGCTACGAGGAATGGAACCTTTACGGCATTTCCTACGGTACCAAGCTGACGCTGGAGGTGTTGCGCACTGCGCCCGAGGGTGTCCGGTCAGCCGTGATCGACGGCGTCGCGCCCCCGTGGGTCAGGCTTTATGACACGCTGACCCTGCCACTGGCGGAATCGATGCAGCGGCTGGTCGAGGATTGCGCCGCGGACACGGCCTGTGACACCGCCTATCCTGATCTGGGCGGGGTGCTGCGCGACGTCATCGCGCGGTCGACGGCGGGGGACCTGGTGGTCGACGGCGCGACCATTCCGCCGCAACTGGTGCTCAGCTTCTTCTCGCAGCGCAACGATCGGTTCAACCTCGGCTCGCTCACGCCGTATATCCCCGCGATGGTGTACGAGTTGCACCGGGGAGAGGACACGCCGACCATCGAGATGGTCGTGAAGGACTGGAATTTCTCGGTGCCGCAGCCGGATGCGGAGGCGGTTCTTGCGGCACGGCGGGACGATCTGACCGAGCAGCAGGTGCACCTGCTGCAGATGGCGCTGGGAGATGCCGAGATCATCGAGGATGCCACAGCGGCGCTCGGGATCGCCGTGGCTGACCTGCGCCGTCAGTTGCGCCGTGACCGCGTGCTGGGCCCGATGCCGGGATTGTTCGATGCCGAAATGTCGGCCGCCGTGCCCGACACGATCGTCACCTCGGATGCCGCCCGCGCGACACTGGAAGGATACTCGGCGCTGCAGTTGGGCGAACCCACGCGCGCCAGGTTGTCGGAGTTTGTCGAAACGCATTTCGAGGGGCCACATCTTGCGCGCCTGCTGGCCATCGTGGAGGCGATGACCGACGAAGAAGTCGCCGCCGTCTATGCCGACGCTGCGCAATCGGTGCAGTCTCACACGTTGGAGTTTCAGCAGAACTCCATCGACCTGATGCTCTACGCATGCCAGGAGGATGTGCCGTACAACACGATGGAAGGTTACCGGCAGACGGTCGCGGAACAGCCCTTTGACGTGACGGCTTTTTTCGATGGCCCGGCCATGGGCGTCTACACGGCTTGCAAGGCGTTCACGCCGGCGCCGCGCGACAATTGGCACGAGGTGGTGGAAAGCGATATTCCCACGGTTTCAATCGGGTCGGGATGGGACACGCAGACTGCTGCAAGCTGGGCAAAGGAGGCCACGCGCGGGCTGAGCAACGCGCAGCACTTCTTCATTGCCGAGGCCGGTCACGGCGCGCTGGCTTATGTCGATTGCGTCGGGGACATGACCGTGGCCTTCGTCAATGATCCCTCACGCAGGCTCGACAATTCCTGCGTCGAGGCGACGGCGGTTCCAGCGTTCCATATCGCACCTTGGGTCGAGACGGCACAGTAAACCCCGAAGGCGACGAACCCTTGTAGAGAGGACTGAGATGTATCCAGGAAAGTGGTGCCACTGAAGGGCATCGCCTTCATGCTCACGCGTGTCTCTCTGTGACCGATGGGAGTGCTTACCTCATTGTAATTATGAAATTAAATGCCCGGATAAGTCGTCCTTTGCCTCGGCGTATCCTCTAACCTTGGGTGGATATGATTTGCGTGCCAGGGACAGACTTTCATCAACCTTCGTCAAAAATGCGCCAGTTGCGATTGGCCCGTTGTCGTTGCCATAGGCAAACTCGAGTAAATTCGAGAATCCGGTTTCGATAACTGCTTCGCCGCACTGTCCGAAGGTGTAGACGTCAGCCAAGGACCGCCTGCGCAGCACGGTCCTTTCATTCAAGTCGCCACCGCTTAGAATATTGCCAAGGCGTTTATGAACGTGGCGCCGAAGTGTCGAACCTTGTAACTCGAAACCCTGCTGCTTTGGACGACACCGCGATCCGGATTGATCCTTGTCCAAGGATCGCTCATGCCAATTGTCGATCCCATGTCGTGCCGGGCACGGCCGCCAGAAGGCTGCGCGTATAGTCCTCTTTGGGATCGAGAAACACCTCGGCCACCGGCCCGATCTCCACCAGCTTGCCCTTTTGCATCACGGCCACCCGATCGCAAAGTTGAGCCGCCACGCGCATGTCGTGAGTGATGAACATGAGCGAAAGATTCAGTCGGCTTTGCAGGTCTCGCAAAAGGTCCAGCACTTGGGCCTGGATAGATACGTCAAGCGCCGAAACCGCCTCGTCCGCAATGATAAGGTCTGGATCCATCGCCAAGGCCCGGGCAATCCCGATGCGCTGTCGCTGTCCGCCGGAAAACTCGTGTGGAAAGCGATCGGCGGCGCCTGCATCCAACTCGACGATTTCCAGCAGTTCACGTGCGCGGGCATGGGCTTTCTCTTTGGACACGCCTTGCACGATGGGGCCTTCGGAGAGCGCATGGAGGATCTTCTTGCGCGGATTAAGTGACGCGTAAGGATCCTGAAAAATCATTTGAACCCGGCAGCGGGCGTGGCGTAGCTCCTGAGCCGTGAGGCTGTTCATGTCTTGGCCGTCAAGGATGACTTCGCCGCTGTCGGGCTCCACCAGCCGGACGATTGCACGGCCCACGGTGGACTTGCCCGAGCCGGATTCTCCGACGATCCCCAAGACCTCGCCGCGTGCGATGGTGAAAGAGACATCGTCGATTGCGGTCACGCTGCGGGAGGCTTTGAATAGCCCGCCCGAGGTGACAAAGGTCTTGCACAGGTTGCGGACCTCTAGCACCGGCTGCGCGCGTACAGGCTCCGGCGTCGGGACGTGATCGGACGGGATCGCCTCTAGCAGGGCCTTGGTATAGGCGTGTTGCGGATTGGCCAGAACCTCGCGCGCCGCGCCTTGCTCGACGATCTCGCCATAGCGCATCACGATCACCCGGTCGGCGATTTCCGCGACCACACCAAAATCATGGGTGATGAACATCACCGCCATGCCGTGCCGGGACTGGATGGTCTTGATAAGGTCGAGGATCTTGGCCTGCGTGGTGACGTCCAGAGCGGTTGTCGGTTCGTCGGCAATCAGGATCGCCGGATCAAGAGCCAACGCCATGGCGATCATCGCACGTTGCCGTTGCCCACCCGACAACTGGAACGGATAGGCGCGGATGATCTTTTCGGGGTCGGGCAGACCAACCTCGCGGACCAGGTCCAGCGCCTTGGCGCGCCGTTCGGGCGGGCTGTGGCGGTTATGCGCCTCGAAGACCTCGGTGATCTGGTCGCCGATGCGCATCAACGGGTTGAGTGCCGTCATCGGCTCCTGGAAGATCATGCCGATCCGGTCGCCGCGCAGTTTGCGCCTTTCATGGTCCGGGATTGCCATCAGGTCGCGCCCTTCGAATTCGGCAGAGCCTTGGGCGATCTCAACCTGATCGGGCAGCAGGCCCATGAGTGCGTTGGCGGTCATGGACTTGCCCGACCCGGATTCGCCGACCACACAGAGGATTTCGCTGGACTTCAGGTCGAAGTCCACGTTCTGAACTGCATAGTCCCGGTCCGCGCCGGGCGGCAGGGATATCGCCAGATCGCGGATCGACAGCACGGTTTCCATCCTAGCGCCCCTTTCTTGCCAGCCGGGGGTTCAGGGCGTCGTTCAACCCCTCGCCAATGAGGTTCAGGGCCAGAACCGTCAGCAGGATCGCCACGCCCGGAATGAAGCTTAGCCACCAGGCCGTGCGGATCACCGTGCGCGCCGCGCCGATCATGTAGCCCCAGCTCATGATATTGGGATCCCCCAAGCCGAGGAAGGACAACGAGCTTTCCAGCAGGATCGCCGTTGCCACCATCAAAGAGGCCATGACGATGATCGGTGACATCGCGTTGGGCAGGATATGTCCGAAAAGAATACGGGCGTTTGATAGCCCAGCAAGCCGTGCGGCATCGACGAACTCACGCTTGCGCAGCGACAGTACCTCGGCCCGCACGAGGCGGGCGACGGGCGGCCAGCTGACGATGGCGATGGCCAGCGTTATCGTCGGCAGCGTCGGTTCCAGGATCGCGACCAGGACGATGGCAAGCGCGAAGTTCGGGATGGTCTGGAAAAACTCGGTAAAACGCATGGCGCCGTCATCCACCAGCCCTCCGTAGAAGCCCGCGAATGCCCCGAGCGGCACGCCGATCAACAGCGCCACCAGGGTCGACACCAGCCCCACGATCAGCGACACGCGCGCGCCATGCACCAACCCCGCCGCCACGTCGCGGCCCAACGTATCGGTGCCTAGAGGAAAGCCCTCGGTGCTGAACGGTTCGAGGAAGGGCCGCTGCACCATCTTCCACGGGCTTTCTGGGTAAATCAGAGGCGCGAAGATGGCCAAGAGAACAACGCAAGTCAGGATCACCGCGCCGATCACCGCGCCCCGGTTGCGGGAGAATCTTTTGAGGAAATCGATCATGGGTGTCTCCTCAAATCCGCGGATCAATCAGCCGATACACAATATCGGTGATGATGTTGAAGGCGATCACCATGGCGGCCGAGACAAGGAACACACCGAGGAGCGTGTTATAGTCACGCGCGGTCAAGCTCTCGAACATAAGGCGACCGATACCGGGCCATGCGAACACGGTTTCGGTCAGAACGGCACCGCCCACCAGCTGCCCTGCCTGAAGACCGGCCAGTGTGACGACGGGCAACAGGGCATTGCGCAGTATGTGACGACGCCGTATGGTTCCCTCGCGCAGACCCTTGGCGCGGGCCGTCTTGACGAAATCCATCTGGCTGACTTCGAGAACCGAGGACCGTGTCATCCGCAGGTACACTGCCATGAAGAAAAGCCCAAGCGTCAGCGCCGGCAGGAACAGGTGTTTCAGCCGGTCCAGCACAGCGGTTATGCCGGTGTATTCAGCGCCAACGGTTTCGTATCCGAAGGCCGGGAACCAGCCCAGATGCACCGAGAACAGCACGACGGCCATCAGCGCAACCCAGAAAAGCGGTGTGGCATAAAACAGCAATGCCATGGTGGTGATCGCGGTATCGCTCCATTTGCCCTGCCGTGCGGCGGCGGCAAGGCCGAACACGATCCCCAGAAGCAGGGACATGCCAAAGGCGGTCATCGTCAGTAACAGCGTAGCGGGCAATCGGTCCAGGATCAGGTCCAGCACGGGCATCTGTTGACGATAGGAGTAGCCAAGATCTAGTTGCACGACGCCCGAGACGTAATTCCAGAACTGTACGTAAAGCGGCTGATCCAGCCCGAACTGCTGGCGCAATTGCTGGATGAATTGTTCGTCCGCTGCGCCTGCTTCGCCTGCCATGACCATCGCCGGGTCGCCGGGGGCTGCATGGATCAGGAAGAAATTCAGCACGACGACCAGCAAAAGCGTGATGATGGCTTTGGCGGTACGGCCAAATATGGCGGCGGCAAGGTTCATTGTCTGGGCCTGCTCGGTTCGCGGTGGTCGTCAGGGACCGAATAGAGGCTGGCCCGGGTCATTCCGGGCCAGCTTTGCATCCTCACTTGGATCTATTGCTCGACCCACGCGTCGCGCAGCCCGTCATTCACACCGATGGCGGTGGTCACGAGATCCTTCACGTCGCAGCGATAGATCGTTGGAAACTCGATCTCCAGAAGCCAGGCGACCGGCACGTCGTCGACCAGTTGTTTCTGGACTTGCGTGTAAATCTCCTGACGCTCTTCCGGGGTGGCGGCGATGGCGGCTTCGGCGAACATCTCGTCCACCTCAGGGTTTTCATAACCGGCGACGTTGTTCCACGGGCTGCCCTTGGCGATGTTGGACGAAAGATAGCTGCGTGCGACACCCAAGGCCGGATCACCGTACTGGTAGAGGTAGGTGAAGGCGATATCGAAATCCCACTCGGCCTGTTTCTGGTTCCAGCCGGCGACGTCGGTCGCCACCACTTCGACGTTGACGCCCACTTCTTCGAGGTTCTGCTTCATCGCCTCGGCCCAGCGTTGCCATGTCTCGCCGTAGGGCAAAGGCAGAATGCGCACGGTTTCCCCGTCATAG
This sequence comes from Roseovarius sp. THAF27, assembly GCF_009363655.1. Taxonomy (NCBI): domain Bacteria; kingdom Pseudomonadati; phylum Pseudomonadota; class Alphaproteobacteria; order Rhodobacterales; family Roseobacteraceae; genus Roseovarius; species Roseovarius sp. THAF27. The sequence goes on from NZ_CP045393.1 coordinate 4,161,445, forward strand.
CCTGCGGCCTCCAGGTGCTCGCGTGCCTTGTCGGGGTTATGATCGTACATGATGGTGTCGTCGGTGTAGAAATTCGTCTTGGACGATACCGGGCTGGTGGCGACCGTGCCGAACCCGTTCCAGATCACATCCTTCACGAATTCGCGGTCCATCGCGTGCATCACAGCTTTGCGGAAATCCTTGTTTGCCGTGGCCCCTTCGCGGGTGTTCATCCACGCCATCGCATGGGGCGCGAAGTACTCCCAACCCTTGCCGGTGGAACAGACACCGTCCATCTCGGTCAGGCGTTTCACGTCCCAGTTCTCGACAGAGCCACCGGGCAGCACGTCGACCTCGCCATTTTCGAACGCCACCGCGCGCGAGGCGGCATCGGGAATGACGCGATAATAGACCTCATCCAGATAGGGCTGTCCCTCCAGATAATAATCCTCGTTCTTCACCAGGTGGATGTAGCTGCCTTTCTCCCACTCATTGAACTTGTACGGGCCGGTGCCGATCGGCGCGTTGTTCGCTTCGTTGTTGGCGAAATCCGTCCCCTCGTAGATATGCTTGGGGATCATCGGCATGGTTCCGGCCTCGAAGACGCCGATGAATGGGCCAAAAGGGTTCTTCAGCTTGAAAACGACGGTGTGATCGTCTGGCGCGGTCACGGATTCAACGTGTTCCAAACTGACCCGAAGTCGCGCATGGGTTTCGCGCAGGAACGTATCGACCGAAAACACCACGTCCTCGGCGGTGAAGGGCTCGCCATCATGCCAGGTGACCCCGTCCTGAAGCGTAAAGGTATAGGTCAGCGCATCGTCTGAAATCTCCCACGACTTGGCCAGCGACGGCATCGGGTTCAGGTCGGTGTCATAGCGCAAAAGGCTTTCGTAAATGTCGCCCGCAACCAGCTGCGTCGGTCCGTTTTGTACGAGACCCAACATCAGGCTGGGCGGTTCGGGTTGCACCACGATGTCAAGCCGGCCGCCGGTGTCCTGTGCCAATATCGGCAGCGCAAGCCCGAGGTACAGAATTGAGGCTGTCAGTGTCTTTTTCATTTAAATCTCCCTGTTGATGTTCGCGATGGTCACTTTTCCGGGATTTCAAAAACCGCCCGGTTGTGCTGATAGCTCGCGAATTTTCCGTTACACGCCGCGTGCCGGTTACCGGTCTCTCGGAGTGTTCGGCGTTTGTGATTGCCTCCGTTGTGTAGGTGTCTGGCATACCCGAGGTTCATAGGCGGGTCGGTCGGGAGTCAAGGCGGTTTGTCAGCTGATGAAAATCTGAATTGCAAAATCAAGGCTTTAGCACAAGCACGAAGCAGCTTTTTGGGCCGTTCTGGCGTGATGCCAACACGGATCAAGACGTTGATGAAGTTCTGAGCTCGATTAGAGGCGGCAGGGTCTATTGGAAAAAGAACGCGCATACGGCAATCCGCGATGAGCGGGGACTTGGTCATATAGGTATTGATTTAAGCGGGCGGTCGAACACGTCTCCAAATCTACCGTGTGGTTCGATGAGTTGCCAACTTGGTATCAAAAACTGGGTCTAGCCAGTGAAGCATGCTGGCATCACTGAGGTCAGCTTTGAGTATTCTGCCGCGCAGCGGCACCGCTAAAAACCAAGGGCGGCTTTGGGCTGTTCGCTGTCTGGATGCCATTGGTCAATTGGAGTGGGAGTTTCTATTGCTTTTCCAGAACCGACTGGTGGCTTCCCCCGGGGAGAGACGGGGGAAGCTTGGCAGGCGAGGCCCGAACTGGCGCGTTCTGCGTCAGATCGGTGCTGTTCGTCAACTGGACTGCAGATAGCCCAAGATGTCCGCGTTGATCGCTTCAGCCATCGTCGCCGCCATGCCATGAGAGGCGCCGTCATAGACCTTGAGCGTCGCGTTCGGCATGATCTCGACCGTCCTTGAGGCAGAGGACTTTATGGGCACGACCTGATCGTCGCTGCCATGCATCACCAGCGTCGGCAGTTGGATCGCCTTGAGGTCCTCGGTAAAGTCGGTTTCCGAGAACGCCTCGATGCAGTCGTAGTGCGCCTTGGCGCTGCCCTGCATCCCCTGCCGCCACCAATTGCGGATAAGGCCTTCGCTGACCTCCGCGTCCGGGCGGTTGAAGCCATAGAACGGGCCCGATGCCACGTCGAGGTAGAATTGCGGCCGGTTCGCCAAAAGCGCCTGGCGGAAGCCGTCGAATACGTCCAGCGGCGTGCCGTCGGGGTTGCTGTCCTTCTTCACCATGACCGGCGGCACGGCACCGATCAGCACCAGCTTCGAGACGCGCCCGGGCTTGGCGCGGGCGGCGTAGTGCACGACCTCGCCACCGCCGGTGGAATGGCCCACATGCACGGCTGCCTTGAGGTCCAGCGCGTCGGCCAGGGCGATGACATCGGAGGCATAGGTGTCCATTTCGTTGCCGGTTTCCGTCTGGTCCGAGCGCCCGTGTCCGCGCCGGTCGAAGGCGATGACGCGAAAGCCCTTGCCGAGGAAATAGAGCATCTGGGCATCCCACTCGTCGGCCGTCAGGGGCCAGCCGTGGTGGAACACGATGGGCTGCGCGTCGCGCGGGCCCCAGTCGCGGTAGAAGATCTGCGTGCCGTCTTCGGCGGAAATGTAGGTCATGGTCTGAGTTCCTTTGATGGAGGGAGATGTTTCGGCCCGCAGGCCGGGAGCGGTCAGCAGCGGTGTGGTCGCTGCAATCAGCAGGCCCGTGCCACCGGCAATCGCGCAGCGGCGGGTGAGCGGGATTGATTCAGGTCCGGACATGGCGTTTTCCCGATATGATCAACTGACACGGGTCGGATTTCGGCAGCTTGCAGGTACGGTTCGCCTGAACGTGACCACCGATGAAACTGTCTACATTGACGATCCAGGAGGCGACGGCGACGGCCGCGACCGAGATGAGGAACAGGATCGCGCTCCAGGAGAGTATAGATTTCACTTTCAGATGGGACATGGTGTGGCTCCATTGCCGGGGTGATTTCCCCAAGTGAGATTTCTGGTTGAGCAGATTGCGGGTTCATGCGGCGAGGCGGGCCCCGCCGCACGCGCTTGATAATTCAGCTTCCGCCAGAGGCGCGGGCGGCCTCATCGATCACGTCGGCGACTTCATCCGGCTTGGTCAGAAAGACGACATGGCTGCCGGGCACGTCGACCGACACGGCGCCAATCCGGTCGGCGGTTTGGCGCAGCAGTTTCGGGTCGATGGCCTTGTCCTCGGTCGCGATTACGGCCCAGCTCGGCTTTTCCTTCCAGGCGGCGTGTTTCACCGGCGTTCCGAAGATATCCATATTGATAGGCACCTGGCTGTCCCGAAGGAAAGCCGCGTCCGCATCGGCGGTGTCGCCGGCAAAGCCGGTCTTGAACTCTTCGAGGTTGACGAAGCCGAACCCGTCATCGCCGGTCTCGATGATGAATTCCGGCGGAGCGGGGATGTCGGCGAACTGGTCGCCCGTGGTCTCGCCCACGTCTGGGGCCAGCGCGGAGACGTAGACGAGGCCTGCAACCTTGGGGTTGATGCCCGCCTCGGTGATGACCGTTCCGCCGTAGGAATGCCCTACGAGGATCGCCGGACCGTCCTGACGGTCGAGGATGCGGTCGGTGGCGGCCACGTCATCTGCAAGAGAGGTCAGCGGGTTCTGCACGATGCTGACACGGTAGCCGCGGGCGGTGAGGATGTCGTACACGCCGCGCCAGCCCGACCCGTCGGCAAAGGCGCCGTGAACGAGGACGACGGATTTGACCGGCTGTTCGGACGGGATCGTATCTTGCGCGTTTGCGCTGGTCGTGATGGTCGCGGCGGCGGCAGCGGCGGCGACAGCAGTTCTGAGTTTCTTGGACATTTGAATGTTCCTTTGGTTGATATTGGCAGAGGTCCATAAAGGCCGTGGGAGGGCGGCTTTCCGGTCTTTTTTACTGGATGGCATCCCTGTCGCAGGCGTCGGCATCGTAGCGTTTTGACGCTGATGGGTGCTTGCAACTTTGGCGTATGGTTTGCTGGATACGCTGCAGCATGATTGAAAATCGGCGTTTTTTCGGCCAAGGCTTACCCAAGTTTTGAAAGAATATTTCATGTCCGGCTCGTTCGAATCAGCGCCGGTCCGGGTAAGCTTTTGTGCTGTCTGCTCCTTTCGGTCAGTTGATGCGTGACCGTAAATTATGCTTTTGACGGCGTTTTGATAATTAGGATAAAGTGAGATGTTGAATTACGGAAATCAGGACAATGAAAAACTACAAGCTGACCGACTTCGATGCCGTGCTCGCGATCAGCCGCAGAGGATCGTTCCGGGCTGCGGCACTCGATATGGGCATGTCGACGAGCGCGCTCAGCAATGCGATTTCCAAGCTGGAAGGACAACTGGGCGTGCGCCTGTTCAATCGCACGACGCGCAGTGTCTCGCTGACCGAGGCAGGGCACAGGTTTGTCGATCAGGTCAGCCCGGCGGTGCGGGATATCCATCAGGCTCTGGACACTGTCCGATCGCAGCAGGAGACGCCTTCCGGCACCGTGCGTATCAACACCTTCGTCACCGCTGCGCAGGAGATTCTTGAACCACTGATCCTGGAGTTCCTGAAGCGGTTTCCCCAGGTTCAGGTCGATCTCGTGACCGAGGGGAGCCTTGTGGACATCGTGGCGGACGGGTTCGATTTCGGGGTGCGCAGCAAAACCCTCGTTCCGTCGGACATGATCGCGATTCCGCTGGGGCCAGCGCGGCGCCATGCCGTAGTGGCCGCGCCGTCCTATTTTGCGAACCGGGATGTCCCGCGGGTTCCAGCCGACCTGAAGGCGCATACCTGTATTCGCGTCCGCCTGCCGAACGGCGCGCTGTTTCGCTGGCAGTTCGAATCCGAGGGCCAGCCGGTGCATGTCGACGTGGACGGGCCACTGACCCTGGATGAGGCCAGCCTGGCGCGCACCGCGGTCCTCGATGGCGTGGGCATCGGCTATTTCATGGAGTCGAACGTGCGCGCGGATATCGCGGCGGGCCGACTGGTGCGGATTCTCGACGATTGGACCCCGCCGGTTGCGCCGCTGTGCCTGTATTACCCCAGCCGGCGCAACCCGCCTGCTGCGTTCAAGGTATTCGTCGATCTTGCGCGCGAGCTGGCGCGCTCGGCCCGGGCGGTGTGAAGATTGGCCGGGCTATCGCCGGAATGGGGCGATGGCGAAGGCGCGTGCAAGGTGGTCTATGAAGGCGCGAAGCGCCGAGGCCCTTGCGGTGTCGCGTGAGAACACAGCGTAGATCGTGCCCTCGACCGTCGAGATGTCGGGCAAGACTCGCATCAGCTGGCCGCCTGCAATATCCGGCATACAGGAATGTTCGGGCAGCAGGACGACGCCCAGCCCCCTGATTGCAGCGTGCCGCAGGGTGGCGATGTCGCTCGTGACCAGCCGCGGGGTGACGTCGATGGTATGGGGTTTGCCATCCCGGTTAAAAAGCTCCCATACACGGCTGTCGCCGGGCAGGCACAGGGTCGGGATGGCCTGCAAATCCCGAGGCGTCAGCATATGGCTCGTACCGGCAAGGGACGGCGCGGCAACAAGGATGCCACGCGACACCCCAAGCCGCCGCACGACATGCGAGGCGCCGGCCTCGACCTGTGACCGCGCGCGGATCGTGATATCCACATCGTCCCTGACGAGGTCGAGCGGGCCCGCCATCGCGACCAGTTCGATCCGGACCCTGGGAAAGTCGGTGAGAAATTCGGCGATGACATCATCCAGCAGATCATTCAACAGGCCCGGCGGACACCCGACACGGATGCGGCCCGACGGCCCGTCGGTGTCGCTGGCCGCGCGCCGGGCCGCATCGAAGGCGTCGACCATCGTCTTGCCGTGATCCGCCACGATCCGCCCGGTTTCGGTCGGCCGCATGTTGCGCGTCGTCCGCTCAAGCAGGCGTACGCCCAGATCCTGCTCCAGCCGTGCGATGGCCTTGCTGAGGGTGCTTTTGGGAATGCCGAGATCCCGGGCGGCGGCTGCGAAAGAGCCTTTGTCGACGACTTTTCTGAAGCGGGCGAGGTCATCGAGGCTGGGCGTCTTAGACATGTGATTGTCCATATGGGCAGACAGTGAAACGAAATCTGACGCCGTAGTGCAGACGGGTGCGCGCACATAGCTTTCCATGCGTCAAACAAAGGAAAGCGACATGACAGATCAACATCCCGTCCGGCTGGCAATCGTCTATTACAGCAGCACCGGCAACACATTCACGATAGCACAGGAAATCGCCGCCGGCGCCGAAAAGAACGGCGCCGCGGTCAGGATACGGCGGGTCGCGGAGCTGGCGCCCGACGCGGCAATAGATGCCAACCCGGCATGGAGGAAACACCTTGAGGCAACGCGTGAAGTACCCGTTGCCACCCACTCGGATTTGGAATGGGCGGATGGTTTCGTTTTCGGCACGCCGACGCGTTTCGGGCTGCCGGCGGCGCAGTTGAAGCAGTTCCTGGACAGCTGCGGCGGTCTGTGGATGAACGGGAAGCTGACCGACAAGGCCGTGAGTGCCTTCACAGGGGCCGGGAACGTTCATGGTGGGCAGGAATCCACCCTGCTGGCCTTGCACAACGTGTTCTATCACTGGGGCGCGATCATGGTGCCGCCCGGGTATACCGATCCTGCAATTCATGCCGCCGGGGGAAACCCGTACGGCACCAGCTTTACGGACGGACAAGGTGCGCCTCTTCCCGAGGCGACGTTGCGTGCGGCAAGGCACCAGGGGGCGCGGATGGCCACATGGGCGCACATGGTCCGACAGGTCAGGGCGGCGTGACGGTGCGCGTGCGATCCGATGGCCGCCGGGTCGCCAGCGGTGCATACAACAGGGGCGGGTCATGCCGCCCCTTGACAGCGACCGCAGAGGTCGGGGACGCCGGTTTGAGGTGAATCCGTCAGAATGCCAGAGGCGCGTTGTCCTTGACCTCTTTCAGCACGAAGAAAGTGCGGATCTGGCGAACGCCCGGCAGGGTGATGAGTTTGCGGCCGTGCAACAGGTTGAACCCTTCCATGTCCCGTGTCCTGATCTTCAGCAGATAGTCGAAATCCCCGGCGACGAGGTTGCAGTCGAGGACCTCTTTCATACCTGCGACGGTCTCTTCGAACTCGGAAAAGCTTTCGGGTGTGGACCGGTCCAGCACAACGCCGACCATCACGAGCGTCCCCAGCCCCACGCTGGCCGGCGCGATCTGCGCTCGGACGGATGTGATGTATTTCTGTTCGATCAGACGCTGGGTGCGGCGGTGGCATGTCGCGGCGCTGACGTTCACCAGCCGAGCCAGGTCGGAATTGGCCATCCGGGCATCTTTCTGAAGCGCACGCATAATGTTTCGATCGATCCGATCGAGGTCCGGGCTGAAAGGATCTTCCGGCATTGTTCGGGTTTCCGCAGGTCTCGGGTGTTCTGATGCGCCTTGCTGCATCATCTAAGGCACAGTTCCGGATTCGAAGAAAGCGGGTTGTCGGTGCGTGGCCATGCGGCATGGAAGGCGATGTAGGCTGGCACGGTCCGGCCTCGGTCGGTGTCATTGTCCGTTTGATCTGGACGCGCCGGAACATGCGGACCGGGGGATGTCGTGCCCCCGATCCGCGTCGATTTTGTTCATGCCCTGGCTGCGAGGGGCTGTTCGGCGCGCGTCAGACCGTGTTGCTGGCGGATCATGTCGGCGGCACGCTCTCCGATCACCACGCAGGCGGCCATCGTGTTGCCGGTGGTGATGCGGGGCATGATCGAGGCATCAGCGATGCGCAGGTTGTCGATGCCATAGACCTTGAGCCGATGGTCGACGACCGACATCTCGTCCCGTCCCATCTTGGCGGTGCAGGACTGGTGCCAATAGGTGACCGCCGAGTTGCGAATGAAATCGACCATCGCCTTGCGATTCCGGCTGCCAGGCGCGACCTCCTGCCGGACGAGGGGCGTGAATGCCGCGTGGTTGCCGATCTCGCGGCACATCTCGACGGCGGTAAGGGCGGTCTCCAGATCCTCGGGTTCGCTGAGCGCGTTCGGCTCGATCAGGAGCGGATCGTCGGGATTCGGCCCTGACAGCCGCAGGCGGCCCCGGCTTTTCGGCTGGGCCAGGCCCGCGAACATGGTCCAGCCATGGGGCGGCGTGCCGATGCCCGCTTCCTCTGGGGCGGGCACCGGGAATTCGAGCTGGCATTGCAGGATATCGGGCTGTTTGAGGCGCGCAGAGCTTTGCCAATAGAGCGTCGCCTCGCATCCGCCGCCGCCGACACCCTCCGGCTTTTGATAGGCCCAGGTGCAGCCGAAGGCGAGGTGATCCTGGTGATTCTGGCCGACGCCGGGAAGGTCGCGCACGGTCCGGATGCCATGTGCGGCAAGCTCGTGCTGGGGTCCGATACCCGATTGCATCAGGACTTTCGGGGTCTGGATGGCGCCAAGCGACAGAATGGTCTCGCAGCGTGCGCGGAACTGCCGGAGCTTGCCGTCGAGCAGGACTTCGACTCCTATGGCCGACGAGCCATCCAGCAGGACGCGGGAGACGAGGGCGCCGGTCAGAACGGTCAGGTTGGGCTGGTGCATGATGCGGTGGGTGTAGGAGCGGAACACTGACTGGCGCCGGCCGTCGCGGATGCGGAGATCCGCGATAGCGGCCCCGCCGGGGCCTTCCATCATCGCCCCGTTCGGGCTGTCGAAGACCGGGATGCCCATGTGCCCGGCAGCCTCGAGCATCGCGCGGGCGACGGGCTGGGGCGCTGCAGGTTGTTCGACGTGGACAGGGCCGCCCATGCCGCGCCGTTCGGCGTCGGGTGTGCCATGCCAATCCTCAATGCGGCGGTAATAGCCAAGGATGGACTGGTACCCCCAGGCAGGATCGCCGGATTCGGCGGCGAAGTGGTTCCAGTCTTCTTTGTGACCCCGGGCCCAGACCATGACGTTGATGCTCGATCCACCGCCGAGGCCTTTGCCCATGCTGAGCGGAAGCCTGCGACCGCCGAGGGTCGGGCTGGGTTCGCCGGAGAACCCCCAGTCGCGCTCGCTGTCGAGGTTCAGGGGCCACAGGGCCGGGTTGGTGACCGTGTCTGCCGTGTCGTCGCCGCCGGCCTCGAGCAGTAGAACGCTGACGTCCGGCTGTTCGGCCAGCCGGGCCGCGACGACCGAGCCGCTGGACCCGGCGCCACAGACGATGAAGTCGTAATCGGATCGAAGCGCTTGGCGCAGGGCTTTCTGGTTGTCCAAGACGGCGAGGTCGTGCCGCGTCAGGGTCGGATCGGTGTCCATGCAGGATTCTCCGTGGGATGGCTGTGTTGATGTCGAAAACGGTTTGGTCGAGATGACGTGGTTGCTGCGGCACACCGCAAACAGACCACCGTTGGTGGTTTCACCGTTCACCGGAATGGACGATGCAACGCCGCAAGTTGGCCATGCGGCCCGGCGCCGGGGTTATGGGGTCCGACGCGCAAAGGGGCGGGCGCTCAGACGGTCGGAACGGTTCCGCCATCGATGGTGTACTCGGTGCCCGTTATCGTGGCCGCGCGGTCCGACGCCAAGAAGGCGATCAGGCTGGCGATCTCTTGGGGTTTTGTCGGGCGGCCTATCGGGATACCACCCAAAGACTGCATGATGAGTTGCTTGCCGCCTTCGTAGTCGGTCCCTTGCTCCTCTGCGAGGCGCTGGGCGAGACGCACCGATGCCTCGGTCTCGATCCAGCCGGGAGAGACTCGCAGGACCCGGACGCCTTTCGGAGAGACTTCCTTGGACAGACTCTTGCTGTAGGCCGAAAGAGCGGCTTTGGCTGCGGCATAGGCTGTTGTGGCCTCCGGCAGGGGCAGGACGCGCTGGATCGAGGTGACGTGGATGACGACACCGTGGCCCTGGGCCACCATCTCGGGCACCAGCAACCGGTCGAGCCGGACCGAAGGAAAGAGGTTCAGATCGAGCTCCATTTGCCATTGATCGTCATCGAGTGCCGCGTGGCCGCCGCTCGGCGCGGATGACCCGCCGACCATGTGGACAACGATGTCGATGCCGCCCAGTTCTTCCCGGACCGCATCGGTCACCGCCTTGCAGCCTGCGGGTGTCGTCAGGTCTGCGGCGACGAATACGTCTGCATTCATCTGCTCCGGGCGCGAGCGCGCGGTCGTCAGGACCGTTGCGCCGAGCGTTCGCAGCAGTTCGACAGTCGCGGCTCCGGCACCTTGGGTGCCCCCGGTCACGAGTGCGCGCTTACCAGTCAGGTTGAGAAAATCGGTCATGATCTGAGCTCCGGATTTATTGCTGAATGTTGCTTTCTGGAAAATTAAGGGACGTCGTGTGTTTAGAAAATATGGATTAAATGACATGCGCTATCTTGAAATCCGGGATAATTTTCGGGAGGTTTCGGCAGACTGATTATCCCGGATTCTGGGATTCGGCGTGTTGTTTTATCCCTATTATCGAATTTTCATCCTCACTTAGATTACCTGTTGGCGCGGCGGTCAGAGGGTTGTCGCGCCTTGGACCGCAACAGGAGAATGATGATGAAACTTGAACTACCGGCAGTGATCGCCCAGTATTTCTCGGCCGACAAAAAGGGCAACGCGAAGGCGATAGCGGAATGCTTTACCGATGACGCGATCGTTGTCGATGAAGGCAATACGTACAAGGGTCGGGAGGCGATCCGGCAGTGGATGGCCAACGCCTCAACGCAATACACCTATACCGTGGAACCATTCTCGCTGACCGAGGAGGGTGGTCGCACTATCGTAACCAGCCATCTCGTCGGCAATTTTCCGGGGAGCCCGGTCGATCTGCGGTATCTGTTCCGTCTGGAAGGAAACAAAGTAGCCGAGTTGGAAATAATTCCCTGACGCGACTTGTTGCCCGGAGCGGTACCACCGAACGCCGTGGAATTGGGGGTCGGGTCGTGATGCCTGCACTGGATCGGAGCTGACCGGACCTCGCAAGATATACCATGAAGGACCGCTCTGGGCCGGCCGTGACCAACCGGCCCGTATCGTTCAGATTTCCACTGCCTCCGCGATTGCGAGCGCATCTTCAAGCTCAACCCCGAGATAGCGGACGGTGCTGTCCATCTTGGTGTGACCGAGCAGGCGCTGCACGGCACGCAGGGTCCCGGTTTTCTTGCAGATTTGTGCAACCTTGGTCCGGCGCATCGAGTGCGTGCCGTGGGACGTAGCTTCCAATCAAATGGAGCTCACCCAGTCCCGCACGAGGCGGGCGTATTGTCGCATCGATATGTGGAGGCGCTCATGAAACGGCCCCGGCCACAGAAATTCTGAGCCAACCATTAGCGGTTCATCCATCCATCGCGCGAGCGACTTGCGTGTGCCCTCTGTGACCTCGAAACGCACCGACCTCTGCGTCTTGCTTTGGATGACCGAAGCGCGCTCCTTCACTTGGCCGGAGGCATAGACGTCGGTCACCTTGAGTTTTACCAGATCACACCCTCGCAGTTTGCTGTCGATGGCGAGGTTGAAGCGAGCCAGCTCCCGATGGCTCTCGGCGATCTCAGGACCAACGCGAATGGCCCAGACGTGCTTGGGCAGCAAGGGTCGCTTCTGGCCGATTACACGGCCTTTGTTCCAGGCGGGTCTGCAGGCTCGAATGGCAGGGAAGTTCGCAATTGTCATGGCGGTTACTCCGGTTTGCCGCTCCCTGCCTCAACGCCAACCCGACGTTGGAAATAGAGCATATCACCGAAAGTAGCTCCTGCAGAGAAGGTCTGCAGCGAGCCCATTTTGACTGATGTTGCGTATTGAACCAATGTCCGATTCAGTGCTCCTAAAACGCAATGCTTGGACAATAAATGGTCGAAAAACTATCCGAAGAGGAAACCGCTCTACTTCAGGCCGTTGCGTTCTGGTTGCGTGAAGAAATGCTATCGCACCTTGTTGATATGTCACCCGCGCCTGATCTTTTACACGACTTGGCTCAAAGCAATTACGAGATTAGCTGTAGTGCCTTAGAGAGAGTGGGTCTGCTTGCGTCTGAAGGCCACTATTGGCGAGTATTAGAGCCAAACAACGACCAACCCACCTTGGCTATCTGACACAAGCGTAGCGACCTTGACCACCTTCTTGACGGGCTGGCCTGCCACTCTGATTACGTCAACGATCTGTATCGACACTATGAGGCTGTTGTCCCAACAAAACACTCTTTGAACAGGGTTTGCTTTGCCATGGCCGAGTGCGGATACATGGAGACTATATCTAACAAAGCGTTTAAATGGACCGACGATTTTGGTCCTTGGTTGGTGCGTCATGGCGCGTGGGATTTGGACGAGTTTGAGACAGCACCGCAAGAAGAGGTTGTCAAAGCCTTGGAAGCCATCCCTGACAAGCGGAAAGACTGGTTGTCAGGGTCGTTATGCCGTCACAAACCAGACTTTGTTCGATGTTTCTTTGCGCAATGGATAAATGGCAAATGGGAAGAGGAAGAATGGCGGTATGCGCCTAGCGATGACTGGGACCTCAATCTCGCAGCTGGGCTATACACAAAATTGCATAGCCAATGATTGCAGACACTGGCGCAGTTGCAGCAAAAGTTGACTTCGTCCCGCTCTGCCGTCATTCGGCGAGAGAAATGCTGCGCTGGGCTTGAATGGCCACTTCGACGAGCCGCACCACAGCATTGGACTGGGTCGACCAGTGTCCGCTCTGGGCCGAGACCGCAGTCAATCTGGCGATAACGCTAACCCCGTCTAGCAACCCAGTATAGGCACCTAGGGTTGATTGGGGTATGATCCGTTTTGGGTCTTAGTCGAATGTCGATAAATGATGACGTCAATATGGATGATGAAGCTGAAATTTCGCGTTACGAAAGGCTTGTAGCCGAGCTTCGCAAACATTCTCCGGGACGATACTATCCAATTCGTGCGCCTTTCAGGACGTGTCCTTTTCCAGCAGAAAAACACCGCGCTCAGCCACATGATACCAATTGAGACGAATTCTCCTCGGCCAGCGCGCTTAACAGGTCGCGCCAGCGAAAATGAAAGAGTGGATATTTAAGGGGATAAAGACAAGCATCCAGCAGAGAAACCGAATTTTTCAGTGGTCTACTGGGCGATTGTGGTGCCGCTGAAGGGACTCGAACCCCCGACCCCATCATTACGAATGACGTGCTCTACCAGCTGAGCTACAGCGGCCCCGTGGGGGGCGGCTATAGCACCACAAATCCCATCCGAAAAGGACTATTTTTCCGTCTCTGCCGGCTTCGGTTCCTCGACGATTTCGGCGTCGTCGATTTCCGCGTCGGTCGTATCATCCTCGTCGATGGTCTCATCGGGCGTGGTGTGATCCTCGACCGAGCCGATGATGAGCGGCAGCATCTCGATGCCCGTGGACGAGGCGACCGAAGATGCCGGCGGCGCGCGCCAGCTGAGCGTGTCGAACGCGTGGCAGTTGCTGCAGGACGGCGCCCATTCGGGGTGGATGTGGTGACAGTTCTCGCACACCCATTGCGGCCCGCGCGGGGCCGACAGCGCCCGTGCCAGCCAGCCTTTGACCACGCTGTCCGACGCGCCTTCGCCACGCTCGATGGCGGCCATGATGGTCAGCGCACGCGCATCGGGATCTACCTCGGCCAGATCCCCCAGCGCACGGCGGGCTGCGGGGAAATCCTCGGCCGCAAGGTGCAGTTCGGCGTCGATCAGGCGGGTTTCGCGGTGATCGGGATGAGTCTTTAGCAGTCTGGCGAACCGCTTGATGCGGGCCTGCGGCGTCTCGTCGGGCTCGATTTCCGCGAAGGCGGCGGCAAGGTCCGGGTGCGGCTGGGCATCCCATGCCTTCTTGATCACGCGGGTGGCGTTGCGCTTGTTGCCCTGCTCCATATAGCCGCGGGCGGTCAGCACGGCGGCCGGTACGAGATCGGGCGAGAGCTTGTTCGCCTGGATCGCCGCCTCGCGCGCCTCGATGCTCTTGCCTTCGTCGAGGATGTCGCGCGCCTCGGAGAGCGCCAGCACCGCGTCGCGGCGGCGATGCACGTCGCGCGGCAGGTTCCCGGATTTCAGCTTGGCACTGAGGGTTTCGCGCGCGCCTTTCCAGTCGCCGGTCTGCGCCTGCAGTTTCAGCAGGGTGTCCTGCACTTCCTCGTGCTTGGGCTTCAGCGTGAAGGCGGTCTTGGCCAGCTTCAGCGCGGTGTCGGTTTCGCCGTCGGCCAGCTTTTGACGCAGGATGCCGCGCACACCCACGAAACGGGTCTTCTCGTTGGTCAGAAGGCGCTTATAGGTCTCCTCGGCCTTGCGGCGGTTGCCGGACATCTCTGCGGCTTGCGCGGTGATCAAGTTGGTCAGCGCGGGCTTGTTGAGATAGCGCTCGGCCTTGCCGGCCTTGGCCATGGCCAGCTCGCCCTCGCCAGAGGCCAGCGCCATCATCCCCTCGGACAGGGCCTGATAGCCTTTCTCCTGCCGATTGCGCTGGAAATAGCGCGACAGCGCGGTGTCGTCCCCGTTGATGAAATGCAGCACAGCGACCAGCAGCGATACGATCTTCAGCAGCAGCCAGACGGCGATGACAAGCAGGGCAAGCGCGATCACGGCCATCAGCGGGGTCAGGTTGAATTCCTGTCCGGCCATGACGATGCGCACGCCGCCGTCGAGTTCGAGCAGGTAGATCGCGCTCCAACTGGCCGCGGCGACGAGGCCGATGAAGAGAACGATCTTGATGACGGACCACAGCATTCTTTGAATTCCCCCCGGCCTTAGTTCAATGTCTCGCTCAGCGACTGGGCCGCGCCCACCGCTTCGAGCCGTTCTGCCGCCCGGCCGGCCCAATCGGACAGCTCGGCGCGGCCTTCTTCGGGCAGCGTCTCGATCTCCGCCAGTGCATCCTGCAGCCGGCCGTCGCGCACGGCGGCCTCGGCCCGGGACAGCACCGCGTCGGGATCGTCCCCTTCGCGGGGTTCCAGCGACCGCACGCCAAGCTGGCTCTTCAGAAAGCCCTTGAGTCCGGTGCCTTCGCCGGTGACCTCGCGCGACGCATCCAGCGCGGCCCGGGCGGCGTCGGGAAAGCTTTCCTGCAGGCTGGGCAGGGTTGCGACCCCCTCTTCGGCGACGGAGGTCAGGGTACCCGGCACCTCGACATCGGTGTCCTGCAACTCGGCCACCGCGCCGGCAAACCCGGTGCCGTTGTCGAGCGCGGCCTGAACGCGGCTGATCGCGGCGCGTTTCATCGCGGCGACCGCGGCCTCGTCGGCGACGGTTTCGGTCTGCATGGCCTGGGCGATCAAGTCCTCGAGTTCGGCGCGCTGCGCGGCGAATTCCTCGCGCGCGGCATTCAGTTCGTTCTCGTAGGCGGCGATGGCGGCGGCGTCGGCGCTTTCGGAAACCGGGCGCTGCTCGACATCGCCCAGCCGCGCGGCGAGGTCCTCGATCCGTTGTTCTGTCTCTGCCACGCGGTCGGACAATGTTCCGAGCGCTTCGACCTGCGCCTGAAGCGCGCTGTCATCGGTATTGGTGATGCCGCCCACCTTCTCGGTCAGGGCGTCGATCGTGTCGGCCTGCTCCTCGACCCTTTGGTTGAGGGCGCCGACATCCCCGATCAGAACCTCGTCGCGCGGGATGACTTGCTGCGCCACGCCGAAATAGGCGGCGGCAAAGCCGATGGCGCCCGCAACGACGCCGCCCAGGATCATGCTTCCGGCGCCGGCCCCCTTTGCGGGCTGCGGTGCCGTGGCGGGCAGGCTGGTGGCGGGTTCGGTCGCGGTGGGGCTGCTGCCGGACCCTGCCGCGTCCGAGGTCTCGCCGTCGGAAGTCTCGTCAGTGTCAGCGCCCATATTCGTGGCGGTTTCCGACGTCACGTCGTGCGCGGGCGTATCGGTGCCGGATGTCTCGGCGGCAGGCTCTTCGGTGTCGCCGTCGCCCTTGGTCATCGCGTCGTGCGCAGGCGTTTCGGACTGCCCCGATGCAGGTTCTTCGATGCCGGAGTGGCTGCCCGCCGGTTTCGTGTCCGGGGTCGCATCGGTGGTCGCGCCGGACGCCTCGACCGTGTCGTCGCCTGTGGGCGCGACGGTATCGTTGTCGGTGGCTTTAACGGTGTCTTCCGGCTGCGCGGTCTCGTCTTCCTTCGATGCGTCCATGTCGAGCGGTGTCTTTGCCCCGGACGATGGTTTCTTTGCCACGTGAAAACCTCTTTCGAATCTTGCCATTGCAGCCTGCCAGAAAGCTTACTGTGCGGTGCTTCCGCTCTCAAGCCGATTGGCATCAGACCAAAGTTGCGCGACGCAGGACAGCATCGCGGGTCTGTCGGGCCGCGCCGCCACACTGATCCTTGCCGCTCTGTTCCGGGGAAAGATCCCCGCCACGGCCTCGCTGATCGCCGCGACATGCAAGTTAGCGCCTTTCGGCAGCGCATCTAGCAAAAGCTGGGCACTTCGCGGCGAAAAAACCGGCGCAACCACGATACCGTGCCTTTTCACGCGGTCCAGCGCCTTTTTCGAAAGGGCGCAGGGCAGCTGGCGATAGACGATGGCCTCGTGCGTCTCG
The DNA here is from genome assembly GCF_009363655.1 of Roseovarius sp. THAF27. Taxonomy (NCBI): domain Bacteria; kingdom Pseudomonadati; phylum Pseudomonadota; class Alphaproteobacteria; order Rhodobacterales; family Roseobacteraceae; genus Roseovarius; species Roseovarius sp. THAF27. The sequence continues at coordinate 4,177,871 of NZ_CP045393.1, forward strand.
GTTCCGGCGGAATTCAGGTATTGGGCGAGGTCGAACGCGATGGGGTCTCCACGCAGGTAGAGGCACGGAGTGGCGGCAGAGGCGTTGCGGATATCCTGCGCCAGTTCCTTGCCCGTGCCGGGCCCCACGACCGGATCAAAGCCGTGTTGTGCTGCGACCTTGCCGGTGCCGGTGCCGACGACGTAGCAGGCGAAATCCCGGCACCGGGTGGCCGTGGCAAAGCTTTCGACCGCGTGAGCGGAGGTGAATATGAGCGTCCTGTAGGGTGCGAGGTCGGGCAAGTCCGTCGACATCTCGATCCGCAGAAGCGGCGCAATGCATACGTCCGCGTCCCGGCCCAGCTTATCCTCCAGGTCGGCTGCGAAGGCGTCTGCCGCGTCCCGGGGGCGTGTGATGAGGATCAGGGGCGACATGGACGCTCCGGAGTTGTTTGCGCTCCCTTGCGGTGTTACCTGCCACAAGGGCTTGGCGCAACGGGCGTGAAATGACGGACAACCTGACGATCCTCGGGCTGGAGAGCAGCTGCGACGACACCGCGGCGGCGGTCGTGCGGATGCGCGAGCACGGTGCGGAGATCCTGTCGTCGGTCGTTCTGGGGCAGGACGACCTGCACGGCTCCTTTGGCGGCATCGTCCCGGAAATCGCCGCACGCGCACATGCCGAAAAGCTGGATATCGCGGTCAATGAGGCTCTGAACCACGCTGAAACGTCCTTGGATCGCATTCAGCTCGTGGCCGCGACGGCGGGGCCGGGGCTGATCGGGGGCGTGCTGTCAGGCGTGATGACGGGCAAGGCCATCGCCGCCGCGCGGGGTCTGCCGCTCGTGGGCGTCAACCACCTTGCGGGGCACGCTTTGACGCCAAGGCTGACGGATGGTCTGGCATATCCTTACGTGATGCTTCTGGTTTCGGGTGGTCATTGTCAGTTTCTGCTGGTCGAGGGAAGCGACCGTTTCACGCGGCTGGGCGGCACCATCGACGACGCACCTGGAGAGGCGTTCGACAAGTCCGCGCGCTTGCTGGGCTTGCCCCAGCCCGGCGGCCCGAAGATCGAGCGCGAGGCCCGGGCGGGCGATGCGGAGCGGTTCCGTTTCCCGCGGCCCCTGCTGGACAGGCCAGGCTGCGACATGTCGTTTTCCGGGTTGAAAACCGCGCTGCTGCGCGCCCGGGACGAGGTGATCGCCGAGAAGGGCGGGCTGACACGGCGGGACCGGGCCGATCTTTGCGCCGGGTTCCAGGGTGCGGTCGCAGACGTGCTGCAGGAAAAGACGCGGCGTGCCCTGACCGAGGCCGGCAGAATCCTGTCCGCGCCGCCGGCGCTGGCCGTTGCCGGTGGCGTGGCCGCGAACCAGTTCGTTCGCAGTGGGTTAGAGACTGTTTCAAGCGAATTCGGCGTGGCTTTCGTTGCACCCCCGCTGGCGCTCTGCACGGATAACGCGGCGATGATCGCCTATGCCGGCGGGGAACTCTTCCGCGCGGGGCGGATTGACGACATGACCCTGGCCGCGCGTCCGCGCTGGCCCTTGGACCAACGCAGCCCGTCCCTTCTGGGCGGGGGAAAGAAAGGGGCGAAGGCATGATCGCGGTGATCGGCGCCGGTGCATTCGGAACAGCGCTGGCCGTTTCCCTGGCCCGAAACGGCCCGATGACCCTGTGGGCGCGCGATGCCGAGCAGGTGCGCGAAATCCACGCGTCGAGGCAGAATGCGCGACGTCTGCCCGGCGTCGACCTGCCGGGCAATATCGCGGTTTCAGCCGATATAGAGACTATATTGCAGGCCGAAATCGTGCTGCTGTCCGTTCCGGCGCAAAAGCTGAGACGCTTTCTGGAGACTTGCGGCGAAACCCTGGCGGGCAAACACGTGGTCGCCTGTTGCAAGGGGATGGAGCGCGGCACCGGGTTGAGGCCGACGCAGATCGTCGCCGAGCATGTGCCCGACGCCATTCCCGCCACCTTGACCGGCCCGTCCTTTGCCCATGATATCGCCCGCGGCCTGCCGACCGCGCTGACCCTGGCATGCGCAGATGAAAGCGCCGGCGAACGCCTGCAGATGCGACTGACGACGCCGAACATCAGGCTCTATCGCACCACGGATGTCATCGGCGCAGAGCTTGGTGGCGCGCTGAAGAATGTCATCGCCATCGCGTGCGGCGTGGCAATCGGTGCCGGGCTGGGGGAGAGTGCGCGGGCGGCGCTGATGACGCGCGGTTTCGCCGAGCTTGTGAAGGTGGCGGAAAAATATGGCGCAAAGGCCGAGACCCTGGCCGGGCTTTCGGGATTTGGCGATCTGGTGCTGACCTGCACGTCAGAGCAGTCGCGCAATTATCGCTTTGGTCAAAGCATCGGCGCGGGCGATGCGTTTGACAGCGGTGTGACGGTCGAGGGCGCGGCGACGGCCCAGGCGCTGGCGGAGATGGCGCAGGAGACCGGCCTGGACCTGCCGATCACCCGCGTCGTGACCGGGCTGGTCAGTGGTGAATTGAACGTGCGCGACGCGGTCGATATGCTGTTGCAACGTCCATTGAAGGAAGAATGAATGCTGATCGCCCTGATTGCCCGGGACAAGCCCGGCGCCCTGCAAACCCGTCTCGACAACCGTGACAAGCACGTGGCCTATCTGAAGGACAGCGGCATCGTCAGCCAGGCCGGCCCGCTCCTGGATGCCGAGGGGGGCATGATCGGGTCGCTGGTGATTCTGGAGGTGGAAGACATGGCCGCCGCCGAGGCATGGGCGGCGAAAGATCCCTACAAGGCGGCCGACCTTTTTCAGAGTGTCGAGCTGATTCCCTGGAACAAGGTGATCTGAGCCATGCGCTATTGGCTGTTCAAATCCGAGCCGTCGACCTGGAGCTGGGACCAGCAGGTGGCGAAGGCCGATGCCGGCGAGGAATGGGACGGCGTGCGCAACTATCAGGCGCGCAATTTCATGCGTGACATGGCCGTGGGTGACCGCGGGTTCTTCTATCACAGTCAAACGGAAAAGGCGGTGGTCGGCACGGTCGAAGTCATCGCCGAAGCGCATCCCGACAGCACGACCGAGGATGACCGCTGGGAGTGCGTGGACATCAAGGCGCTGGAGGCCGCGAAGACGCCGGTCACCCTGGACATGGTCAAGGACGACCCGCGCTTGTCCGACATGGTGTTGGTGCGCAACTCTCGCCTGTCGGTGCAACCCGTGACCGAGGACGAATGGACCATCATTTGCGGGATGGCGGGCCTGACGCCCTAGGATGCAGACCTCTCGCAGGTTCGCATGGAAAAATCGTACGGAGGGTATCGCGCGTATCTGCCGATACCCTCCGTTGCCCCACGTGCTCCCTACGCACCACACGTGTCACTGGAATTGGTTTCGGCCATACTGGCGCGATCTATCCCTTGATACCATTTCCGCGAGGGAATCTCAAAAGCCAAGTGCAGGGCATTTGCTTCAAATGCTCTGGTCTCCCCGCGGGGATCCGCCGCCGCGTAACGCGGAAAAATTGATCTGTTAACAATCGAGTAAGCCGCGGTCTGCTAACGATTGTTTCGGGTGAGTAAATAGGTGGTGAGATGAGTGCGTCTGGTGACAACGCCGCGCCGGTCATCATCAAACGGAAAAAGGTCACGGGCGGTGACGGGCACCATGGCGGTGCCTGGAAGGTCGCGATAGCATATTCCTTTACTTGCGGCGCTTTGCGCCGGTCCAATTGCACCGCTGTCACGCGGTTGCCTCGAAAGTCGTTCTGACGTGTGCGATGCATCTGATTGGCATCGCGCCATCCGTTTCCGGACGCAGGCCGAGAAATGCCGTTGAACTGCTAAGAGACCCTTAACACCGGCCGCTCGCTTGATGGGCATTTGAGACAAATGACTGCCAAACGGCTTCGAGCCTCACGCCCGCTTCTCCAGTTGGCGGGCGACTCGTGCGTCGATGGTCTTCTTCTGTCCGTCCTCGCCGTAGGTTTCGAGGGTCCGGCGCACCTTTCTCACCGCGGCGAGTCGCGCCGACGCGCGCCGGATGCCTTGCAGCGCGCCGTCAAGCAATGTCTGGTTGCGCGTGAGCTTGTCCTGGATCTCGGACATCGGGGCGGCATGGGACGCATCGAGATCGCTCAGCGCGTCGATCAGGCATTCCTTTTTCCTGATGATGCCCGACATTTCCTGAAGGTTGCCGTCCAGGACGGCTTGGCGCTCGAAATCGAGCAGCCGGTCCAGTTCATCGATCAGGGTTTGGGCGGAAGTCTCACTCACCTTGTCTCTCCATGATTGACCTCAGAAAATGTTCGGACAGACCAATGCCCCCTGCTTGCGCAATCCTGTCGGCAAGGGCCTGCCGGTGGAACGAGGCGAACTGGTCCTCGCCCGCGCCGCCGGAAAACGAACTGGCCTGCTCACCAAGGCCGGCGGCCTTGAGCATCTCCGCGAGGAAAGTCGCCTCGAGCTTCTGGGCGGCCTGCATCGCGGCGGCGTGACGACGCGCGTCCGCCGGTGTCGCAGGCTGCGTTGTTTGTGGGTCGAGTTTCGGCCCGATGGGTAAAAAAACCGTCACCAGAATTCCTCCAATGCAGTGAACTCTCCGCCATTTGACATCAAAGCGGTAAAGAACTGGTAATTCCGATCTGCGAAGTTTTCCGGGCTGAGGAAGAAATCCCGGAGCTATTCGATGTTTCACTTACCGACCGGCGACGCCACGACCGCCCATTCCCGCGCTGGCCCTCCCAGGCAGGGGAACGATCCGATTCAGGCGGGCAACACGTCCGGAGGGGCCGACCGGCGCAGTTTTGCGACCGTTTTCACGGACATGCGCGCCCGCGATCAGGCGGGTGCGGTAAACGATACCGCAGGGTCCGTCGTGCCTGCGCACCCTGACACGAAAGACGATGCGGCAGCGCAAGATCAAGAAGTGTCGGAAGTGTCGGTTGATGATCCGGCTACTAATCGCGGCAAGGATTCGTCGCTCTTTCCGCCCGCCTTTGCGGAAGCGGCCGGCAGTCCTGACGACCTTCCCGCCGATCTACCTGCGGCGACTGAACAAGGCACGGGGCGCGGCGGACCGCCGAACGAGGATCCGGCCACCTCCGGTCCTCATGCAGGCTTTGCAACAGGTCGTCCCGACACCCCCGTTGCAGAACGCCCAGACGCACAGGCATCCGCAGAAGCCGCGCACCTATCGCGGCAAGACGGGGCCGCATCGTCGCATGCGGCTGGCCCCGACGCGGCTCGCGACCCGGCAACCGTCTTTGGCGGACCGGGCGGACAAGCGGATCAGGCGGAGGATTCATCCGAGGACGTCGGGCCGGCCCGCATAGTGCCCGGCGCGATTGCGGGTGATCGTCCCGCGTCCTCGAACGCTGAACTGCTTGCAAAGATGCCGTCACCAGCAATGCGGCGACAGGGCGCGGAGCGTGCGGCCTTGGAAATGGGGCAGGCGGCTTCCAGCAGCGTCGACCCTGACATAACCGCGTCCATCGCGAACAATGCCAAGGTGTCCTTGTCGAAGGTGGCAGAGGATGGCCCGGGCGTGCCGTCACTGACACCGGGTGAGCCGCCTCAATCGTCCGTGAACACAGCGGCCTCTCGCGTCGACCTGGCGGATGGCCCGGTCACCGTTGCCCGGGCCGCCGAAGGTGGACCCGCGCCAAACGCGGCCCGTCCGACATTGGACACGCAGGCGGCCAACGCCTCAAATGATGCAGCGCCGCGACTCGCGCGAGCCGGCAGCTTGGACGTCCCTGCCGGCCAAACGCGCCCGAACCCTTCAAATGACACCCAAGCCGAGCCTGCGGCGACGGTGCGCGACACCGGGGGTGAAACCCGCGATGCGGGGTCTGCAAACCGCCCGTATTCACGCGGCGAGCAACCCGCGCCGTTCCATCCGGGCCCTCAGAGTCGGCCGGAGCAGGGTCTGACACGGGCCAAGGCGCCAGCGCGCGCCCCGGCGGGAACAATCGATCGCATTGCGCCCGCGGCGATGGTTCGACCCGAACAGGCCTTGGAGAATGTAGCGCGGCCGACGCCAGGAACAGTCGAGCCCGCAGAAAAGCTGGAGCGGGCCCCGTCCGCGCCGTCTCCGTCGGTCGTGGCCGCTCCTGCGGCCCCCGTCGCACCCACCCCCCCGGTTTTTGCAGCTCGCAACCCGGTTCTGCCCGCAGAGGAGCGCGTCGGCGACACGCTGGATGAAACGGGCCGCACCAGCCCAAGCTCCGCCCACACGAGCCAGGTCGAGACCAGCGCGCCCTTGCGCCAAAGCTCCCTTGCGGCGGCGACGCGCGGTCCTGACCTGCCGCGCCACGTGATCGAACAGCTGACCACGGGGTTCCGCGGCGCGGGCGACAAATCCGCCGAGATTCACCTGAATCCGGCCGAACTTGGGCGCGTGCGGATCAGCCTTCAGACCGGCGATGCCGGGGTTCTTGTCAGCGTGATGGCCGACCGCCCCGAAACACTCGACCTCCTGCGCCGGCATGCAGACATGCTTGCGCAGGATTTTCGCGATATCGGCTACGGCGCGGCCCAGTTCTCGTTCGGCCAAAGCGGACATCCGCGCTCCGGTCAGGGCCGTGGGCCCGAGGGCGATGCCATCGGGCCGGTGGACGCGGCGCTGACCGAAGATCAGGCACCGGCCACGCACCCGCAGGTCGGGCACGCATCCATTGCGCTCGATCGCGTCGATATTCGGCTTTGACCCTCTGAAAGGACAAAATGATGGACGTTGCTCCCACCACCTCTGCGACCGGCGCGGCTGCGGCACAGGCGTCGCGCTCCGCTTCGACCGTTCTCAGTTCCGACTTCGAGACCTTCATAAAAATGCTCACCGTCCAGATGGAGAACCAGGACCCGTTGAACCCGATGGAGTCGACCGAGTTCGCGACACAGCTGGCGACATTCTCGGGCGTTGAACAACAGGTCAAGAGCAACGACCTGCTTTCGGCGCTCAGTGCCCAGATGAGCCTCATGGGCGTGTCGCAACTGTCCGGCTGGATCGGCATGGAAGGGCGGGCGGTCGCGCCCGTGGTCTTCGAGGGCGCACCCGTGAGGTTGACGATTGCGGGCGACAGCCTCCAGCGCCTCGCCGTGTCCGGAGACCGAGAGGAAATCGCGTGGCTGGGCACGGACGCTTCGGGCACCGTGCTGGCGCCCGGCACCTATGACGTGACGGTCGAATCGTTCTCGGGTGCCGAGGTCGTCGCGTCGACGCCGGTCGAGGTGCACGGACGAATCATCGAGGCGCGCATCGACGCAGGCCAGACGGTCTTGGTCATGGAAAACGGCCAGGAGGTCGGTGCCGCGTCGCTGCTGGGCCTCCGTCTGCCGCGACCGGATCAATAAATTGGCGTATTGGTCACAGCGCCAAAATAATCCGCGAATTTGCCCGCTGGCGTACAGATAAGGTTTTAATTCCGACCCGGATATGAGATACAGGGCGTGAAATGTGGTGCTTCGGCATCGTGCAACCCTATCACTTGGAGACTGTCATGAAGAAACTTTCGACACTCATCGCTGCCTCTGCTGTTGTCGCAGCCTCGGTTGCGCCGGCCGCCGCTCAGGACGCACCCGCAACGAACGATCCGTTCGTGTCGACCCAGGCCCAGCAAGGCTCGCTGCTGTCAATCGGCGGCGTGACCTACGTTGTCGTCGGCGTTGTCGCCGCTGGCCTGATCGTCGCCCTCGCCGACTCGTCGTCCTCCACGACGAGCCTTGTGGCGAACTGATAAAACCGCATTTGCGGTACATTCCGATTTAAAGGCGGGCTTTCGGGCCCGCTTTTCTTTTGCTTTCCCATCTTTCGCTGACCCGGGCAGCACTCCGGCACGGCACTAAAGCGTTTCGCGATAAACCCGGATCACAGCTTACCCGCGAAACCCAGCACAACAGCCAATCGTTGCACGCGCTTCGCCATTCGCCGATGGTTCAGGGAAAAGGCGAAACGCTTTGGATCTCAGCGCAGATGGCTCAAGGTGAAGTATCCCAACCCCTCGCCCAGCCAGGTGCGCGACTTGACGATCCGGCCGTTCTGGCTGACCAGGTAATAATTGCTGAACGTTCCGTTGTCGGACTTGCAATAGACGTCGACCCGCGTTGCCTGCAGCCGCAGCGCGCCCGCGGCATAGTCCTGACGTGGGCCCGGCGTGAAGGCGCAATAGGCCAGCGTTTCCTCGATCTGGTTTTCGCCGTCCAGATGTCTGAGAATCTGGCTTTCGATCCCGTCCTGCCGGCGCGACAGCATGGTCAGCAGCCCTTTGATACTGGACGACATCAGGTCGGTGCCCAGCCCGCGGGTCGATGTGATGACCCCGCCGCGTGTCGACACGCTGCGGCGTTCGCTGGTGCCCCAGGCGGCCCAGGTGGAATGCGGGCCATTGGTCTCGATCACGCGCAGCACCGCGACGCTGCCCGTTCCCTCGATCTGCATGAGGGCAAGCGGACCGTCGGTCGATTGCAGGGCGCGGCCTATCTCGCGCTGGACGATGCTGTCGTTGACCTTGGGCCTGGCGCCAGGTTGGGCGCGGCGGGAGTCTATCAAGGATTTGCCGACGGACAGGATCGATGATTCCTGGCGCGTGTTGGTGCACGCCGTCAGGCCAAGCACCGCGATCAGACCGGCGGCGAGCAGATGCTTCGATATACGCGTCATCTCCAGTATTTCCCCCAGCTCTTTGCGACTTCGGGGCGATGCGATCCGCGAATGGTCTCGTAAAGCCGCCCGTCCACTTCAAGCCGCTGACCGCCGTCCCGGGTCAGGGGGCGGATGACGCCGCTGGCCTTTTGCTTGGTGGGCTGGCCCAGCAGCCACGAAAGCGGAACGGTAAAGCGGATTCCCTTGTCGAACGACCCTTCGCCGAATTGCGAAGACGACACGTCAGTGAACGTGGCAAACGCGCCGATCTTCCAGCCGTTGGCGAACTCGCGGTCGAGCGTGATCGTGCTCCCCCAGTCGCCGGCCAGGTAGCGCCCGGCGTCCAGCTGGCCGTGAAAGCCGTTGCCGAAATCGTAATAGGCCGAGACATGGCCATTGAACTCGGGGATGGTGCCGCCCGGCGTGACCCGCGACCGAAGTCCGAACTGCTGATCGAAATCGCGCGGATGGGTGTAGTTCAGCTCCGCCCCGAGCGCCAACCGGCTGTTCACCGGCTTCCACAGAACCTCGCCCGAAACACCGGCATACATGCGTTCCAGATAGCCGGCGGTGACACGGCTGTAGAAATCCGGCGCAAGCCGGCCGTACTTGGCGACTGTCAGGTGCTCCAGGAACGGTTCGTCCGTCTGGTTGTAAAGCGCCGTGTCGGACCGCACCCGCGGCAACTGGGAGTTGTTGGGTTGCGCCGCCTCGTCCAGGTTGCCGACCACCTTCTGACCGACAGACCCCGACAGGACCCACCCGGACCCCAGGTGATACTTGCCCTTCGCCCGCACGCCAAGATCGACGCGCAGCGGATCGTTCGGATCGAACAGAGAGGTTCGAAGATACGGAGCGATTGACCATTCGAAGCGCGGATAGACCTCGGGGAACGGGTCGGGATAGTCGCCGAAGCGCAGCGTATCGCTGAACTGCGCGGCGGCGAGCGCCTCGCGCGCCGGCCTGTGTTCCAGCCGTTCCAGGTCGGTGCGGCTGAAGCTCATCGTGCTGGCCGGGATGCCGTTCTCAATCAGCGTCACATGCAGCATTTCGACAGAAGCCGGCAATTCGCGGCTCATGACGCGCAATGTCCGGCCCAGCGCCTGCGACGTGGCATCGTATTTCTCGTTGCGGATGCGGACATGTGCGCTGCGAGCGTTCAGCGTCACGCCCTCGAGGTCCAGTTCGGATTGCTGAAGGCTGTTCTCCAGCGACGCGGTGATCGCCTTCTCGCGGCCCGGTTGGGTGGTCCAGCCAAGGTCTTCGGCGCTGCGCGGCCCACGGACGGCGACCGGCAGGGGCGCCAGCTCGGTGCCGCCCTTGACCGACGGAGTCTTGGGATTGAGGCTGAAGGTCAGCGCGGCGCCGAACTCTTCGCCATGCAGGGCAAACGCCCGCAAGGCCGTGCCATCGTTGATCTGATAGGACAGCGCAAAGTTCCAGGGGGTCGACCGTTTCAGAACCCCTGCCGCTTGCGCGGTGTCGTAATTGTCCGAGGAATACTCAGCGCTCAGCAACAGTTTGTCCGTCGCCTGATAGCTGACACCGCCGAAGAACGCGTAGTCGCCCTGGAACCAGTCGTCGACGTTGAACTGGCCACCCGTGCCGGCCTGGGCAAAACTGAATGGTGCCCGCGAGCCGATGCTGCCGTCACTTGCGTAGCTGCCAAGCCGCCCGAACCCGAGGCCGCCGGTCACGCGCAGGCGGTCCCCGATCGACTTGGTGGCGACGACATACTCGCTGGAAAGCAGCCCGGTGCCGACGAAGTCGCGCAGGCCGACCGAGACGGCGGGTGTCCAATCCGTCTCGTCGAACACGCGAAACCGCAGGTCGAAGCTGCGGTCGTAATAGGTCGAAAAGGTCGGCGAGATGCCTTCCGTCCCCGCGTAGCGAAAGCTGCCTGTCAGGCGGTCGGTGATCTGAAAGCTCAGGGTCGCGCGGTAAAACCCGTCGAAATACGTGACGTTGGTCGACAACTGACCGTCCGGCGCGGATTCGGCGGTCGGCATGTCGATCAGGCCGCCGGGCACGCCGTAATTGTTGGTCGTCAGCGTTTTCAGATTGTCGGCCAGCGCGAGGCCGGGGAGGCCAAGCAATCCGAGCGTGATCAGAACGCGTGTCGATGTACGGATCACTGCGCGTTTCCTTCCTTTGACGTCCCCTGCAGGATAGCGAGGCAACCTTGATTCCGACACCCTTGGCGGTGGATTGCAACTTGATACACGGGCGGAGTCACATCAAAGCCACGTCTCAGAAAAGGGTCGTCGCCAGCAGCGTCGCCATCGTGCCGAACGCGACGCCGAGCCCCAGCCATAGCACGGATTTCCAGCGCAGGCCCTGCCTTGGTTCCGGCGCAGGCCTGGATTGGCGGATCAACGCGCTTTCCACGATCTGCGGCAGGCGCGGGCCATAGCGCGACACGACCATCAGCGTGCGGCGCAAGTCGCGCACGGCGGCGCCGGGTCCGATGTTCTTGCGGATGTAATCCTCGACCACGGGCTTGGCGACCTGCCAGATGTTGGTCTGCGGGTTCAGGCTGCGGGCGACGCCCTCGACCACCACCATCGTGCGTTGCAGCAGGATCAGCTCGGTCCGGGTTTCCATCCCGAATCTCTCTGTCACTTCAAAGAGATAGCTTAGCAGCCCCCCCATCGAGATTTTCGAGGCATCCATGCCGAAGATCGGCTCGCCCACGGCGCGGAGCGCCCGCGCGAATTCATCGACGTCGCGGTCGGCGGGCACGTATCCGGCTTCGAAATGCACTTCGGCGACCCGGCGGTAGTCACGCTTGATGAACCCGTACAGGATCTCGGCATAGACCCGGCGCGTGTACTCGTCGATATGTCCCATGATGCCGAAATCATAGGCGATGATATCTCCGTTCGGCGCGACCTTCAGGTTGCCCTGGTGCATGTCGGCGTGAAAGAACCCGTCGCGCAGCGCATGTTTCAGGAAAAGCTGCAGCACCCGTTCGCCCAGTTCCGCGCGGTCGTGACCGGCGGCATCAATGGCGGCGTTGTCGCCCATCGGCGCGCCGTCGGCCCATTCCATCACCATCACCCGCCGCCCGGACATATCCCAGTTGACGGCCGGCAGGCTGAAACCTTCATCCTCGGCGGTGTTGGCGGTGAATTCGCTGGCCGAGGCCGCTTCGAGCCGAAGGTCGAGCTCTCCGTTAACCACGCCTTCGAAATGGGCGATCACATCGCGGGGTTTCAGTCGGCGGGCGGACGGGGACAGCACCTCAATCATGCGCGCCGCGAAATAGAACGCGTCGATATCCCTGCGAAAGGCCCGCTCGATCCCCGGGCGCAGCACCTTGACCGCCACGTCCTGGCCGGTATCGCGCAGCCGCGCCTTGTGGACCTGCGCAATCGACGCGGCGGCAATCGGTGCGCTGAACTCGGAGAATATCGCGTCGACAGGTTGCCCCAGCGAACTGGCCACGCTGGCCTTGGCGACGCTGGCGTCGAAGGGCGGCAGCTTGTCCTGCAACACCCGCAGTTCCTGCGCCAGGGCATCGCCGACGATATCGGGCCGGGTCGAAAAGACCTGCCCGAACTTGATATAGGCCGGGCCCAGCGCGGTCAGCGCGCGCAGGGCGGGCGGCATGCTGGTGTCGCCCTTGTAGCCCAGCCATTGAAACGGCCAGGCCAGGAACCGCATGGTCCCGCGCACCAAGGGCGGTGCATCCATCGCATCCATGATCAGGCCCATGGCGCCGGTGCGCTCCAGCGTGGCGCCCGTGCGGATCAGGCGCAGGATATTGTGCGGCCCGCGCATGGCTCAGATCTTCCAGCCGGAATGCAGACAGGCGATTCCCATGCTGAGATTGCGGTACTTGGCCTGCTCGAACCCGGCGTCGCGCACCATGCCCAGGAAAGTCTCCTGGTCCGGGAACTTGCGGATCGATTCTACCAGGTACTGATAGCTGTCGCGGTCCCCGGCGATGGCCCGCCCCATCTGCGGAATGATGTTGAAGGAGTAGAGGTCATAGACCTTCTGCATCAGGTCATTGGGGATCTGGCTGAACTCCGTCACCATCAATCGCCCGCCGGGTTTCAGCACGCGAAAGGCCTCGTTCAGGGCCTCCTGCGGGCGGGTGACGTTCCGAATGCCGAAGCTGATTGTGTAAACGTCGAAACTGTTGTCGGCAAAGGGCAGCGCCATCGCGTCGCCCACCACCCAGTCCAGGTTCGCGGCCATCTGCTCCGCCTCGGCGCGCTTGCGGCCCTCGACCAGCATCGGCTCGGTCAGGTCCAGCACGGTGGCATGGCCCGAACCGGCGCGTTTGAGAAACCGAAAGGCGATGTCGCCGGTGCCGCCCGCCACGTCCAGCAGGCGCTGCCCCGCACGCGGCGCCAGCCAGTCCATCATCGCGTCCTTCCAGATGCGGTGGATGCCAAAGGACATGGCGTCGTTCATCACGTCGTATTTCGACGCGACCGACCCGAACACACCGCGCACGCGGCCCGCCTTTTCCTCCTCGGGGATGTCCTCGTATCCGAAATGCGTTGTTTTCCCGGTCATTTATCCCCGCGGCCTTGCCGTTTGATCCTCGAGTCCTTCTTATAGGTCGCCGGGGGCGGGTTACAATGCGCCCGTTTGGTCGCAGAGGGGACGGAATGCCGGAATTGCCAGAGGTCGAGACAGTGCGCCGCGGGCTGGAACCCGCGATGACCGGCGCGGTGATCGCCACCGCGCGCGTCAACCGCCCCGATCTGCGCTGGCCTTTCCCGCCGGGCATGGCCGAGCGTCTGGCTGGCCAGCGCGTCCTGACCCTGCGGCGGCGGTCGAAATACATCCTTGCCGACCTGTCCTCGGGCGAGACGCTGCTGATCCACCTCGGCATGTCCGGCCGCATCCTGATCTCGGGCGATCCCTTGGGGCAGTTCGTGCACGACCATCCCGCGGTGGAAAAGCACGACCACGTGGTGCTCGACATGGCCAACGGTGCCCGCATCACCTTCAACGATCCGCGCCGCTTCGGCGCGATGGACCTGATGGCCACCGACACCGCGGAGGCGCATCCCCTGCTGGCCAAGCTGGGCCCCGAGCCCCTGGGCAACCAGTTCGACGAGCCCTACCTGGTCGCCGCGCTGGCGGGAAAGAACACGCCGGTCAAGTCGGCCCTCCTGGATCAGCGAATCGTCGCGGGGCTGGGCAATATCTACGTCTGCGAGGCGCTTTTCCGGGCCGGTATCTCGCCCCTGCGCCGCGCCGGTCGCGTCTCGGCCAGCCGGGTCGCGGCGCTGGTGCCGATCATCCGCGCCGTGCTGAACGACGCGATTCTCGCTGGCGGCTCCTCCTTGCGCGACTTCCGCCAAGCCGATGGAGAGCTTGGATATTTTCAGCACAGCTTCGACGTCTACGACCGCGAGAGCGCGCCGTGCCGTCGCGCCGGATGCACCGGAATTGTGCGCCGCGTCGTGCAATCGGGCCGTTCGAGCTTCTATTGTGCGACCTGTCAAAGATAACCTTGATCCGACTGTCTCAAATGGTAATGACTCAGACCTGACAGAAACAAGCGAAAGCAAATTTCATGGCCTATGAGACGATCATCGTCGAAGTAGAAGACCACGTCGCCAAGATTACCCTCAACCGCCCCGATGCCCTCAACGCCCTCAACGACCAGCTGCTGGGCGAGCTTGTCGATGCGTTGCAGGATGCCGAAGGCAACGACAAGGTGCGCTGCATCGTCATCACCGGCTCGGAAAAGGCTTTCGCGGCCGGGGCGGACATCAAGATGATGTCGGAAAAGTCCTTCGTGGACGTCTTCGCAGGCAACCTCTTCGGCCCCGAGGCGGACGCCATCGTGCGCATCCGCAAACCGATCATTGCCGCCGTTTCGGGCTATGCGCTGGGCGGCGGGTGCGAATTGGCCATGATGTGCGACTTCATCATCGCCGCGGACAACGCCAAGTTCGGCCAGCCCGAAATCAACCTCGGCGTCATGGCCGGGATGGGCGGCAGCCAGCGCCTGACGCGGTTCATCGGCAAATCCAAATCCATGGACATGAACCTGACGGGCCGTTTCATGGATGCCGAAGAGGCCGACCGCTCGGGCCTCGTCAGCCGCGTCGTTCCGGCCAAGAAGCTGATGGAGGAAACGATGGCGGCGGCAGGCAAGATCGCCGAGAAATCCATGATCACCGTCATGGCGGTCAAGGAAGCGGTCAACCGCTCCTACGAGGTGCCGCTGGCCGAGGGCCTGCTGTTCGAGCGCCGCGTCTTCCACTCGCTCTTCGCGACCGAGGACCAGAAGGAAGGCATGGCCGCCTTCGCCGAGAAACGCGAAGCCCAGTTCCGCGACAAGTAAGGCGCAGGGGCCTGTAGGCCCCCGCCCGTTTCAGATCACGTAATGTAGCGCATCGAACCGACTGCGCATCTCCTGAGTTCGCGGCGCGACTGCTTGTGGATCGCCGGTGAGGCCGGCGTGGATCAGCTCCGCTAGCGCCGGCGCGTCCTCTGCCGTGACGCCCCAGCGAACCAGCTCGGGCGTTCCGATGCGCAGACCGTTCATGTCGCCCGGTACCTCCGCGATGGGCAGGCCGATTCCGCAGGCCAGGAACCCGGCCTTGCGCAAGGTCTTCGAGGCCGCCTGTCCGCTCCCGAACTGCGCCGCCTCGACGGCGAACTGGTGCGAGGTGGTATATCCCTTGGGCGTCTCGAAGACCGGAATGCCCAGTACCGCCAACGCCTCTGCCAGCGCCTGAGACAGCTCGATCATCGCCTGTGCATAGGCCGTCCCGTGCTCGCGCCAGTCCAGCATCGACACCGCCAGGGCCGCCGACTTGGCGGCATCGAAATTGGCGGTCATGCCCGGAAAGGCGATGGCGTCCAGCCGTTCCGCCATCTCGGGCTCGTTGGTGACGATCACGCCGCCCGCCGGACCGCCGAGGCTCTTGTAGGTGCTCATCGTCATCAGATGCGCGCCTTCCGCCAGGGGGTTCTTCCACGCCCGCCCGGCAATGATCCCGCATTGGTGGGCGGCGTCGAACATGACCTTCGCGCCCACGCTGTCGGCAATGGCGCGCACCTCGGCCACGGGATGCTCGAACAGGTTCAACGAGCCGCCAACGGTGATCAGCTTTGGTTTCTCTTGCCGGACGATTTCCCGGAGCGCATCCAGGTCAATCGTGTACCCATCCGCGTTGACCGGCGCCGGTACGGTGCGCAGACCGAACAGGCCGGCACATCCATCGGCATGGTGCGTGACATGCCCGCCGATCGTGGCCGGGGGCGCGATGATCGTATCGCCCGGTTTGCAGATCGCCATGAACGCGTAAAGATTCGCCAGCGCCCCGGACGGCACGCGGATCTCGGCGAATTTCGCCTGAAAGACATCGGCGACCAGCTCGGCGGCGATGACCTCTATCTCCTCGATGGCCTCAAGGCCCATTTCGTACTTGTCGCCGGGATAGCCCAGCGATGGCCGCGATCCGATCCCCGAGGACAGCAGTGCTTCGGCGCGCGGATTCATCACGTTCGTGGCCGGGTTCAGGTTGAAACAGTCGCGCTCGTGGATCTTGCGGTTTTCCTCGGCCAGGGCCTCGATCCTTGTGGCAATCGCGGCACTGGTTTCCGAGCCCGTTCGGGTCGCGATGGTCTGAACCAGGGTCTCGCTTCGTGCGGGCACCCAGTTCCGGTGGGCAAGGGTCATCTTGGTTTCTCCGGTTGCGTCGGTCGGATCATGCCGGGCGCGCGAGGCGGGCGAAAGCGGTTTTCATCGATTCCCGCTTTGCTTTCGCGAAGTTTGCCGCTATACGCCTGCGCCATACATGCGCGTGCGGCCCGCTCTGGCCAGAATCATTCCGGCCCATTGGCCTGCCGGAACGGGTTGTCGTCGTGCACACTTGAAACGAAATGACAGACCCGAAAAGGTTCACACCATGGCCAACACTCTTCAATCCAAAAAACGTGCGCGCCAGAACGCGCGCCGTCTCAGCGTCAACAAGGCGCGCCGCTCGCGGATTCGCACATTCCTGCGCAAGGTCGAGGAAGCAATCGCGTCCGGCGACAAGGAAGCTGCACAAAACGCACTGCGTACCGCGCAGCCCGAACTGATGCGCGGCGTGTCCAAGGGAGTGTTTCATAAAAACACCGCTTCGCGGAAAATGTCGCGGCTTGCTTCGCGGATCAAATCGATCGGCTGAGCGACGACACTAAGCTATTGAAGGAAAAGGTGCCGAATCGTCCGGCACCTTTTTTTTATGGTTGAGAACGACTCGGGACCATTGATCTTTTTTCGCGGAAAGCTCGTGTCAAGCGCTAAGAACAGTTGCTGTTGCGCTGACTCAATTGCTAATTTCACCAGGCGATTCACGCTTGGGGGGACAGGAACCCGCACCGGATGACGCGACCGACTGCTCTGGTCGCGCCGGTGCAAACGACGGATGTCGGGGTACCGTATTGTCCAACGCAATTCGCGCGATCATTGCGGCGGCCGCCCTTGGCTTGTGGGGACGAGTTGGGACACGCCCTTGATTGCGCCCGGACAAATGCCATCAAGGCTTGTCGGCGGCACACCGTGCCGCCGGGCCGGCGATGCTTTGTCTGCTGCCGACCGAACTGCGATCGCAACTATTGAGGGGCGCGCCAGTCGAGGGCGCGTCGAGGCGAAACGAGTTGACCGCGGAACGGGGCAAAC